>JAKLDT010000247.1 GCA_022703405.1 Bacteroidota bacterium | reverse complement strand
ATCAGGATACAGATCTGATATTTTTTTTCTGAATTTCACTGCTTCGGTATATTCAGAAAAACTTCCTGCAAGATATTTATAGCGGTCATTTTCCGCTATTTCGGTTATGTTGTTGAGTCCCTTGAAATTTTCAGGTTTTATTTCATTCCTGGCTGAAGATGTTGCGACCTGCACCATGAAAACAAGCTCGTTATTTTCAGCAATAAGTTCTACTGTATCCTTTTTTTCCGGTTCAACTGATGCTGATATGCCGCTTCTCCTGTCAATTTCAGTTATATATTCCTTGCAGGCTCTGTAGATAGCTGAAGCCAGATAGTCCTGACCCTGGGCTGAATTAAGATATTTTTCCTCAGCCGGATTGGTTATAAATCCCGTCTCTACAAGAACACTTGGCATTGTAGTCATATAAAGCACCCAGAATCCGGCCTGTTTTACACCTCTGTCGTTCCTGTTTGCCTTGTCTCTGAACTGGGACTGAATTTTCGCAGCCAGCAAGGTACTCTGATCCTGGTGAACGTTTTGCATCAGAGTGAACATTACATAAGATTCAGGTGATTTAGGATCGAAGCCCTCATACTTTGTTGAGTAATCATTCTCAAGGAGGATTACCTCATTTTCCTTAATTGCGACCTGCAGGTTAGCCTCGTCCTTTGCAAGCCCCATGATAAATGTCTCGGCACCTCCTATCTTTTTCGAAGAAGCCGAGTTCGCATGGATTGATATAAACAGGTCTGCATTGTTCTTATTTGCAATCTCTGCCCTGTCCTTCAAATCAGGAAAAATGTCATTTTTTCGTGTGTATATCACAGAAACATTTTTGAGGTTTTTTTCTATATAGTCTCCGGTTTTAAGAGCAATGTTAAGTGTTATATCTTTTTCTCTGCTGCCTGATGATCCCAGGGCTCCGGGATCCTTCCCTCCATGTCCTGCATCAATTACTATTGTCCATTTTTTTGTGTAATCAGCTGTTGAAAATGAGGTAACTGGAAGCAGTAATACAAATGCTGCCAGAAATAATTTAAGGCTTATTGTATGATTGTCCTGCCCTTTAACGTTTTTAATATATGGTATCATCCGAAGTTGATGTTTTTTATTAGTTTTGCGCTGGCATCACAGTTTGCACAAAAACTATACAAAATTAGTATTTAAGTTGTATTTTTTTAAAGAAATCAGGTTCCTTGTTCTGTGGCTGATGATTGCCGCCTCAATGCCCTTGCAGGCACAGGAGACAGTAAAGGATTCCCTGATGCTTATATCTCCTGCAGATTCAGTGCTTGCCGACAGCCTTAAACCCGGATTCAGGAAATTATCACCCAACGCAATTGATCAGCAGGTTACATATTCAGCAGCCGGTTCGGTAAAACGCGATATCCGTAATAAGAAGGTAATATTGATTGACCAGGCAGTTGTTACTTATGGGGAGATAGAGATAAAGGCCGACTCCATGATCTTCAACATGAGCAATAATTTACTGTTTGCAGCAGGAAGGCCTGATACAAGCGGAAAACTTAAAGGTACACCGGTGTTCAGAGAGGGCAATAATGAGTTCAAGGCTGATGAGCTTACATACAATATCAAAACAAAGAAGGCTCTTGTAAAGAACATTATAACAAAGCAGGATGAAGGTCTTGTCCACAGTTCCTACACCAAATTGCTTGAAGACGGCACCTCAAATATTGCAAAAAGCACATATTCAACCTGTGAGGCTGATACACCTCATTTCTATATAAATATGCCAAAGGCAAGGGTTTATCCGGGAAAGAAAATTGTTTCCGGCCCCGGCAACCTTGTTGTGGAGGGCATTCCGCTGCCACTTTTTATCCCCTTCGGTTATTTCCCGATCAACACCCACCATTCTGCATCTGGTATTCTTTTCCCCAGCTTCGGACAGGAAAGGGAAAGAGGATATTCGTTCAAGGACATGGGCTATTACTTCAGCGTAAACAGCTATATGGACCTTAGCATCAAGGGAGACATATATTCAAATGGTACATGGCTGGCGAATGTTGTTACAAATTATAATAAGCTATACAAGTATAACGGCAATTTTAATTTCAGCTATGCAAGCAATATTACAGGGCATAAAGGTCTTGAAGATTATGGTGAATCGACAAACTACCGTGTTGGATGGCAGTTTGCCCAGGATGCAAAAGCTGCACCCGGCTCAAGGTTTTCTGCAAGTGTGAACATGAGCTCAAGCGGCTATGATAAGCAGAACAGTTACAATGTAATGGACCACGTAACAACAACTAGGCAATCGAGCATAAGTTATTCAAAATCGTGGGCAGGTACTCCATTCAACTTATCCACAAGCATGAACCACAGTCAGAACGTAAAGACCAAGACCGTGGATGTAAACCTGCCTAAGGTAAGTTTCAATATGTCAAGGATTTACCCTTTGAAGATGGGCAGGCAGAGCGGAAAAACAAAATGGTATCAGGAACTGCAGTTCCAGTATTCATCTTCACTTGATAACAGGATCAGCACCTACGACAGTCTTCTTTTTAAGCCGGAAGGCGCACAGAGCATGAAGAACGGTTTCAAGCATGATGCTCCTTTAAGTATACAGCTGCGGCCTTTTAAAAACTTTAATATCTCACCTTCTCTGACTTATTCCGGGGTTTTGTATTCCAGAAAGATGGAGAAGCACTGGGACGAAGAAACAGGGAAAGTGGTAAAGGACACTCTTGAAGGAATGTTTTACGGCCAGGCTGTCAATCCTGCCATTTCAGCGGGATACAATCCACAGATCTTTGGAATGTACACTTTCCTGAATCCGGAATCAAGAGTCCAGGCAGTCCGCCACGTTATAAAACCGTCTGTCGGATTCAGTTATGTACCCGAGGTTCCGGGGCTCACTTCAGGAATGTATAAAAAAGTACAGACAAATTCATCGGCATCAGCTTTTGAAGAGTACTCGGTTTTTGAAGGTAATATATATGGTACTCCTTCGTCACCCAAGCGGAATGGTTCATTGTCGTTCGGACTTGTAAACCTTGTGGAGGCAAAGGTACTGGCAAAGGATGATACAACCGGAGTGCCTCAGAAGGTCAAAATAATTGACAATTTTGGTATTAACACCAGTTATGACATTTTTGCTGAATCAAAGAACTGGGCGCCAGTATCAATGACAGCAAGGACAACCCTGATGGAGAATATCAATATTTCTGCAAGAGGAGGCTTTTCATTGTATAGTCTGGACTCAACCGGCAATGAGACGGATAAATTTCTGTATTCCACAAACCGCAAATTAATGAGGCTTACCGGTTTTGGTGCCAGCGTTGATTTTAGTCTCGACAGGCTCCTGATGGGGAAAGAATCCGGAACTGCAGGTGGTCCTCAGTCAACAGGACCTGTAAGCCAGAGGGTTGGAGGGAATGAAGAAGAAGGAGGACATGACCAGATGGAGTCAATTAAAAGCGATCTATATGGATATCAGGCATTTGAGATGCCATGGACCTTTAATGTAAGCTACAGTTTAAATTATTCAAAACCTGCCCTCAAATCGACAATATCCCAGACACTGTCGTTCAATGGCAGTGTAACGATTACCAAAAAAATGCTGGCTGATTTTACCAGCGGGTACGACTTCACGACCAAAACCCTTACAATGACACAGATTGGTATACGCCGTGACCTGCATTGCTGGATAATGAATTTCAACTGGGTTCCGAACGGCACGATGAAAGGATGGAATTTCACAATAAGAGCCAAGGCTTCAGTGCTGGGTGACCTCAAATATGAAAGGAAGAAAGACTTCCACGATAAGTATTAATCCGGAATATTGATTGAGTTTAAGCCAAAAAAGAAGGGTGTCCTTTTGAGACACCCGCCTTATTAATTATGCCTTATTGCACTATTCTGCAACAATTTCAAAATCTATATCAACTTTAACTTCCCTGTGAAGCTTGACAACTGCCTTGTAGCTTCCAACTTCCTTAATCTGGTCGAGGGGAAGAGTGATGTTCTTGCGGTCGATATCGAAGCCTTTTTCCTTAAGAGCTTCGGCAATCTGAATAGTATTTAC
>JAKLDT010000246.1 GCA_022703405.1 Bacteroidota bacterium | reverse complement strand
AACCTTCTTGTTGAGCTTAGTCGTGAAAGGGTTGTCATCTTTTCAACCCATATCATTGAGGATATATCAAGCTCATGCAACCAGGTTGCAGTATTAAACAAAGGCAGACTGAGCTATCTTGGAAAACCTATTGACATGACAAAAGAAGCTGAGGGGCATGTTTGGCAGATGACTCTACAGACAGAGGATTTCCAGAAATTTGTTGAAAATCATCTTGTTGTGCATCACATGTCCGACGGTGACAAAGTAAGAGTGAGGGTTATTTCAGAAGATGCCCCCGGAGAAAATGCCGTCAGTGTAAAACCGAGCCTGGAGGATGCATACCTTTGGTTGCTCAGAGGCTCCCGCCATGAAGTTATAAACAGTGACAAGTTAACACAATGAGTATTAATAAGCTGCGGAACTATACCGATCTTGTCTGGAAGATGATTTCCTGCAACCTGAGAATTATTTTCTCGAATAAGTTCATCTGGTTCCTTACAGGTTCCGTTATTTTCTACCTTGGTTTGTCGGTGATCTATGTATTTTCAAACAATGTATCCAGGATGGAGGATCTGTTCGGTGTATTCCTCTTCTCAGGCTTGCTGCTTGTATTTTATCCTGCCGTATTCGGCATACAGAACGACATGGATGCCAGAACGATAGAGATCCTGTTCGGGATACCTGACTACAGATATAAGGTATGGCTTGTCAGGATTATTCTGATTTTCATTATGGCATTCACAATACTCCTCTTCTTCACCTTCCTCTCATCAGTCCTTATAGTGAAATTCAGAATTCTCCCTGTTACCCTGCAGATAATGGTCCCTGTCCTGTTTATGGGCATGCTGGGATTTTTTCTCTCTACGGTAATCAGGAACGGGAACGGAACAGCAGTAATACTGATTATAATTGGTATTCTGTTCATGATGTTCGGGGATTCAGCCCTTGGCAGAAGCCAGTGGAATATCTTCCTTAATCCGTATAATATTCCATACGAAATGAATGAAACCAGCTGGGCCCTCGTAACTTTCAGGAACAGGATAATCCTTCTGACCGGTTCGGTTCTTTTTCTTCTGGGAGCACTCCTGAACCTTCAGAACAGGGAAAAATACATGTAACAAACACTGCCAACAAAAGCAATATCAACATAATCAATACATTATCTGATCATTTATTATTAAGTGTATAATTAACACTTATCATCTCTGAACTTAAGAAGCATAAATTTCAGACAAGTGTACAATCTATTTGTCTGACCTGACCCCCCTGCTGTAAAATTAATTTTCGTTTTGGGTCATTTAAAACTGAATATCAGGGATAGCTGTTTTTTCGTATATTTATATCATTCGGGATACCTGATTGCAGAATTATGGAATTGTCTATACTAAAGGATATTGTAATAATTTTTGCGCTGTCGACCCTGGTCAACCTTATATTCCACAGGTTCAGGTTGCCTTCAGTTCTGGGATACCTTCTCACAGGCATTATCGCGGGCCCTCACCTTCTCTCGCTAGTAAGTGACAGTCACAGGATAGATCTCATTGCTGAAATCGGGGTTGTACTGCTGTTGTTCACGATAGGCATGGAGTTCTCGCTTCAGCACCTGCTAAAAATAAGAAAGCGTGTATTTCTTGGAGGGTTCATACAGGTCACTTCAACAGCCCTTGTATTTCTTTTTGTCGTATACCTTTTCGGCATGAGGATGGAGAGTGGCATCTACATTGGTTTTCTCGCCGCACTCAGCAGTTCTGCACTTGTTCTGAAAATACTCCAGGAACGTTCGGAACTGACCTCAAACTATGGAAGGACAGTTCTTGGAATATTGATTTATCAGGACCTTTTGCTTGCTCCCCTGCTTCTTTTCGGAAATATTCTGGCAGACAATTCTGTCAATCTGCAGTCAGAGATTCTGATGATGGCAGCCAAAGTTGCGATAATTATTGTAATTGTTTATGCCGGTTACAAGTGGATAATACCAAAGTTACTGCACCTTATTGCCCTTACAAAGAACCAGGAACTTTTCATGATGAGCATCTTTCTCATCTGTTTTGCAATAGCATTGCTAACCTCAAAACTTGGAATGTCTCTGGCTTTCGGAGCCTTCCTTGCAGGCCTGATGATCTCTGAATCAGAGTATTCCTATAATGCCTTCGGAAACTTTCAACCTATAAAAGATGTGTTTGCCAGTTTCTTTTTCGTTTCAATCGGAATGCTTCTTGACATAACATTTGTAATTGATAATTACCTTATTGTGATCATAAGCGTAATTGCCCTGCTGTCAATTAAAATCGTAATTTCCGCCGGGACAGGCTTCCTTCTTGGTCATACCCTGCTGGGATCTGTGATGATAGGAATGGCCCTCAGCCAGGTAGGGGAATTCTCCTTTGTTCTGGCAAAAATCGGATTTGACAAAGCCATAATTTCAGACTTCTATTTTCACCTTTTCCTGTCTGTTGCTGTTATTACTATGGCACTCACCCCATTTCTTATTTACCTGGGCAAACCAATTGCCGGCTCTCTCCTTAAGCTAAAGCTCCCGCGCGTTATTGTTGACGGACTGTTCCCTCTTGAAGAAATGGAAATACCCGATTTCAGGAATCACCTTGTCATTATAGGAAAGGATGCCAGCGCCACTAAGCTCTCAACAATGGCCAGGCTGAACAATATAGAACACATTTCAATTATTTTCGATCCTGCTCTGGCAAGGGAAAAGATGAATGAGGGCAACAATGTCATATACGGTGACGCAGTAAATGTCCCGATTCTGAAAAAGGCACATGCTGATACGGCGGATATTGTTGTTGTCTCTATAGGAAGCCTGATACCTTCAATGGCTATTATTGAAAAAGTAAGGGCCATAAATAAAGGCGCCTTTATAATAGCAAGAGCCACTCTGCTGAGGAATGTTGAATTGCTTTACAAATCGGGAGCTGATCAGGTTGTACCCGAAAAACTTGAGATTGCAATTGACCTTCTCAATAGGATCCTTGTTCAGAGGCTGATTCCCCAGAAGGAGGTGAACAGGATACTCACACATATCCGAAACACGAGCCTCGGAGAATTCAGTGTGAAAGACCTTGTAAACCAGCCTTCAATTCTTGACGAATTCCCGAATATCAGCATCTCAGCAGTCACTGTTGAAGAAGGTTCTGTTGCAGGGAATAAGTCACTTATTGAAATTGACCTCAGGAAAAACACCGGAGTCACATTACTTGCAATAAGACGTGGAACCGAAATAATTGAGCATCCGGTTCCTGATACTGTCATTATGGATGAAGATATTGTTTACCTGCTCGGTAATCCGGAACAGATAAATTTTGCAGCAGAACTGCTTTTAAAAAAGAACCAGTAAAAATCATTTTCCATTTGAGTATATGACAGACGAATTTAATCCCGACATGCATGATCTTAATAATGAGGAATATAGCTCATTTATTACCTTTCTTAAAGAGAAGGACACTCCTGAAATTGAAAAAATTATCACCAGGTATATCTCATACAAGCCTGAAATGACTGAAGCCGCCCTTTACGTGGCAGTTGACAGAGGTATTATGTCCTACGACCTGAAGGAAAAGATCACAGAACAGGTTAGGCTGAATTACTCAAAAAAGTCAAAGTACGTCAAACAGCTGAAATGGGAAAAGAACAATGCTTTTCACGATTTTACGGCAACATACAGTGATGAAAAGATTTATGAAATCATTGATAATCCCTCAGACATTGTAATTGATGTATTCCATGCGGTACTGATTGTTGCCAGGGAGAGAGAACTAATCTCGGAGAAGGACTTCACCGATCTGTTAGACAATGCAATCAAAGCCTCACGGAGTGAAACTGAAATTATCAGGGATGATATAAATGAGATGTTTAATATTTTTGAAAAACCGGATACTGAGCTGACTGATAAACAAATAGATATGTACCGGGAAAAATACTGGAAATGTCCTGCCTGCAAAGAACTTGTTGAAAATGAATTTGATATCTGCTGGAAATGCCAGGCAGAAAAACCTCAGAATGTTGAAAGACCGCAAAAGCAGGAAATAATAAATGAGATG
>JAKLDT010000245.1 GCA_022703405.1 Bacteroidota bacterium | reverse complement strand
CCGATATCAAGTGTACGTATTATTACAGGTTTCTTTCCGGCTGCAATGGCTGCCTGCAGATAGAATTCAAACTGTTCTTCTTCAGCAGGAAAGTCTTCACTTGTCATAAAGAAGAGTTCTGTACGAAGCAGTCCGACACCTTCACCACCACATTCGGTGAGGTTCTCAATTTCTTTAAAACTGCTTATGTTACCATAGAGAGCAACCGCTGTGCCGTCTTTTGTGATTGCAGGTTTGTCGCGCAACTGCCTTAGCATTTCTGCATTGCTGTCAAAATCCTTTTTTCTTTTCTCGTATTCTTTGATTGTTTTGGAGGAAGGATTTATAAGCACCTCGCCGCTTGTGCCATCAATTATTACTGTTTCATTGTCGGGAATACTCATAATTTCAGGTCCGCACCCGCCTACTGCAGGGATGCCCCTCGACCTTGCAATTATCGCAGCATGGGAAGTTCTTCCTCCTTCGGCCGTTAGAATTCCGCAGATCAGCTTTGAATCCAGAGTCAGGGCTTCAGTGGGAGTGATGTCCTCTGCAACAAGTATTGTGTCCCTGTTTTTTACCGGGACAGTATATTCCTCACCCCGCAAGAGATATCTTACAATGCGGTTTCCTGCATCCTGTATGTCTGTGACCCTCGCCCTGAGATATTCATCATTCATTTCACCGAAAGTCTTTGCCATTTCTCCGGTAACCTTCCTTACAGCGCTTACAGCAGTCATGTTATCCTTACTGATGCAATCGGCAACGTCGTTCCTTAACTGGCTGTCAGCTATGAATTCTGTCTGGGTTTCGAGTATTGAGATATCATCAGGTCTGAAGTTTGAGCCGCAAACCTCGATTATTTTCCTGATCTCGTTCACGGCAGCCTCAACTGCAAGGTCGAAGCTTTTTATCTCATCTGATTTCTGCTCCTCATTCTCAAGGTAGCGGACAGCGCTGACAGGCTCCTTCCTTCTTATTATCAGAGCTTTTCCTGTTGCAATTCCCGGTGATAATCCGCTTCCTTTCATTGTTTTTTGTTTTTCAGACAAATATATGAAGGATGCTTCCCAGGAAACCAAGTGCAAGAATTCCAAGAAGTATCCATGTTGTTTTAATATTCTTCCTTACAAACCAGAATGTCAGAAAGGTTAGTCCCAGCGGCAAGATCCCGGGAGCAAGCTGGTCAAGTATGCCCTGAAGTGCCACCTGCGAGCCCTGGGCTCCAATCATTATTGGCGTTTTTACCGGCATCAGTATTGCCGGCATTGCTCCGATGACCATCATGCCAAGTATTGTCGCACCTGTTGTAAGTTTATCCATGATCCCGCTTTTTGCAAGATCCTGCAGGAACCTGTTCCCTGTGTTGTATCCAATAAAGGTCAGATTGTATCTTAATGCGATGTGAGGTATGTTGAAGATCAGGATAAACAGAAGAGGTCCGAGTGAATTTCCGTTTATTGCAAGGGATATTCCCACACCGGCAGCAATAACCTTAAGAGTCCCCCAGAAAAGGGAGTCAAATACCCCGGCCAGTGGGCCCATCAATCCTGATTTGACTGCATTAATCGATTCAGAATCAAAATCTTCCCTGCCTGAATTCTGCTCCTCCATAGCCGCTGTAATGCCCATTATAAGAGTTGATCCATGAGCAGTTGTATTGAAAAACTGAAGATGCCTTTTCAGGGCTGAAGCCATTTGTTCTTTTGTCTTGTAAAGCTTCTTCAGCACTGGTATCATTGAGAAGGCAAAACCTGTATTCTGCCAGGATTCAAAGTTGAAATTGGCTTCCAGCGCCAGTGACCTGAAAAAGACTTTTCTCAGATCACCTTTGTTTACAAGAGTCCCTGTTTTAGCTGTACCTTCATCAGGTATATCACTGAAATCATCATTGTCTGCAGGCTGCTTTTTGCTATTCAGATCGGTAATTATCAGGGCAATTATGACTCCCAGTCCGCCTATTGCTATCATTGGCAGTTTGAGATAGCTTGCCAGAATGAAGCCAAGGAAGAAGTAAGCTGCAGCTTTTTTATTGAACATAAGGTTCATAAGCAGGGCGAAACCTGCTGCCGGCAGCATATTTCCCGCAACTGTAAGTGCTGACTGTACCCAGGCAGGTATTGAATCGAGGAAACGTTTCATCACTTCATCTCCAAGCTGCAGGGCAAGGAAGGCAAGCAAACCCATCAGAACAGGCTTTGCAAGTCCTGACGCTATATGAAGAATCTCAATCCTCCTGTAATCGCCCGATTCAGCATATTTTTCAAACCGGCTGTTCAGTACAGGCCTCAGGACAAACAGACCGCTGATTATCATCTCTGCAATTATCGAAACAGGAACAGCTATCGCAAGTGCAATTTCTGCTCCCTTCCCTGACATTATCGCAAACGCAGTTCCGAGCACTCCTCCTGTTATGACATCAGGAGGGATTGCTGCTCCCACTTTTATATTTCCCATGAATATAAGCTCGAGGGTAGCTCCGATTATTATTCCCTGCACCGGGTCGCCCAGCACTATTCCAACAAGCGGCCCCAGGACAAGTGGTCTGCTCAGAAGTGCGGCTCCGAGGAAGTCTTCCATGTGACCGAACATCACAACAGCCATGATAAGCAGATATGCAGAAGTCATTTCAGTTGTTTTAAAATAATGATTCCACTGCCTGTTTCCTGTCGCCTGGCACCTGTCTTAGCTCCAACTCAACGCCTTTCTCCAGCATCTGCCTTATTATTGCGATATCATTTTCATCAAGAGCCACTGCTTTTGATATCAGCCTGGCTCCTGGTTTCATCCTTATTCCTCCGAAATTAACTGAAGTAATTTCCTTTACATCCTGAGCGAGCCTGAAAGCATCAGCAACATTGTTCACAAGTACAAGGATTCTGGCATTGCTGCTTTTAGGATCATTAAGAAAGGCTGCAGCCTGGTTTATGTTATGAATCAGAAGCTTTACAGTAGGGGGCTTGGCAAGGTTAAAGGCCATTTTCTGGAATTCATCCGCAGCAATTTTGTCATTAGCAACAAGAAGGCAGTTAATATCAAGGGAAGGGACCCATGTGAATGATACCTGTCCGTGAACGAGGCGGTCATCAATCCTGGTCAGTTTTATCATCAGTTTGAGGGATTAATTTATTTACGAAAAGGATCTGCTCTCTTGCATTTGTTATTGCGGATTCTATAAGATCTTCAGCTGGAATGTCCTCTCCTGCAAGAACTATCTCAAGCAATAGCGGAAGGTTGAGACCGGAGATGAGGAATACATTCTTTTTAGTTGCCAGCTTCATGAGCTGATTTGTGATGCTTCCTCCCATGAGGTCTGTAAAAATGAAAAGTTCATCATCAGCAGAAATACTTTCCATAACGGAGTCAAGCTGTACATCAACAGGCCTGCTGTTTTCGGTATAGCCTTCAATAAGATAAATATTCTCATTTTTACCGGCAATCATTTCAAGGGATGTGCATATTCCTCCTGCAAATGAGCCATGAGTCGCAATAAGGTATTTTCGCATTTTATTAAGTTCGGCAGTATAAAGCTAAAATATCCTTTTAATATTCTCAGCATACTGATCATCAGGCAGTATGTTTTTAGAAATATTTAACAAAACTGAAGGAAATGTTTCCTGGATTGCTGCATGAAATACGCGAAAATATAAATGATCTGAACATCAACAAGACTTCTCAATAAATAAGTCAGCAAATCAGATTGCTTCCTGCTTTCATTTTGATAAAAATGAGATTATTGAATTAAGGTATTCTTTCAGCATGACAAGATCCTTTGTTTTTAAGTCGCTGTCTGAGAATCGTTTTATCAGTTCCTCGGGAATAAGAGACGCTTCGGTTTTAAGGGCAAGGCCTTTTTTAGTAAGCTGAATAAGAACACTGCGTTCGTCCTTTTCAGAGCGTTTCCTGATTACAAGCCCCTGTTTTTCCATGCGTTTAAGCAATGGAGTGATTGTATTGGTGTTGAGAATGAGCTTTTTAGAGATGTCATTTACCTGCAGGCGATCATTTTCCCACAATACCATTAATACAAGATATTGCGGATATGTTATCCCTAGCTTGTC
>JAKLDT010000244.1 GCA_022703405.1 Bacteroidota bacterium | reverse complement strand
CCGGTACACAGTTCAAAGGCCCTGATGCCCCTTACTGGATGTGGTTTGAGCATCTGATGGGCGATATAATATATTCACCACATCCCGAAAAACAGACTGGAACAATAGTCGTTGAGGACAGGAACCATCCTGTCACAAAAGATCTGCCTGAATCTTTCAGGTTTTATGATGAATGGTATGAATTCAATAAAAGTCCGAGGGCAAAGGTGCACGTTCTGGCTACAGCTGATGAAAAATCATATAAACCAGCAATCCCGATGGGTGACCACCCAATGATATGGGTAAATGAAAAATTCAGAAAAGCGGTGTATATCGGTATAGGACATGACACAACCGCATGTACCGATCCGAATTTTACTAAGCTTATGCGCAATGCCATAATATGGGCAGCAGAACCTGAAATGAAGAAATGACAAACTTTAAAAAAATATGAAAAGATGCTTTTTCATCCGGGCAGCTGTTTTAATAATTACTGTCTGTTTAATTAAGGGAGTTCCGGCAGAAGCTCAGAAACCTGCCAACAAAATCCTTGTTCTTACTGAACGGGGAGGACAGCATGAAAGCTTTGCAGCGGCAGCCCTTAAATGGCTCGACAAATATGCAGCAGATAATAAGCTTGAATTAACGGTAATTAATAAAGCTAATTTGATAGATGAGGAATACCTTAAGAATTATAAGGTATTCATTCAGCTTGACTATCCTCCCTATACCTGGCCGGAAAAGGCAATGTCGGCATTTATTAAGTATATTGAAGAGGGCAGGGGAGGCTGGGTAGGATTCCATCATGCAACACTCCTGGGTGAATTCGACGGTTATCCGATGTGGATCTGGTTCTCTGATTTTATGGGCAGCATAAGGTTCGAAAACTATATTGCTGCAACAGCATCAGCAAAGGTTAGTGTTGAGGATCAGAAACATCCGGTTATGAAAGGTGTTTCAAAATCATTCGTGCTCGACAAAGATGAATGGTATACTTACAATAAGAGTCCCCGGCCAAATGTGCATGTGCTTGCAACTGTTGATGAGTCAACATATAGTCCGCCATCTGATATAAAAATGGGAGATCACCCTGTTGTGTGGGTGAATGAAAAAATGAAGGCAAGAAATGTCTATTTCCTGATGGGACATGACGGCTCATTGCTTCAGTCAAAGGACTTTACAACTATGTTTGCGAATGCAATTAAATGGACATCAGGGAAGTAAATGAGTTTCAGAAATTTTTAACCACAAAGTGCACAAAGTTCACACAAAGCGCACAAAGTCAGATGACAGATTTTTAAACCTTTGTGTTCTTTGTGAATTTACTTAGTGTTCTTTGTGGTTAAAAAGGATTTCATATTTTCCACAGTTGTGGATTGTTTTTATTAAGAGTATTTATAAATGTTTTAATATGAAGATGATAGAAAATAGAATGGTCAGAAAGTTTTTCTGGCTTATGATTTTGTTTATGCTGACGATTCAGCTGCAAGCCCAGTTTCCACGTTTCAAAATGCTGGCGTTCTACTCAACAAAGGTTGAAAAGGACCATGTTGATTTTGCTAAAGCTGCAATTTTCTTTTTTAAGGACCTTACAAAAGGCAATGGTTTTGTATTTGATACAACAAGTAACATGGCTGATCTGAATGATGAGAAGCTGAAAGACTACTCAGTTGTGATGATGATAAATGATTTTCCTCACAGTCCCGCACAACGGGCTGCTTTTGAGAAATATATGGAAAACGGCGGAGGCTGGTTCGGATTTCATGTAGCAGCCTATAATGACAAATCAACAAAATGGCCCTGGCTGCTCGATTTCCTTGGAGGAGGGGTCTTTTACCGGAATAACTGGCCGCCAATGCCTGCAAAACTGCTCGTGGATGATCAGACCCATGATGTAACAAAAGGATTGCCCCAGACTTTTGTTTCTCCCATCAATGAATGGTACCAATGGAAACCAAGTCCAAGGGAAAGAAAGAATATAAAGGTGCTTGTTTCGCTTTCACCTGAGAATTATCCGCTCGGGCTGAAGGATATAGTTCCCGACGGCGATCTGCCTGTTGTATGGACTAATACAGACTACAGGATGATATACATGAACATGGGCCATGGCGAAAATGTATTCGGGGATGCCACCCAGGACATGCTGATCATCAACGGACTCCGCTGGGTAGTTGCTTCCGATAAAAAAGGTAACGTCTTCGAAAAGAAATAAGATTGAATCTCCTGTCAGATTTTGCCTGTTATCCCTGAAGCAGCCTCTGCATCAAGGAGTATTTCGCAATCGGGGTGCAGCTGAATCACTGAAGCCGGAATATCCGTTGTTACCGGTCCAAGGATGGCCTTTGCAATAATCTCTGCCTTATGGGCGCCTTTTGCAACAAGGATCAGTTTTTTTGTGTGCATTATGTTGCTTATCCCTCTTGTAAGGCCACCCAGGACAGTCTCAGGCGGAACCTTTGTTTCCCGCCTTACCCTTGCCTCAAAATCAGGGTCCATAGGCGATACCCAGGTTTCACTTTCAAAGGGTGTTCCGGGCTGGTTTATACCAATATGCCCGTTAGTTCCTATTCCCAGCATCTGAAGGTCTGCGCCTCCTCTTTCTGCAAGCCTCTTCTCAAAAAGGCGGCATTCAGCTTCAAAATCATCAGAGAGTGTAGGCGGCATTATAAAATTTTCTTCAGGTATTCCAAGAGGATCAGCTAGCTGGGTCTTAATCATTGTATAACAGCTTCCCGGGTATTCTCTTGGCAGGTTAGTGAGCTCATCAACATTGAACAGCGTTATGCACGAAACATCAAATGGATACTGACTGAAAATATCAGAAACAACCTTGTGCATGCCCATTGTTGTCTGACCGGTTGACAAGCCTATAACAGCATCAGGTTTACAGAGCATCTGCGAAATTATCCTCCATGCGGCAGCTACATCAAATTCTTTCTCTGTTGGTGTTATTGTAATTTTCATATTATCAGATTGTTAGAAGTTCTTCATTTCAACAGTAAAAAAATGCTCCATTGCCAGGGCGGCAGCCTGTTCATCCTCTCCTTCTGTTATTATTGTAACAGTATCACCTGCCTTAACAGCCATCCCCAGGATGTTTATCATGCTTTTTACAGGAACCGACTTTCCTGCTTTCTGAATTGTAACTGCCGATTTATAATTTCTTGACAGTTTCAGAAGCGCTGTGGCTGGTCGTGCATGCATGCCCAGCGGATCAATTATAACATAGTCTGCTTTTATCATTTCATCTCATTTTTCAGGAAGAGCCTGATATCTTCCTGCTTGTCCATTCTCATGACTTTTTTCCACATTTTCTCGCAGTTGCCGGCGCTGCATGAATTTATGATCTGTTTCACTACAGGTATTGAAGATGCCGGCATTGAGAACTCCCTTAAACCCATTCCAATAAGCAGAGGAACAGCAAGGGGATCGGAAGCCATTTCCCCGCACATTCCCACCGGTTTGCCGTGCTGGTGTGCCTGTTCAACAGCTGTGGCAACAAGGCGCAGGAAACCAGGATTGAAATGATCATAGAGTCCGGCAACTTTGCTGTTCATGCGGTCAACGGCCATTGTGTACTGGCACAGATCATTTGTTCCTATGCTGAAAAAATCTGCTTCACGTGCCAGGAGTCCTGTCATCATAGCGGCAGATGGTATCTCAAGCATTATGCCTGTCTCAATATTCTCTCTGAATCTTTTGCCCGAGGCTGCAAGACGGCTTTTTGCAATGTTTATGATTTCCTTTGCTTCTCTGAGCTCATTAATCCCTGAAATCATTGGCAGCATTATCTTCAGATTGCCGTACATTGAAGCTCTTAGTATAGCCATAACCTGAGTAAGGAAGAGCTCCTGCCTGTCGAGCGAAATCCTGATTGCCCGGTAACCCAGGAAAGGATTGCTCTCAGCCGGAAGTGAGAAATACGGGAGTTGTTTATCACCACCGATATCAAGTGTACGTATTATTACAGGTTTCTTTCCGGCTGCAATGGCTGCCTGCAGATAGAATTCAAACTGTTCTTCTTCAGCAGGAAAGTCTTCACTTGTCATAAAGAAGAGTTCTGTACGAA
>JAKLDT010000243.1 GCA_022703405.1 Bacteroidota bacterium | reverse complement strand
CAGCCTCAGTTTGTCGGGGCGTGAAAGTTCCCTGAACCAGATCACTGACCTTACAACTGCATATATCAGAATAAAGTACAGTCCTATATTGAATGGTATAACAAAGGGATCAAACTGCATTGTTCAGTGACACTTTAAAGTTACGGGCAAGGGTTATAACGTTACGGGTATTTACTCCGCGCGGACAAACGAGAGTGCATTTGCCGCATAACATGCATTTTTTCAGGGCTGATTGTATCTTTCTGCTTTCTCCCCTGCGGATGAGCACATGCAGTTCACGCAGGCTGAAAGAAGTATAAGCTGCAGCTGTGCATGTGGCTGAGCAACCTCCGCATTCGATGCATCGCCGGAAAGATGGTTCCAGAGCATTCAGATATTCTGAGAGGCTGCGGTCATTCGACTCATAATCAATAACCCGTGGTTGCGCAACTGAATAGCCGAATTTATTCATTTTGCGCTTTTTAGATATTGAATTACATCAACTGCGGCGGCACGCGCATGAGAAATAGTTTCCGGAATGCTCATAGGTGCAATACAGGTCCCGGCATAAAATACTCCTTCACTGTTACTCATATTGCTTCCAAAATGATTATCAGTACTTTTAAAGAACCTGTTATCACCTGTATCCAGGTCAAGAAGCTCCGATATCTCCTTACCACCTCCTGACATTTCCATTCCCGCCATCAGAACAAGCATGTCGAGCTCCATTCTCAAAGGCCGTCCTGCAAGAGTGTCCTCAACCTTTACTATAAGTTTGCCATTATGCGCTTCTCCAACTTCCGACACTTTGCCGCGAATGAAATTTACAGAGTGTTTTTCCTGTGCTTCAAGATAAAGTTCCTCATAATGTGCCCCACCCATCCTCATATCCATGTAGAAGCAAAAGACTTTTGAAGCAGGAAGCATCTCCCTGAGCTCAATAGCCTGTTTCACAGCAGTTACACAACATAATTTGGAACAATATATGTTACCTGATTTTTCATCCCTTGATCCAACACAATGCACCATTCCTATCTTCTGTGGCAGGGTACCGTTTTTAAGTTTCACTTCAGCAGCACGGAACATTTTCTCAAGATCGGCGGAAGAATAAACATTCTCATAGATCCCATAGCCGTATTCTTCCTTTCTTTCGCTTTTGAAAAGGTCAAATCCTGTGGCAACAACAATAGCTTCAGTATCAATTATTTCACCTGAACTTGTTTTTATCCTGTACACTCCTTTCTGCCTGTCAACTGATTTTACGGAAGTACTGGTAAGCATCTTAAGCTTTTCATTCCTGACAACATTATTAAGATAGCCAAGAACTTCCCTGCTGTCTTTTCTGTCGGGAAACAACTGGTACCAGTTCACGAGGTTGCCTCCTGTTTCACTTTTCTTCTCAAGTACTGAAACAGAATAACCTGCCTGAGCTATTCTTCCGGCTGCCTCCATACCTGCAGCGCCCCCTCCTATCACTACAACATCAGTATTCATTTTCAGACATTTATTAGATTCTGGGGCACAGGCATCTGTTTTCCGTCCTTGGTTTTATATTTATCGGATGCATTAATTTCAACACCCAGTTTTCTGAGAAGTGGTTCAGATTGCACCATGTGATATTGCAAACCAAGGTCCCATGGATTCATTCCAAGAACAAGACCTGCAAGTTCCTCATAAGTAAGGACAGGTATTGATTCGCCTTTTTCACCAAAAGTAATACCCTCAAGTTCCTTTGCAGTGTATTGCCATTTGTCCATGAACATAGTACAACCCGGACAATTGGCAAGAATCATATCAGGCTTATAGGGTTTCATCGAATTGAACTTCTTGACAGTGTTTGAAAGTGAATACCCCCGGTTGGCCTGTACCAGGTACTGACGGAATCCGAATCCACAGCAATGTCTTCTTTCAGGATAATCGATTACTTCTCCTCCCCAGGCATCGATCATTCCACTCAGAACATGAGGAAACTCTGCACCTCCGATACCTGATTTGGGAAACATTTTTGAATAATGACACCCTATATGTTCAACAATCTTCAAGGGTTCTCCCGTTATGCTGTTGACAAGTTTTATTTTGGCTTTTGCAGCAATCTGATCCCTGAAACTGTAGACTATATCACTCGTATGAGCCACATTCTCGGGAATATCGAATTCCCTTCCTGTAGCCTTGAATAAATATTCACGGGTCTTCTCAAGCTCTGCAGGAAAATGTTTCCAGGTCTCAAGAATCTCGGTATATAATCCGAATGATGTTACACAGGAGACTGCCAGATTCTTATAACCTGCTTCCTTCATAAGGGCAAAGTGACGCGCAACCACTGTCATTATTGTTGCTGCGGGAACTATGTCACTGTGATAACCGATTCCCGTACAGGTGGTATGAGCAGGATCCTCATAAACATCCTTACCAAGCACCTTTCTCATCAGGTTGAGAAAGAACTGTTCAGAACCCGGGAAAAAGCTTTGCCTTATACAGGAACGCACGTAAAAAAAATGATCATCAGCTATTTCCTTCTGATAATCTGACCAGATTCTCTTTTTACCTTCATTCTTCATCATCAATCGCTTTCAAGATTATTATGATTGCCGCTGTTGCATGTGAATACTTCATTGAAGTACTCATTATCAATGCCTTTTGACTCAAACTGAAGTCCCATTTCTGCAGCTTTCCGTTTTGAATGCTCTTCAATAAGTTCAAAGAACTCTGTTCCTCCCGTTACATCAAAAATCTTTTTTATTTCATCAAGAGCTTCCTTAGGTATCTTCCTTAAAGGACCGGTTCCTGTCCCGTTAAGCTGCCCTCCAAGTCTTTCGAATACCTCATCAGTGTTTTCCAGAATATATTCCCATACAGGACCCTGTTCCGGATGCAGGTCAGGATTTACAGCATAAGTTGCTGCACAATATCCATATTTGAAAATATTATCTCCGACAGTACGCTTTATTGCAAATTGCTGTCTTCCCTTCTCCGATTCGGTAAAGTACCCGAGTTTCTGTGAGAGTGTACGCAAAGCCATGATTACAAAGCCAGGTGTATTGCCTCTGGGACATCTTGTTTTGCATGACATGCATTCACCGCAATACCATATTGTATCTGACTTTAACAGATTATTTATTTCTTCATTGTCCCGTCGCTGGACTGTGTCAACAATTTTTCGGGGATCGTAGTCGTAAAATTCCGCGGCAGGACAGATTGCCGTGCAGACACCACAATTCATACAGGCTTTAAGACCCTCTTCAAATCGGATATCATCCATCAGGATTTCATAAAGGTTCTCCTGTTTTTCCATCCCCCTTCTGTTAATTTTATAACACAAATTTACCTTCAGTCACAGAGGGAGGAAAGAGGCTTAAAGCCTATTTGTTGCTTGGTATTTATACGTATAGGAGGTGGAAGGCGGAAGGCGAAGGGCGAAAGGCGAAAAACCGAAGGCTCCTGGACTCCCCTCCGCCGGAGGGGCTGGGGGTGGGTTTAAATGGGACTAATAATAAAAGACGGTAGCTTTTTTTATGACTAAGGAATGAGGCCCGGATTTATTTACTATGATTATTAAGTAGTTTTTTGTTAATAATGTGGGTAAGCCAGGCAGAACCGGCTCCTATAACTGCACCGGCAAAGACATCTGAAGGATAATGAACACCGAGATGCATTCGCGAATATCCTACAGTTGCTGCCCAGCCATACGCCGGAACCGTAACATACCATTTTGAATATGCAAGGCTCAGGGAAGTAGCTGTAGCAAATGCACTTGAAGTATGTCCGGATGGAAATGACGGTGAATCAACATGATATTTCTGTATGATATCAGGATACGTATCAAAGGGCCTGTCTCTTCCCATTGAATATTTAAGAAGGTTTGTAGCACCTGCACAGACCAATGAAGATGATGCTATGACACATGCTATCCTGAACTGCTTATCATCCTTTCGTACAAGGCCATACCCGCCTATTGCAAGCGGTGTAATGATTACAAGATAAGGCTCAGTGTCAGAAACAAACCTGAAAAAACCATCAGAAGAAAGGTTCCCGGGAGAATTAAATGTTCTTAAAAGCCTGATATCAGCATTCTG
>JAKLDT010000242.1 GCA_022703405.1 Bacteroidota bacterium | reverse complement strand
TATTTTCAGTAGCAGGGAAGTCCGTCCAAGGCCATCATCTTCAACTACTCCGAATTCTGTAACAGTCTTGTCCGCTTTTTTTCTTTTTTTACTGAGAAGTTCCGAAAGCCTTATTTTTACATGATATTCAAATGAGTTGCCGAAACTGTGCTTCCCGTTTACCGACAGGTCAGCAGCAGAACTGTTTACTTCCATCTGAGGCAGGTAGAAAAATTTATTCCTTATGAAAAAATCATTTTCGAGCTTATCAAAATGAATGTTTTCAAGCTCGGACAGCTCAATAAAGGACGATAACTCACGCACCGGTTCAAAGTTTATTAATGAGCCGTTTTTAATGACATAGTTGCCCTCTGCTACAAGAGATTGCATTACTGGTCTCATAAGACTGTCGGAAGGCATCAGTAAAGTCAGGTTGCCTGTCAGGCTGCCACTGAGGTTTTCTGCCCTTATAAAATCCTGCCCGAAATTTCTGAATGTACTGAATGTCCTTTTGATATCGATATCAGAAACATTAAAGATGCCCTTTGAAATATATGATTTGTCTTTGTTCCGTGTAATGAAACCATTACCGGAGATAGCACCACCCAGTGTATTAAGATGTAGTGAATTAAAGGATAGCAAACCTGTTTTGTAGACCAGCCTGGCTGAAATCTTTTCGGAAGGGAAGTCAGGATATTTCAGCGAATCGATATGAATAACAAGATTGAGGGATATGTTTTCCGGCTCTTTAAAAGCCTTGTTTTCAATCTTTTTCTGTCCCTTTTCAGGAGAGGACCGGAAGCTCGCTGGTATAAGCCTGTTGAAATGGATACTGCCATTTGCCTTCATCAGGACCTTCCTCCCTGCCAGCCATTCAGGAAGATTTGAAACAATGCCGTCAGCAGTTATTTTCTGATCCCTGAATACGAAGGCAAGTTTCTTTGCCTCAATTTCTTCTGAGATATTCAGCCTGCCGTTGATGTTGCTGATCTCAAAGGCAGGTTTTACAAAACCAATTGAAAGATCGTTGAAAATGATCGCTGCCTCGGTTTTTACCTTAAGAAGATTATCTGCATTGAGGCTGTCTCCGGGACGGAGGCTTGTTTCAAGCTTAAGGTCCATATCTGCACTTCCCGATGATTTGGTAATCTGGTCTATGCCGAAATACTGTTTCAGCTCATTAGGTATTATCCTCGCTTTCAGTTCAAGCTGTGTAAGCGGTTTGTACAGATTTTTAATTCTGATATTTCCGGAAAGGTCTGCTGAACCAAGCCGGGCAGTCAGATTCCTCACTGAAAGCATGGCAGTTTTCTGATTATTAAGACTACCGTTTGAATAGCTGCAATTAAAGTTCAGCATACTGATATTCAGCCCGGTAACTGCATTAGCAACCTTGCCATTCAGCAAACTGCAGTTTAATTCAAAATGAGGATTTGATTTAGCTGAAAAATTACCGGTAAGCTTTCCGGAAATATTCATGAGGCCTTCAAAATTGTAATCACTCAGTTTTCCCTGGTATTCTGCTGGAAGATATTTCCTGATTTTTACAAGATCGACATTGTCTGCAGTTAAGTCAAGATCCATCTGCTTATCATTTGTTACCCTTCCGCTTGCAATAAACCTGATTCCCTCAATTGTCAGACTTCCCCTGTTTATTATGATACCATGAATTGAATGATCCATTTTGAGGTTGAAGGAGGAAGTCAGGGGAATGGTATTTTTAATCCTGTCAATCTCAAAACCTGCAAGAAGCATTTCTCCCTCTGCAGCCATTGTAATTTTGTCATCTGAAATCCTTCCGGAGAGTCTTGCCGATTTAAACCGGCCTTCGAGCACAAGTTTTGTCGCTTTGTCGATGTAACTGAAGTCGAGATTGTTTAACCTGATCCGTTCAAGAAATACCGGATTGCTGACTGTATCATTCAGGTCATCTGATCCTGAATCTTTCAATATCATATAATTGACTTTCCCTGAGGAATCTGCAAGAAGGGTAATTTTTCCGTCGCTGACAGTGATCCTGTCTATGTCATATTTCTTTCTGATTATATCTGAAATGCTGAAACTGACATACATACTGCCGGCTCTGAGGAGAGTGTCAGTATCAGTTCCGTTGAAATCCTTCTTATTAATATTACCTGCAGAAAGCAGATAAATGTTATTCAGTTCTATTGATGCCCTTGGAAAGTTTCTGATAAGGGAAAGCTTTACTGATTCAGCGTCAACTTTTGATGTGATTTTGTTGTTTAATGTTGCAAGTATCAGATCTCCAACCTTATCCTGAAGAAGGACAGCAGCAAATGTCAGGGACAGTATTAAAACGCTAACAAGCAAAAGGGCTATCTTAAATATTTTGCCAGCCGTTTTCATAATACTTCAGAGCTTAATTCTTCAGATCTGTTTCAGCAGAAATGACGTATCTGTTCCTGGTACAATTTCTTCAGGGGGAAACCCATGCCTGAAGATTCTCATGTTTCTTCTCCCTGTCAGTGAGAGTTTATTTTCCTCCCTTATAAGCATTGTTCCTTCCCTGAGGCCAGCAACTATCATATTCTGATTTGCCTCAATAAATTCCTCTATTCTTTGTTCCCTTGTTTCTCCGGCATGACCTTCAGGATTGGCATCAAGGTAGTGGGGATTTATCTGGAAGGGGATAAGGTTAAAGGCAGTAAATGAAGAAGGCTCAACAATTGCCATATCATTTGTTGTTTTAATTGTCGGGCAGGCCATGTTCGATCCGGCGCTCCATCCAATGTAAGGAGTACCTGAAAATACTTTTTCCCGGACAGGCTCAATAAGGTTGTTTTCTGAAATATTCTTCAAAAGTTTCCAGGTGTTTCCTCCTCCAACTACTATTGCTTTTGCTTCTCTCACTGCGGCAACGGGATCAGCAAAATTGTGAATTGATATTACCTCATGTCCTATCTCCCTGAACCTTTCATTCACCTTCTTTTCATACGAATCATAGGAGAAAGTAACGGCTGCATAAGGAATAAAAAGTGCCTTAACAGGCTTATTACCAAGAAATTCACAGATGTTCTGCTTTGGATAATCGAGATATTGTTCACCAGGATTTGTTGAGTTGCTTATAAGAAGAAGTCTCATATTATTTTGAAGATATTATGTTGATATTATGATTTTCAGGATTATTATTTACAGTAAAAGTTGTAAAGGTGTTAGTCAGGATGTTTACGTGCAGTATTTTACCTGACAGAACTTCCCCTGTGCCGGTGATTATTTTGATAACTTCTCCGGCCATAAGTGTACCGGCAATGCCAGGCAGAACACCAAGCAAACCTGTCTGTGAGGGATGTGGATTTAAAAATTCCGTTGAAGGCGGGGAAGGATTGTAACACCTGTAGGTAGGTCCTCCCCTGTAGTTGAAAACAGATACTATTCCTTCATATTTATAAATAGAGCCATGAACCATTGGCTTATCCAGCATGACGCATGCATCATTTATAACATATCTTGTTTCAATGTTGTCAGTAGCATCTACAACAAGGTCATAATCAGATATGATGCTTAAAGCATTGGAAGAATCAAGCCTCAGGTTTTTTATCTCAAATACACCGGTTGAATTCAGTAGTTCAAGGCGGCTTTTGACAATAATTGATTTCAGTTTCCCGACATCATCAGTGCCATAAAGTACCTGGCGCTGGAGATTTGATTCATCGACCTTGTCAAATTCGATAATACCGGTTTTACCTATACCGGCGGCTGCAAGGTATTGAAGAACCGGGCTTCCAAGTCCGCCAGCACCAACAACAAGGACTTTCGAATTTTTGAGCTTTTCCTGACCGGCAATACCTATTTCAGGAAGCATTATCTGCCTGCTGTATCGTCTTTGCTCACGCTGGGTGAGTTTACAGGATTCCATTAAGATCTGTTTTCAGTACAGATGCAAATATACTTATTATTCAGAGCTTTCATGCCTGTTTACGGGAGCCTGTACTTTAAGCAGTTTTGAGCTGAAGCTGACAGACCTTATCTCACCTTTTTCATTACTGTTTTTTTCCAGAGCCATCTGCCAGCCGAAGAGCTTGTTGATGCCATTAACCCCGGCTTCAGCTATTTCATAGCCTTT
>JAKLDT010000241.1 GCA_022703405.1 Bacteroidota bacterium | reverse complement strand
GAAGGAACTCATGAGCTCCGGTGAAAAGATAAAGAAGAAGCAGGGGAAGAATGGCAGAAGCGAGCATTAGAAGGGAATCGGCAAACATGGTAATAAACCTGTTCTTTCTCATAAAAAGCCAGTGAAAGAAAGGAAGGGAGAGAGGAGTGAGTGCAACAAATCCTTTTGTGAGAAATCCAAGGGAAAGCATTGATCCTGAGAGAAATATATACAAAATCCTGTTCTTCTGCATGCTTTTCAGGTAAAACAGAACCGAAAGGCAGATAAATACCGCAAGGGTGTTTTCAAGCATGTGGTTAACAGAGATCCAGTTTACTGTTGGCATGGTGATCCAGAATAATAACGGCAGCCATGGAGCCGATGATTTTTTTAGTACTGCTTTCCAGACAGATACAATTATTATTGCAGTAATGACGATTGTAAACAGGGAATAAAACCTTTCAACAAACCTGTTGTCACCGAAAATTCTGAAAAGGAGGCCTTCAATTCCAAAGGCAAGGGGAGGATGTTCGACAAAAACAGGAAAAAAGGTATCAGAAAAATGAGGATTCCAGAATGAGCCGCTGCCATTAGCCATATTCCTCGATAGTACAGCATATATTGTTCCATCCATGAACATGCCGTCAGAAAGCCAGGAATGGCAGATTACCGCCATGAAAACGCCAGCTATTGCAATGTAGAACCAGGTTGATTTAGAAATATGCCCGCTGTTTTCCATATCGGTGGTATATTTATATGAATTTACGGGAAATATAAAAAAAAATGAGGAAGCGACAACTGCTTCCTCATTTTTGAGCGGGAGACGGGACTCGAACCCGCGACCCTAACCTTGGCAAGGTTATGCTCTACCAACTGAGCTACTCCCGCAAATTCACGGGCAAAAATAAGCATTTTTTTTTATCTGCAAATAAGAGCAGAAAAAATTACTTAAAACTGCCTGTTTCAGGATATCATTTGCGGACAGGTCCCCATTCCTGAAGTGTATTGTTTTCAATGAACAGCCAGGTTGTTCTGTAAATCCATTCTTCCTTAACTGTGTTGCCATTAATTTCCCTGTTTATCTTGTCTGGCTTTCCCCAGCTGTCCCTAATCATTTCCGAATTCATGCCTTTCCATATCTTACCTGCATTCAGTCGTGCAGCCATTGATGTCCCGTATTTTTCTTCAAGGTAGGTGAACCTGCTTTTTTCCCTTACAACCGTACTCCTCGACTGTACCTGATCCTGTTCCTCAACAACAGGGAAATCCTGTTTCAGTTTGCGTTCCTCCTCAGCAGGAACTGCAATCCTGTCAATTTCGGCATGACGGCTAAGAATGTAACCCTCATTCTCTTCATATACAACTTTCAGGTAAGCATTGCCGGAATCAAGCACCTCAACCTGGCTGCCCTTGGGAACAACAAGTATTACACTTGTAAGGTCATCTGCACTTTTAAAAAGCCTGCTTGCAGATTTCAATGTTGCAGTTGTTACATTATAACCGGTTTGCTGTTTATTTTCAAGATTTGTAAGCTTGTCTTCATTAATATTCTGAGCATTTAATGAGACAAATGCAACTGCAAGAAACATAGTTAAGGCAATTCTTTTCATTATATATAATTTTCAATAAATGAGCAAAAAGTGTACCAGAAAGAAGGTTGAAGTCGGAAGTCGGAAGTCGGAAGTCGGAAGGCGGAAGACGGAAGACGGAAGACGGAAGGAAGAGGGTAGGCATAATGCTTCCATAGATGTCAGATTTTTCTGATTATAGTTATACCGTCCCGTAAGGGTAGTATAACATGCTCAATATCTGACTTATGCATGAGCATTTCGTTAAAATCGATAATCCCTCTTGTCTGCTGGTCCCTGCTATCTTTATCCAAAACCTTGTCACCCCAGAGTACATTGTCCGCAAGTATAAAGCCTCCCTTTCTGACCTTATTTATAATTATCCTGTAATATTCGCAATATTCCCTTTTGTCGCCGTCAATAAAAACAAGGTCAAACTCCTGTTCCAGCCCAGGTATGATATCGATGGCATTCCCGGTGTGTTGTATTATCTTATTTTCAACAGCTGCCTTAATAAAATAGGAACGGGCAAAGTCTGCCAGCTCATCGTCTGTTTCAATTGTGATTATTTTGCCTTCAGCGCTCAGGCCTTTTGCAATGCTGATAGTTGAATAGCCTGTGTATGTGCCAATCTCAAGTACAGTTACAGGATCAATCATTCGCGTGATCATTTCAAGGAATCTTCCCTGAAGGAAGCCTGATGCCATATTGGGATTTACAAACCTTAAATGGGTCTGTCTGTAAAGATCCTCAAGAACAGGATCTTCCGGTGATGAATGCTCGATTATATATTTCTCAAGTTTTCTTTCCTTCATTTTTTATAAGTAAGCATTGACAATTCTGAAGGATCAAATACCTCATTTGCAATATTAAGAAGATCTGAAGAACTGATGGCATCAATCCTTGAACAAAGTTCATCAAAGGGTTCAATACGTCCAAGTGCAAGGATGCTCTTGCCAAGACTCAGCATGAGATTTTCATGATTCTCATAACCTCTTGCAATATATCCCTTTATCTGTTTCTTGGCTTTGCTTAGCTGTATGGCGCCAAGCCTTTCCTCCCGCAATTTTTTTAACTCCTTCTGAACTATTGAAACACTTTTTTCGAGATGCTGGCCGTCTGTTCCGAAATATATTGATAGTGATCCGGTATCCATATAAGGATTATACGCCGATTCAACAGTGTATGCCAGTCCGTTCCTCTCCCTGAGAGAAAGGTTGAGTCGTGAATTCAGTCCCTGTCCTCCGAGAATATTATTGAGTAAGAACATTCCCAGCCTTTCTGGTGCCTTTATGTTATATGCCCTGTTACCTATTATGCAATGATTCTGAAAAGTCTTTTTCTTTTTTGTAACAACTGATTGTCTGTATTCCGGAACAGTATGCTTCCTGTCAGAATTTCCATTTGTATTCCACGATGAAAAATACTCTTTGAAAAGCCTTTTTATCTTGTCTTCTGAAATATTCCCGACAGAGCAAAAAACTATCTGGTCGGCTTTGTATACTCTTCCGAGAAAGCTGATTATTGAATCGCGGGTGAACTTTTTAACGGTTCCGGGTTTTCCAAGGACACTGTTCCCGATGGGAAATCCGGAGAATATCTGTTCTTCAAATTCATCAAAGATCAGCTCAGCAGGAGAATCAAGATAGGAGTTAATCTCTTCTATTATTACATCCTTTTCTTTTTTTATCTCCTTCTCGGGAAATACCGAATTGAAAGTTATGTCAGCCAGAAGTTCAATTGCGCGTTGATAATCCTCCTTAAGGAAGGAGGCGTGAATAGCAGTCTCCTCTTTTGTTGTATAGGCATTCAGTTCTCCTCCTACATCCTCGAGACATGAAAGGATGTGATATGATTTCCTTTTCTCTGATCCTTTAAAGAGCATGTGTTCAATGAAATGGGCCATCCCCTGTTCCCCGTCAAGTTCATCTCTTGAACCTGCGTTGATCATAATTCCACAATGGGCCACCATTCCGTTTGTAGGGTAATGCACCATCCTGATTCCGTTTGGAAGATTATCCAGGAGAATTTCCATGCTTAATAATGTAAGGGTGTAAATGTACCACAACAATCAAAGCAGGCAGGTTATTAACAATAAAAAAATTCTTTGTGTTAATAAATAGCAGTTATTTATATTTAGACTGAATATAAATAATATTAAATTTGTAATAGCATGCTTAGATAAAACAAATTTTCAGGGAGAGAGTCCCACTCCCATAGCTGGGGCTAAATACAATAAAGCAATATGGCAACAAAAGCAACTGCTAAGAAAGATGCGCCAAAAGCTGCAAAAAAAGCAAGCGGAGCGTCAAAAGCCAAGCCGAAAAGCAAATAACCAGGCTACAATAGAGGAGGGTGTCCCAAGACGACACCCTCTTTTTTTTTCTGAAATTATCAAGTAATCAGCATATTATTAATATAGCTAAAAAAAAATCTTCAAACTGTTTGCTTTACCGGATTTGAGATTTATATTTGCAGTCCCAAAAGGAGGTGCCATAGCTCATCCCGATAGCTATCGGGAGGTAGAGCAATGGCAACCAACAAG
>JAKLDT010000240.1 GCA_022703405.1 Bacteroidota bacterium | reverse complement strand
ACTGCATTCGTACAGACGGATTTACATAGCCACAGCCCCAGGTCTGTGACTGCAGGTTTTCAGATCCCTTTACAAGCGCTTTTCGTATCAGGAATACAGCTGCAGCAATAAGGATAAATATTACCGAAGACAAACTTATGCCCTTCATAATACCAGTTATATGAACAAGATAGCTGCTGTCATAGCCACTCTGAACTAAACCCATTCCATCGATAATTCCGAACAGTGCCTTTATGAAAAATCCGGGAAAGAATGCAATGAGCAGCATGAGGCATACAATTAAATACTGAGGAACAAGCATAACAGACGGAACCTCTGTTGCCTGATGCTCAGTCTGCTGGCGCTGATTCCCAAGGAACACTGTTCCAAAGGTCTTAGTAAATGTAATTACAGAAATACCCCCTATAACAGCTAATCCTGCAAATGTTATTATAAGCAGGATCATCTGTGAAATGCCGCTAGTCTTTATTCCGGCAAGCAGACCGGAATATATGAGGAACTCAGAAACAAAACTATTAAAAGGAGGAATGCCTCCTATTGCTACCGAAGCTGCCAGGAAAAGTAAGGCTGTTTTTGGCATGTGCCTGATAAGGCCTCCCAGCTTATCCATGTCCCGCGTATGGGTCTGTCTGTATACTGAACCTGCTGAATAAAAAAGCAGTGATTTGAAGAGAGAGTGGTTAAGCACATGCAGCAGGGCGCCACCAAATCCGAGTAAAGTCAGAATTGGCTGGCCGGTCCCAATACCGATAAGTCCGAGACCTGTTCCAATACCTATAATACCTATATTCTCAATTGTACAGTATGCAAGCATGCGCTTAAAGTCACGGTGCAGAGAGGCATTGAGTATGCCAAACAAGCCTGTCAGCAATGATAGGCACAGGATAAGTACTCCGATGAGCAGAAATTCAGCTTTAAGAAAGGTTATTATCCTTAAAATGCCGTAGATACCAAGTTTAACAATAACCCCCGACATTACCCCTGAAACATGGGACGGAGCTGCAGGATGAGCTTCCGGCAGCCAGGTATGTAAACCCAGGAACCCGGACTTGAAACCAAAACCTGCAAAGAATACAAGGAACAGCCATATATTTACCTCCTGTCCAAAATAATCATTAAGTCCCCTGAAATCGAAGGTTCCTGTTTTGAACCATGCCCAGATAAATCCCACAGTGAGGAGAACAACACTCAGATGCATCTGCACAAGGTAATTTACCCCCGCCTTTATCACTTTCGGATTTTTATAGTCGAACAGCACAAGAAACAATGATGATAGAGACATTATCTCCCATGCAGTAATGAATGCTATACTATGCTGAATCATGCACACGAGGAGCATTGAAGTATAAAAAAGCACATACAGTATCCAGTGAAAAGATATTTCTGCAGACCGCGCAGAATAAGCCTTAAGATAGCCGGTGCCATAGAATACACCGGTTACAGAAGTGAAATTAATAATAAGTATGAACCAGGCCGACAGAGGATCAACTCTTAAGGGTATATCGCCAAAGAATATTCCTCCGTAGATTATGTATTCAATACTTCCACCAGAAAAAATCCTTAGCGCCAGAAAAGAAGTTACAAAAGCTGCAAGGCTTACCGAAATAATGCTTATAACCGGTTTAATTCTCTGCGGGACAAGAGGTATTGCAATTATCCCCGTAATTACGACTAATGCAAATGCTTTGAAAAGAAAACCAATTAATTCGCTTCCCTCATATACCATCATCTATTAATTTGGTCATCTGTCTGAATAAAACAGGGTGCAAAGTAAATAAAAACTTACCAGCACAGGCCTTACCCGGATATTAATTATTAATCCGGTTGAAAATTATTTACGGGACAATTATAAATGAACAAGCTTAACCTTGACTTAATTAACTTATAAACAAGATGTTTACCTGACAGATTTCTCCTTCTTCTCCCTGAAACGAACTACTGCATCAATAACAATGCTCCCTCCGAGATAAGCAAAAGCAGCACCCCATAAGGTCATGAGATACCATTTTGATTTAATAGGACATGTACCGGAAAGGCAGCCGACAAATTTCCAGTAAAGGAAGCCTCCTATAGCGCCGGCCACAGTTAATATTATAATTAACCGATTTTTATTGACAAATTCCTTAATTTTCATATTGTTCGTTTTTGTTATTCCTGCTCAATGCTGCCCCTAAAATTATTTTCCTTCCCTGCTACCTGTATATCCTTCTTTTATTCAGCTCTCTCTGGTATTCAGCAGCATACCTGTTGTGCTCCGAGAGGGTTCTTGAGAAATTATGATAGCCTGAAAAATCAGCCTTCGCTGCGAAGAACAGGTAATTATGCTCTTCGGCGTTAAGTACGGCATCTATGCCTTCTACAGAGGGACAACCTATGGGTCCGGGTGGGAAGCCCCTGTATTTGTAGGTATTGTAAGGTGATTCCGCTTCAAGATGTATTCTCAGGACACGTGTGATTGTAAAATCGTTTAGTGCAAACTTTATAGTTGGGCAAGCCTGCAGGGGAATGCCTCTTTTGAGTCTGTTAAGATAAACTCCTGCAATCCTGGGCTTCTCAACCTTCCTGTTTACCTCATCATCAATAATTGATGCAAGTATTGAAACCTCAATTCGTGTAAGTCCCTTTTCTTCAGCTCTTTTCAAACGATCATCATTCCAGAACCTTTCATACTCCTTCAGCATCCTTTTGTAAATACCTTCAGCAGTAGTGTTCCAGAAAAACTCATAAGTATCGGGAATAAACAGGGCTATTATTGTTTCCCTTCTGAATCCCTCAGCTTTATAATTCGATTCATCTGAGAAGAAAGCAAGAAATTCAAGTGAATCAGTCTCAAGCTGCTTACCGAATCTGCCTGCCAGCTGTTCAATTGTTCTGATATTATTGAAAGTTATCCGTACCGGAGTCTGATCGCCTGATCTCAGAATATCAATCAGCTCATTTACCGACAACGACTTGTTGATCAGATATTTGCCAGGCCTTACCCGGTATTGATATTTCTTTTTAGCAGCCAGCCAGTTCAATGCCCCCGGATTATCAACTGTAAGATGAGAATAAACCGTATCAATAGCCTGCCTGTAATCTGCTCCTTCCGGGATAAAAAGAACAGCAGTCCCTGACTTTGGAGCTACTGAAGGTGAAAAAAACAGCCGGTGGATAAAATATACAGCAAGCACTAAAACTGCAGCAAATCCTGAAAGTATATAAATGAATCGTTTATTCATGCTCTGCAAAAGAGGAACAAAGATAGGGAATTGTTTGAAGTTTAGAGTTTGGAGTGTGGAGTTTGGAGTTAAGGAGCTTTGGATACATATTAATACTTACTTTTGTTTTTAAATGATTACAAATTAAACAGGAAATGGAAATGTCAACTTCTACCTTATTGATTCTTACAGGGATTGGGATTGTTACCGGTGCTCTTTCAGGCATGCTGGGCATTGGCGGCGCAATAATAATGATACCAGCGCTTGTCTATTTCATGGGCTTCGGTCAGCAGATGGCTCAGGGAACAAGCCTGGCGGTAATGCTGCCTCCGATAGGGATAATAGCTGCTTATAACTATTACAAGGTAGGCCAGGTAAATATCAAATATGCCCTTATCCTTGCCACATTCTTTCTGGTAGGATCATATTTTGGTTCAAAGCTTGCCCTCAACCTGCCACAGGCAACACTCAAAAAAGCCTTTGGCATTCTTCTTTTACTTGTTGCTGCAAAGATGCTTATAGGAAAATAAAAAAGGCCGCCAGTATATGACAGCCCTTTAAGTTTTATTTCAATCAGATCAGAACATCAGACCGAGGCTGAAAAGAAATGCATTAGGTCTGTCATCAAGATTTACAGTTGTTCCGGAAAGATTTTCAATCTGTGTCTGGTATTTCTTAAGACTTCCCTCATACCTGAGGTCAATTGTCAGTTTCTTAAGGATATCAAGTCCCACGCCAGCCTGGTAACCAATTGACATCTTCGCATAATTTGACTTAAGATTGTGATCGTCAATAAGTTCCTTTGGAGAACCAATAAGTAGTGACCCGGCAGGCCCTGCATTAACTCTCACAGGCCCGAACTTAAGTCCTACCATAACCGGAATATCGAGCTTGTTCATGC
>JAKLDT010000024.1 GCA_022703405.1 Bacteroidota bacterium | reverse complement strand
CTGAATCTTGCCAACAGATATGGAAATACAAAGATCAATGAACTTACCGGACTTGTAAATCTTGATATCAAATACGGAAATCTGACAGCCGGCAAATTGACTCGCGGAAATGTAAAACCCTGGAACAGCCTGAGTCTGGCCTACGGAAAAGGTACGATAGAAGAAACAGGCTGGATGAATCTTCATGCCAGATATGTCGGGAATTTAGACATTACAAAGAGTACAGCTATCCTGCTCGACAGCAGGTACTCCAAACTCGCTCTCGGAGAAACAAGTTCAATACTTGGCGAAAGCAAATATGATAACATCAGAATTGAAAAAATCAGGAATTTTGATCTTGATAATGGCTATTCAGATGTAAAAATCAATACACTTACCTCGAAACTTAAATACGAGGGGAGTTACGGGTCATTTTCGATTGAAAATATTCCCGCTGATTTTGAAGCAATTGACATGGAGGTGCATTATATGGGTGTAAAGCTTGGAATAGCAGATAATGCCAGTTACCAGCTTGAAGGTCATACAAGGTATGGTGGTTTAAAGTACAATGAAGACAACTTCAGGTTCAACCGCCGTATAGTTGAAAACAATTCCACTGAGGTATCCGGAGTAATCGGCAAAAACGAAAACCCGACGTCAAAGGTCAGGATTGAATCTTCGTATGGCACAGTAAGGCTTTCAGCCGACTAAAACAGGAGTGCAGAGTAGAGCAGACCATTTATAAAACAAATAAAAAGCCGGAGAACTTCCGGCTTTTTATTTCTACCCTTATCCCTTTCATTCCTGATAATGCATCAGTTCATCCCTGTATATAAACACTCCTTCTTTTCCGTCTGAAGTGGCGAATCCGCGGAACATACCTTTTGAATTAAATGGCATAGATACATTACCGTACCTGTCAACACATATCACCCCGCCGCTTCCTCCAGCCTTAACAAGCTTTTCATTTACAACAAGTTCAGAGGCATCCTTCAGTGAAAGGCCTTTGTATTCTATAAGAGCTGAGATATCATGAGCCACTGTCCAGCGAATGAAAAATTCACCATGTCCGGTTGCGGAAACAGCACATGTACTGTTATTTGCATAGGTCCCGGCACCTATTATCGGGGCATCTCCTATCCTGTTATATCGCTTATTAGTCATACCTCCTGTTGATGTTGCTGCTGCGAGATTTCCATATCTGTCAAGCGCACAACATCCTACAGTGCCGTTCTTGCTTTTCTTAAGCAGTTCCTGCAGCTCATTGAACCTTCTTTCGGTATAGAAATATGATGGTGGAACTATTTCAAGTCCCTGTTCCCTGGCAAATTCCGAAGCACCTGCTCCGGTAAGCATCACGTGAGCAGATTTTGTCATTACAGTCCGGGCAGCAGTGATCGGATTCTTAATATCTGTCACACCGGCTACTGATCCTGCTGCAAGAGTTGAACCGTCCATGATTGCTGCATCAAGCTCATTTCTTCCGTCATGAGTAAAAACGGCCCCTTTCCCGGCATTGAATAGCTGATTATTTTCAAGGTAGCGCACAGTCTGCTCCACAGCATCAAGAGCAGTACCACCATCTGAAAGGATCTTCTTTCCAGTTGCTAATGCTTCATTAAGGGCAGATCTGTATTCCTTATCCATTTCAGGAGTAAGATTTTCGGTGGATATTGCTCCTGCACCGCCATGGACTGCAAGGGCCCATTCCTTTTTAACAGATTGAATATCTGTAACTTTTCTTGATTCCTGATTCTTCCTGCCACATGCTGAAACAAAAAGAAGTGAAGAAATCAGAATTGTTAAAAATGAAATTCTTAAATTCATCGGGTTTTGATTTTATGTTATTTGAGTATCATGAATGTTTAATAGAGTATTAAAAGATACTTGAAAATCAATTGTTTTACCCCATCCCCAGGGGGAGTCAATTGATTTTCTTCGCTCCCTTTAGGGCCGGGGTAAACGAAGAAAATCAAGCAGGTATACAATATTAACCATTTTTAATATGATACTGGTAAAAAAACCATTACAGATTCGGCTGATATGCATACAATTGATATAGTTATTTTCCTCCTATATCTTGGAGGTATTGTTCTTTTCGGAAGCACCTTTTATAATAAAAACAGGTCTTCTGAAACTTTTACAACAGGAAACAAGAGAATACCAACGTGGGTAATCTCGATGTCCATTTTCGCCACATTTGTCAGCAGCATAAGTTATATAGCACTTCCCGGCCAGGCATTTCTGACAAACTGGAATCCATTCGTCTTCAGCCTGTCATTGCCCGTTGCTGCATACATGACTGTAAGATTTTTTGTTCCTCTCTACAGGAAAGTCAATAGCCCGTCGGCTTATACCTATCTTGAATTGAGATTCGGATCCTGGGCAAAATACTACGCATCAGCAATGTACCTGTTTACCCAGCTTATGAGGACTGGGACAATTTTGTTTCTTCTGGCTCTGACGCTTAATATCATATCAGGTTGGGACATGGTTACTGTTATAATAGTAACAGGACTGAGTGTGATGATTTATGCGATGCTGGGAGGCATACAGGCTGTTATATGGACTGATGCAATACAGGGAATAATACTTATTGCAGGGGCCGTTGTAACACTGACAGTAATTCTGTTCTCGATGCCGGAAGGTCCGGGACAGGTCTTTTCAATAGCTTCTGAAAATAACAAATTCAGTCTTGGCAGTTTCGGCACATCACTCAGCGAATCAACATTCTGGGTGGTTCTGATATACGGACTATTCATAAATCTCCAGAATTTTGGCATCGACCAGAACTATATCCAGCGATATCTGACTGCATCATCGGATAAAGAGGCTAAAAGATCTGCACTGTGGGGAGGTTTGATCTATATACCTGTATCAATGCTGTTTCTGTTTATCGGAACAGCTCTTTTCAGCTATTACAAGGTGAATACAGGAATGCTGCCTGATAATTTTCAGGCAGACAGGATTCTGCCTTTCTTTATTGTTCACAACCTGCCTGCAGGCCTTAAAGGCATCCTTATTGCATCAATTTTTGCAGCAGGAATGAGCACAATATCTACAAGTGTAAACAGCTCATCAACAGTCATCCTGAATGATTATTTCAAAAAGAAAACAAGCCCCGAACGAAAAGAGAAAAGTGAAATGATGATACTGTATATTTCATCATTCATCTTCAGTATTGTCGCAATTGGTATTGCTGTAGCAATGATAGGTGTTCAGAGTGTACTGGAAGCCTGGTGGAAACTGGCGTCAGTTTTCAGCGGTGGCATGCTGGGACTATTCCTCCTGGGATTTTTTACCGAAAAGGCCGGAAATAAAGCTGCAGTTGCAGGCGTTGTTCTTGGCATCCTTGTTATCGGATGGATGAGCCTCTCCCGTGTTTTGTTCAAAGATACTGACATGCAATACCTTGCGAGTCCTTTCCACAGCTATCTCTCAATTGTATTCGGTACTATGACAATCTTTATAACCGGATTTGGAATTGGCAGCACAGTTGATTTTATCAGAAATAATAAGCGGAAAAAGCTTTCAGATATCCATCTCAACAACAGTAATTCCTGAGCCACCGAATTCAAGGTGTTCATCCCTGAAAGTTTTGACAACATCACTTGTTGCAAGATAGTCTCTTATAAGCTGGCGGAGTATCCCGTTACCTTTTCCGTGCAGGATCCTGAGATGTCTGTGACGCACAATCAGGGCATTATCAATTAACTCCTGTACCCGGGTAATAGCTTCCTCGCCTCTGACCCCGCGGATATCTATCTCTGGTGAAAATGTGATGTTTCTCTGAACCAGTCCCGGATCATTTTCACGCAAAGGCATATTTGATCTCAGGCTTTTTTTAAGCTCTGCCCTGCTTATTCTCTCAATCCTGTCAAGCGGCACCTGAAATCGCAGGCTGCCGGTCTCTACTTCTGCTTTCTTTCCTTTTACTGAAATAAGCTCACCTGCTGCCAGTGTATCGATCATTCTGACTGCGTCTCCCGGTTTAAGCGGCTGATCTTTTTCCTTCTCAGCCTGCTCGTCTTTCTCCGGTTCCTTTTCCTTTTTTATTTTTCTTACCCTGGAATTAAGCACAGCCACTTTTTGTTCAGCAGGTGTTATAACAGGCTTTAACTCATCATCAACAAGCTCCCTGAATTCTTCGAGCTGTTGTCTGACCTCCTTTGTTTTTTCCTTTTCTGCCTGAGCTTCCTTAATCTGCCTTATTGTGTTCTCAATTATCCGGTTTGACTCGCTGAGCATCTTCTGAGCTTCATCTTTTGCCTTAGATATGATCTCCTTCCTGGCATTTTTTGCACTCGACAACTCACTTTCATATTCTGACATCAGTTCCTCAAGACGCTTTTCATGCTGTCGTATGCTCTGGCGCTTGGTTTCCCAGTATCTTTTATCGCGTGCAATATCCTTCAGATGCCTGTCGTAGTTAATATTCTTAACCCCTGCTTTTTCAGAGGCAGCATTGAGTATTTCCTCAGGCAGGCCTATCTTGCGGGCAATCTCAAAGGCAAATGAACTGCCAGGCTTGCCAGTAATCAGCTGAAACAGAGGCTGCATCAGGTGATTATCAAAGGCCATCGCACCATTAATTATTCCGGGAGTGAGAGAGGCAAAATGTTTCAGGTTGGTATAATGTGTTGTTATCACCCCAAATACCTTCTTCCTGTTAAGTTCTCCAAGTATTGCCTCGGCAATTGATCCGCCAAGCATAGGTTCGGTACCTGTTCCAAATTCATCTATGAGGATCAGTGACTTTTCATTACCGTTCCTCAGGAAATGCTTCATGTTTATAAGATGAGAACTATAAGTACTCAGATCATTATCAATACTTTGCTCATCACCGATATCGATAAGGATATTGCTGAATATTCCTGCTTCAGAACCTTCACCAACAGGTATTGTAAGGCCGCACTGAAGCATGTACTGAAGCAATCCGACTGTTTTCAGGCATACAGACTTACCGCCTGCATTTGGTCCTGAGATTAAAAGTATCCTGTCCTTCTCATCAAGGATCATGTCGAGAGGAACCACTTTTCTGCCGGGGGTCTTCTTAAATGACAGGTGTAAAAGCGGATGCACAGCTTTCTTCCACATTATCACCGGCCTGGGGTTCAATCCCGGCTTAACGGACTGCAGAATGTTGCAGAGCATTGCCTTTGATCTGAGAAAATCAATCTCTCCCAGAAACAGGTTCGACTCAAGCAGATCATCTATATAGGGCCTGATATCGTCAGCAAAAGATGTAAGTATCCTTACAATTTCACGCTTCTCCTCATATTCAAGCTCTATAATATCATTGTTCATCTCAACAATTTCTTCCGGCTCAATGAAAACTGTTTTTCCGGAAGCAGACTGGTCATGAATAAGACCTCTTATTTTCCTTTTATCATAAGAGCTTACAGGAATAACACCCCGTCCATTGCGGATAGAGGTTGTTGTATCAGAATCCACAAATCCTTCAGCCTGTGCTTGTTTCAGAATCGATTGCAGCCTTTTTGAAACTGCGATATTTTTCCCGATCAGTTCAGCTCTTATTTCCTTAAGTTTAGGAGATGCATTGTCCTTTATTATTCCTTTCCTGTCAACAATCCTGTCGGCTGCTTCAAGCACATAAGGATAATTCTTTACTCCGTCGCACCTGGATCGGAGAACCGGATATTTCTCAGCTTCCCTGCTTCTGAAGAAATTCAGAATAGCTTTTACAGTTTCAAGTGAACGCTTCAGGTCGAATATCTCATGCACTTCAGGAAAGGTGCCTTCAATTCTTATCTTCTGAAGACAATCTGATATTTTATAATAATGTTCCGATGGAAAAAAATCTTCAAGAGTAAGTATCTGCTGGAATTCGTAAGTTGCTGACAATTCTTTTGTAAGAAACTCATAATCATCAGAATACTTTATATCATCAACCTTCTCAACCCCCATAGGACTCAGACATCGCTCCTTCAGCAAGTCACGTATCCTGTCGAAACCAACCTTATATTCAAAATTTTCCGGATAAATCATTTCATTGAAAAAGATAAAAGACAAAAGTAATAAAAAAGGAGGAAGGCTGAAGGCTGGAGGCAGAAGGCGGAAGGTAAAGATTATAAATCCTAAAAAGATATTATCTTGTAAGGCCAAAATAGTATTATACTGATCCTGGTGATTTCCTGGTGTCTTAGAGCCTTTGTGGCATATAAAATTATAGCCACCAGGACACCAGGACACAAAGATTTCACAAAGAGAAAAGATAAAAAAAACACAATTATGAAAAAGCAGTTAGTTAAAACTATTATTATCAATTACTTATTACTTGTATCCTTATCATTTAATGTATTGTCCCAGACAGCCGGAACTATTCCGCTGCCTGAACATCCCAGACCTGATTTTCAGAGGGAAATGTGGCAAAACCTCAATGGAGTCTGGGCATTCAGATTTGATGCTGCCAACTCCGGAGAAAAAGATCAATGGTTTAATAATCCCGAAAAATTTGACAGGAAAATACTTGTTCCTTTTCCATGGGGATCAAAGCTTTCAGGCGTAAACAATGAGGCTGAAATTGGATGGTACAGCAGGGAAATTGAAGTACCTGCATCATGGGATGGAAAAAAGGTATTCATAATTTTCGGTGCAAGCGACTGGATCACAACAGCATGGCTCGACGGCCAGAAGCTGGGAACCTTTCAGGGCGGCTATACTCCTTTTGAATTCGAACTTACACAATACCTGAAAAAGGGAACAAGGCAGAAACTTGTTGTAAGGGTTGATGACTCTCCGTTTCAATATAAACTTGAGGGAAAACAGGGCTATGGGCAGGCTAAAGGAATCTGGCAGACTGTATACCTCGAGGCAAGAGGACAGAATTATATAAAGAGCCTGCATTTTACACCCGATATTGATCAGAAAACTGTAAATGTCAGAGTTATTGCAAGTCAGCCAGCAACAAAAGACACCGAGGTTAAAATCAAACTTCTGAACGGGCAGCAGTCAAAACCGGAAACAATTCAGAAAATAAAAAAGGGCAGCCTTGAGACAACAATAAAAATTCCTGTTGAAAATATGACCTTATGGGAGCTTGATAATCCTTTTCTGTATGAAGCCGAAGCTTCTGTCATTGAGAAAAAGGCTGAGAGCGACAAGGTCAGGAGCTATTTTGGCATGAGGAAGATAAGCATCACAAAGCTTCCCGGACTTAACTACCCTTATGTGGCCTTAAATAACAAACCTGTGTACCTGAAGATGTGCCTTGACCAGTCATACCATCCTGAAGGATTTTACACCTTCCCTTCCGATGAATTCATGAAAGAAGAGATCTTACGTTCAAAACGCATAGGGCTGAACACCAACAGGATACATATTAAAGTTGAAGTTCCCAGAAAACTGTACTGGGCAGACAGGCTCGGACTGCTAATAATGGCTGATGTACCTAACTTCTGGGGCGAACCAGGACCAGAGGCACAGAAGGAACATTATGTCGCCATGACAGGGATGATTGAAAGGGATTTTAACCATCCGTCAATATTCCAGTGGGTGCTTTTCAATGAAACCTGGGGACTATTCACAGAGAAGAAAGAGCCAAAGAAAGAAAGACTGTACCTGCCTGAAACACAAACCTGGGTCGAAAGCCTATACAAGCAGGCGAAAGAACTTGATCCGACAAGGCTTGTAGAAGATAATTCAGCCTGTAACTACGACCATGTTGCTTCTGATGTAAACAGCTGGCACGTATATATTCCAGGGTATGACTGGAAAAAGCATCTTGATGAAGTTGTTGCAAATACCTACCCGGGCTCAAAATGGAATTTCATTGGTGGCCGGACACAGGGAGAACAGCCACTTTATAACAGTGAATGCGGAAACGTATGGGGCTATAACGGAAGTACAGGTGACGTAGACTGGAGCTGGGATTATCATCTGATGATGAACGAGTTCAGAAGTCATCCAAAAATATCAGGCTGGCTGTACACTGAACACCATGATGTTATAAACGAATGGAACGGCTACTACAAATATGACCGTACTGATAAATATTCAGGACTGGGAGATCTTGTTCCCGGCATGACACTTAATGATCTCCACAGCGACATTTATACTTCTGTTTCGGGTCCTTTGTGCCGGAATGTTAAACCATCAGAAAAAATAAGTCTGCCTTTGTTCACATCCTTCATGTCTGATGCAGATCATGGTGAAAAACTTATTGTCAGAACCTCATTATACGGATGGGATAAACTTGGCAATTACTGGACAGATGCTTCAACATCATTAACTGTCCCGTATAAAAAATGGGATGCCAGGGAAGCCGGCAATATCGATATTTTAATACCTGACAAACAAGGACTTGCAATACTTTCAGTTATCACTGAAGATGTAAGCGGTAAAATACTACACAGAAACTTTACAAGCTTCCTCATTGGTGATGAAACATCAAAAAGAAATGAAACTGTTGTAAAAGACGGGAAAACATTAAACATCATAAGATTTGCACCTGACACTTTTAAAGCTCAGAGCTGGACACAGAAGCAATGGAATGTTACAGGCGGGCTTAAGGTTAACGGAGCCGGTTCAGGATATTTTGAGTACGAAATTGACATTCCCGATGGAGTGAGCCCGGAAAACACAGAATCACTGACTTTTATCGCAGAGCTTTCAGCTAAAATCCTATTCGGTAAGGATAAAAAAGATGCAAAACTTCCTGATGGAGATTACATGCTGGGCAAGGGAACAAATGATCCCAGCCAGAATCCCAATGCATATCCCATGACTGACAGCTACAAACAAAAAACAACTGTAAGCATAATTGTCGAAGGAATCTCTGCAGGCACCTGGTATCTTGAGGATGATCCTGCAGACCACAGGGGAATTCTGTCATGGTATTCACAGCCTCAGAACAGGCAGCTGAATGAAGCCGGATCATACGGTTACCTTGTAAAAGCTTCAATTCCAACGGCAGCACTCGAAAAAGCTGTTGATAAAAAGCTGAGTGTAAGACTTGAAGTTAACGACACGGAACCGGGAGGACTTGCAATATATGGTGAGAAGTTCGGAAGATACCCTGTCGATCCTACTGTTGTTTTTGTTATGAAGAAATAGCTCCTGTGCATTATTTCTCCCCCACAGATGTCTTCATTAGTGCGAGGGTTAATTATTGTTAATTTTTTTCAGTTGAGAAGCAAAGGATTGTTTTTTATATAAATTTGATATACAACAATACAATTTTTTAATAAAATGAAAATAAGAAACTTTTCCGCAGCATTGATAATGATGTTAGTGCTGCCTGTGGCACTTATGTCGCAAACCGAAAACATTGACCTTTCCATGATTTACAAGATCAAGCAGGAAGGACTAAAATACTCACAGATAGAGGAACTTGCTTTCGGACTAACTGATTTAACAGGGCCCAGGCTAACCGGTTCAACGGGAATGAAAAGGGGTAACGAATGGGCTAAGGCAAAAATGGAAGAACTTGGATTTCAGAATGTAAGGATTGAAGCTGCAACCGAATTCACTAAACCCGGCTGGGACAATCTGAAAACCTATGCAGCCATGACTGCACCATATTATGCAAATTTCGCGTGTAATCCGGTTGCATGGACAGGCAGTACAAACGGACTTGTAAAAGGAGAAGTTGTTCTAGTCGATATAAAAGCCGAAGCTGATATTGAAAAATACAAGGGAAAGGTAGCAGGCAAAATAGTGCTTCTGCCATCTGCGGCAAATTATGAGGTCAGTTTTGAACCTCTTGCAAGCAGGTTAACCGATGCACAGCTTGAAGAAATGTCAAAGGCTTCAGCGGGCAGACCAGGCAGAAGGCCTCCGGTTGACTTTGCACAGTACCAGGCTCAGAGAGCATTGAGAAACAAGATATCTGAATTCCTTGCCGGGGAGGGAGCTGCTGTTGTGCTTAACAGTTCAGGAACATTCAATGTACCCCGTTCAAACAGCGCCAGTTATAAAAAAGGAGATAAAGAACCTGCAGCCCAGCTTAATCTTCCTGTGGAAGCACATGGCAGAATGGAAAGACTCCTGAAGCATAATATTCCTGTTGAAATGGAAATTGAGATTGCAAATAAATTCTTTGACAGTCCCACTGTATACAATGTTATCGGAGAAATACCCGGCACAGACAAGTTACTTAAGAATGAAGTAGTAATGATAGGTGCTCATATTGATTCCTGGCATGGTGGCACAGGAGCAGCGGATAATGCCTCAGGTTGCATTGTTATGATGGAAGCGCTCAGGATACTAAAAGCTATTGATGCCGCACCAAAAAGGACTATCAGGGTATGTCTCTGGGGTGGTGAGGAAGAAGGTTTCCTCGGATCAAGAGGCTACTCTGACAAATATCTTGCTGACCCTGAGACTAAAGCTCATAAGGCTGATTTTGACAAGTTTGCAGGATACTTTAATATGGATAACGGTTCAGGCAAATACCGCGGCATATACCTTCAGGAGAATGATCTTGTAAGGCCTATTTTTGAACAATGGATTGAACCTTTCAAAGATATGGGCTTTACAACAATATCTCCAAATAATACAGGAGGTACTGACCACCTTACATTCAACAGTCTTGGGCTTCCGGGCTTCCAGTTCATACAGGATGAAATTGAATACGGACGTGGTTACCATACAGTTATGGACACTTACGAAAGACTTGTAATGGCTGATCTTAAGCACAATGCTGTGATTACTGCTGCCTTTGCCTACAATGCAGCAATGCGCACTGTAAAGCTTCCGGCAAAACCGGTCATGAAACCGCATCCCGAGGATCAGCAGAGACCAAGATTCTAAATATTTTATTATTACTGTTTATTTGCCGGCAATCAGCAGCTGCAATTCCTTGATGTGATTCTTATAAACGCCGCGCGGATTTGTGCTATACTTTTTGCACAATGAAGCTGCATAGCCAGTAGCGACTCCCATCTGGCCTGTTGTGTTCATTACCCTGGGGCCTCCGAGTCCGATGTGAGAGCAGCTGAAGCATCTTCCTGCCATCATCAGGTTCTTTATATTCCTGGAATAGAGCGAACGGAATGGAATATAGTAGTGATCGACCTTGTAATAATTTGCTTCCGACAGGAAATCAGGTTTTGAAGTATCAACAAGGTTCTGCTGGTAGTGGACATCCACTGCCCTGCTTTCAACTACAACAGCATCAGGGAATTCCACCATGTTCTTTGCATCCCTGAAAGTATAGACATAATCACCTGCAAGTCGCCGTGATTCTCTTTTTCCAAGCAGGTAGGAAACCCATTCAAGCTCCAGATTTGCATTCTCAGGAAGTTTTTTTGCATTTGAGAATGATCCGTAAATTGCCCTAAGCATGTGATCCCTGATCATTTCACCGTCATCAATCTGATTAAGTGTATCGTTCGAGTATTCCCACTGCCATTCTCCCTTTATTGCTGCAAAATCACCTGCCACAGCCTTAGTCCATTGAAGATCAGGAAATGCAACAGGCTTGCCGGCATCCACACTTCTCCACAGCACCGATGATCCCATTACCCTGTTATCAGCTTTTGCAGGACTCCATAGTTCTCCATGTTCAGCCCAGTTCTCACCATATTCCGATGAATCCTCTCTGCCATACATATAATCTGCACCGGCCCAGTAGCCTATCCAGCCGTCACCAGTGCAATCGATAAAAACAGGGGCCTTAAACCTTACCATTTCTCCGGTGGCAGTGTTACGGGCATCAACTGCAGTAATTGAATCGGCAGAAGTTATTACGCTGTACGCCCTGTAATTGAGGAACTGATGTACAGAAGGATAGGAGCTCATCGCATTGTGGCGTTTCCTGTCATCCCGTTCAGCTTCCGGAGAACCATTAGGCCAGTGAACAGTATTCAGCATATTGAGTATCCTTCCAACCTTCCCTGTAATTCCCTCAGTATGAACACGTATCTCACTGCTTGCATTGCCTCCGAGGACAGGCCTGTCGTGTATCAGGGCAACATTAAGTCCCTGCTCTGCCGCTGCAATTGATGCAGCGCAACCTGCTATTCCGCCACCTGTTATTACAAGGTCGAATGACTCAACTCGTGCTGGAATATCAGGCTCAGAAAGCATTTGTTTCCTGAATGCTGCCAGTTCTGCTGAAGCTGACGGAGGAGGAGTCTTAACAGTCGAAAGATAGATTGCATCACAGCGTCCGTCAAAACCTGTAATATCATGAAGTTCAATAACATTGACACCTTTATTCACACTTACTTTACCTGCGTATTCCCAGTTCCAGCCTTCAAGAGTACCAAGATCATTCTTCAGTTCCTTTCCGTTAACTTCTATCCTGAAGCGTCCCGGTGCCTCCCACTTACCGGGAACCCAGTTTTTTGTTCTTGCCCAAATATGAAAATTACCGGATATCGGTGCATCAATCTCTGTTGAAGCATTTTCAACAGTTTTTCCAAGTCCGTGTGCAAGCAGATAAGGTGATCCCATCCTGTACATGAACTGCGGGTCAATAACCCAGCCACCTCTCTCAGAAAAGCTCTCAGCCTCCAGGAATATCTCATGCTTTTCAACATTGCATGAAGTCAAACAGGCAATAAAAACAAGAATACCGGAAAAAGCCCTATTCATATAATATATTGTTAGTACCGTACGATTTCCTGTAGTGTCAGCTCTTTTTCTCCGTCACATCCTTCATCGACAGCTGAACTCTTTTTCTTTCTATGTCGACACCGATAATTTTGACCATCACGTGCTGATGAAGCTTCACAACTGTCGAAGGATCAGAAATATACTTATTACAGAGATTGGAGATATGAACGAGGCCATCCTGCTTGATACCAATATCGACGAAGGCACCGAATTTTGTAACATTTGTTACAATTCCGGGTACAACCATTCCGGGCTTGCATTCTTCCATTGAACGGATATCAGCAAAACGGAACTCTTTTATTTTTGAACGAGGATCACGTCCTGGCTTGGCAAGTTCATCAATAATATCTTTCAAAGTGGGTAAACCTGTTACCGGTGTAACATATTTTTGTGGAACTATTTCCTTTCTCTTTGTTTCATTTGTAATTAGTTCCTTCACATCACAGCCAAGATCCTTTGACATCAGCTCAACAACATGATAGCTTTCAGGATGCACAGCGCTTGAATCAAGCGGATTGGCTGCATTGCGTATCCTAAGGAATCCTGCACACTGCTCAAAAGCCTTCTCTCCCATCCTCTTCACCTTCTGCAGCTCTTTCCTCGATCTGAACGGACCATTTTCAGTCCGGTAGTCGATAATATTCTGTGCAAGCTGCGGACCAAGACCTGAAACATAGGTAAGCAGGTGCTTGCTCGCTGTGTTGACCTCAACGCCAACAGCATTCACACAGCTCATAACAACCTCATCAAGGGATTTTTGCAGTTTCGACTGATCAACATCATGCTGGTACTGTCCAACACCAATTGATTTTGGATCGATCTTGACAAGTTCCGCCAGGGGATCCATCAATCTCCTGCCGATCGATACAGCTCCTCTGACCGTAACGTCATAATCAGGGAATTCATCACGTGCAACTTTTGAAGCTGAATATATTGAGGCTCCGGCTTCGCTCACGACAAAAACCTGGATATCATTTTCAAACTTCACCCATTTTATGAAGTCTTCGGTTTCCCTGCTTGCTGTCCCGTTTCCAATTGCAATTGCTTCTATCTTATATGCATTAACAAGGGACAGTATTTTTTTTATTGACAGAGCGGTTTCATTCTGCGGAGGATGCGGGTAAATTGTCTCATTATGCAGGAGGTTGCCCTGCCTGTCGAGGCATACCAACTTGCAACCGGTGCGGAAACCCGGATCGATTGCCAGTACATTTTTTTCTCCGAGAGGTGATGCAAGAAGCAGCTGGCGCAGATTATCGGCAAACACAGAAATGGCTTCAGTATCAGCTTTTTCTTTTGAAAAATTCCTGAATTCTGTCTCCATCGACGAAGAAAGAAGCCTTTTCCAGCTGTCTTTTACAGCATCCAGAACTATTTCTGAAGAAGCATTATTGCCTTTTATAAAAATATTGTTCAGAGTATCAAGAGCATGCTTTTCATCAGGTTCGACAGTCAACCTCAGGAATCCTTCATCTTCACCCCTTCTCATTGCAAGCAGCCTGTGCGATGGGCATTTTTTCAATGGTTCCGACCAGTCAAAATAATCACTGTATTTTATACCTTCCGTCTCTTTTCCCTTAACAACTCTTGAAACAATAACAGCCTCTTTATCAAATAATTGCCTCAGCAGCTTTCGTGCTTTTTCATCTTCACTTACCCACTCTGCAATTATATCTGAAGCTCCTGAGATTGCATCTTCAGTTGTTTCAACCTGATCATTCAGGAAACCTTCAGCCTTGCTTTCGGGATCTGTTTCACGCTGACTGAAGATTATCCCGGCAAGTGGTTCAAGGCCTTTTTCCCTGGCTATTGTAGCCCTTGTCCGGCGCTTCGGTTTATAAGGAAGGTATATATCCTCAAGTTCTGAAAGTGTAAGTGCTGCATCAATCCTTGATCGTAATTCAGGAGTCATCTTCTCCTGCTCCTCAATCGATTTTATAACAGCCTCCCTCCTTGCATCAAGCTCCTTCAGCCTGTCATATTCCTCCTTAATATGCATAAGCTGAACTTCATCAAGGCTGCCAGTCATTTCTTTCCTGTACCGGCTGATGAAAGGTATAGTGGCTCCTCCGTCAAGAAGCCTTATTGTATTTTCAACCTGCCAGTCATGTAATCCCAGTTTCCTGGCTATCAACACTATATTCTTATTCACTGCAAACAGTTTTATTATTTTTTAGTCTCTTTTCTCTCTCCTCGCTCTCTCAACCTACTCAACATAGAGCACCAAACCTTTAAGATATTCACTCTCAGGATGATAAATGCTTACCGGATGATCCGGAGGCTGGCTCAGCTGATACAGAATTCTTACATTTCTGCCGGTATTGGCTGCAGCAGCGAAAACTGATTTTCTGAAATTTTCCTTTGTCACAACCTGAGAACAGGAGAATGTAAAAATAACACCGCCGGGCCTGATCTGTTCTATTGCCTTCATATTCAGCCTCTTGTAGCCCTGCAGGGCATTATCAAGAACATTATTGTGTTTTGCAAATGCCGGTGGATCAAGTATAATCAGGTCATACTTGTCCCTGATATCATTCAGGAATTCAAAAGCGTCGGTCTGGAAAGCCTTGTGACGCTCATCATCGCCAAAATTCATTGCTACATTCTGCTTTGCCAGTTCAATGGCAGAAAGAGAACTGTCGACTGTATGCACACTCTCAGCATTTGCCATTGCATAAACAGAGAATCCTCCGGTGTACCCAAACATATTCAGTACTTTGCGCCCTGCGGACATTTCTCCAAGAAGTTTACGGTTATCTCTCTGGTCAATGAAGAAACCAGTTTTCTGGCCTGTTGACCAGTCAATCCTGAATTTGTAATTGTTTTCAGTCACAATAACCGGATCAGAACTGCCGTATAAAAACTCATTTGAAGCGTTTGCACCGGACTTATATGGCACTGTTCCCTCACTCTTGTCATATACAGCAACAAGCTTATCTTTAAGTAGTTCCACCAGTAATGAGGAGATCTCCTTCCTTATCCTGTAGAAGCCCAGCGAATGCATCTGGATAACTGCAACTCCATTGTAAAAATCAACGATCAGTCCCGGCAGTCCATCGCCTTCACCATGTATGAGGCGATAGACATTAAGATCAGGCCTGGTTGATATCCCGGCTGATTTACGATACAGCACAGCCTTATTTATTCTGTCCCTGAAAAATGACAGGTCCGGTTCCACATTTTCAAAAGTCAGTATCCTGACAGCAATGGAACTTGGCTGATAATGTCCTGTCGCAAGAAAATTATCCTTGCTGTCGTACAGATCAACCAGATCGCCTTCGGCAGGTTTCCCGTAAATTTTATGTATTGCACCTGAAAAAACCCAGGGATGATATCGCCTTACCGACTGTTCCTTACCCGGTTTTAATACTATCCTGATCCTCACGATTTATGATTATATAAACAACAATAATTCTTTCAAAAAACAGAGAATTGATTGTTAAACAACTCTCTCAGGCGCTCCTCACCTCATTCCTTGTCAGTTCCCTGTATATCTGGTGACACACCCAGGCATCAGTTGCCGCATAAAGCAACTGTGCATCAGTTAGATGTTCAGCCTCCCAGTTCGTAACCTGCTGACTTTTTGAGATCCTGAAGCCGAGAATAATTGCAGTAAGTTTCTTTAATCCTGCACTTTCAATGCCATACTCTTTAACAAGTGTCTGCAGTTCAATAAAACCCTGTGGTCTGAAAGCCCTGGATCCGTTTAGAAACCTCAGGTCATCATGTATGGCCACGCCTGCTTTAAGGATATTTCCATCAGCAAGGATCTTCAGCAGATCCTCAGGCAGACCTATCTTATTAATCCTGAATAAAACTGCAAGATTCTCATTTGCAAGCTGTATCAGGGATACGTTATTCCTTTTACCACGCTTAAAAGTGGGCTTAGTTTCTGTATCGAAACCCAGAAGGTCATTCTCACGGAGACGTGGAATTATACTGTTGAACTTCTGCATGTTATCGACAAGAATTATTTCACCCCTGAACCATGACAATTCATGAGCGGCAAGCTCTTCAGCAGTTATGTTGGGGATAAAGCGGCTATTTTCCATCAGCATTAAAATCTTGTTGCCTCTTGCTAATAAGCCAATCGGATGTATCCCTTGTTTCATCATCGGATTCATCATCTGGCAGTCGTCCAATCTCTTCACCAGAGTAAATGAACCGGTGAATGGCCCTCATTGAATTTACAAGTTTCTGACCCCAGTAATCCTCAAAATGTTGTCTGCATTCCCACACTGCATCATTCATCACTTCATTAGTGCCTGTCTGATACAACAAAAGAAAATCCTTGATATCCTGATATATATCCGTCAAATCTTCAGAGACAGAAGCTTCAAACTGTCCTTCTCTTTCCCTGTTCCTGTCATCAAAAACTTCCTGGTAATCATCAGCGGTCCCAAATTTTTCCCTGAAGTTATGGCGTATCCTTTTCCAGTCATTTTCTGTAACAAACCTCTCATTTCCATCTTCGAAGTATGGTTCAAGCTTTGGCAACAGGGAGGCTTTCAGGTAAAGTAAAGGCAGTATTCTCTGTAAAATTTTGAACAGCTCATCACCTTTAAGTTCCTGTGCATGCTCGGCATATTTGCAGAATTCATTTGCAACTGCAACAAATTCAACCACATTTCTTGACAGGACCGGTTCAGAATTGCTTTCCATAATGGTTCCTTATTATAAGTTGCAAAATTAGATATTTACATGAAGTATTCCTTAACAGAGTATTTTTTTTGCAGAAACTGACATATATCCTTAATTTTAATGCCTCAACATTATTGCTTAAACAATGCTAAACGGCAGATATCTTGAACTATACAATTCAATAAATAAAGTTATTGATAAGAAAAGGATTTTTCACGATACACTTCATACTCTTGCTTATGGAACCGATGCCAGTTTCTACAGGCTGATTCCTAAAATTGTTATCAGGGCTCAAAATGAGGATGAGGCTATTGTTGTTATCAGGGAATGCAACAGGCTGAACCTCCCTGTGACTTTCAGGGCAGCCGGAACAAGCCTGTCTGGTCAGGCCGTTACAGATTCTGTTCTTCTTCTTGCTGGAACTGAATGGAAAAAATACAGGATTGAGGATGAAGGCAGATATATATGGCTGCAGCCAGGGCTTACAGGAGGAAAGGTAAACAGGCTTCTGGCGAAACATGGCCGGAAAATAGGTCCCGATCCGGCATCGATTAATGCTGCAATGATTGGCGGAATTGCAGCTAACAACGCGAGCGGAATGTGTTGCGGAACAGCAGAGAACTCATACAAGACCATTGCAGGGATAAGAGTACTGCTTGCAGACGGAACTGTTCTCGACACTACTGACAGAAACAGCAGGGAGCAATTCAGGAGCACACATAACAGTATGCTCTCCGCGATTGAGAAACTTGGCGAAAAGGTCAGATCCGACAAGGAGCTTGCAAGCCGTATCAGACATAAGTACAAGATGAAGAATACGACAGGCTACAGCCTTAATGCTCTTGTTGATTATTCCGATCCCTTTGATATAATCGAACACCTGATGATAGGTTCCGAAGGCACTCTTGGATTCATATCCGGACTTACATACAGGACTGTTGAAGAAAAACCCTGCAGGGCAAGCTCCCTGATTATCTTTCCCGATATCAGGACTGCCTGCATGGCTGTATCGCTACTCAAATCAGGACCTGTTCAGGCAGTGGAACTTATTGACAGACAGGGATTAAAATCAGTTGAAGATGAAGCGGGAGTACCCGAATATCTGAAGACACTCAACAATACTGCTTCAGCCCTGCTCATTGAGACTGCCTCAGGTGATAAAGCCAGTCTTGCAGAAAATATTAATAACATCAGAAATACACTGAGCGACATACCTACAGTTAAAGGCATAAGTTTTACTGACCTTCCCTCTGAATATGAACTGTTATGGAAGATCAGGAAAGGGCTTTTCCCCTCTGTTGGCGCTATGCGTAAAGCAGGTACCACAGTAATAATAGAAGATGTTGCCTTTCCTGTTCCAAGACTGGCGGAAGCGACTCTTGACCTGCAGGATATTCTAAAGAAATACAACTACAACGAAGCTGTTATTTTCGGACATGCGTTAGAAGGCAACCTGCACTTTGTCTTTACTCAGGACTTCAGCAATGAATCGGAAATTGAAAGATATAAAAACATGCTTTCCGAAGTATCCGGACTTGTTGTTGAAAAATATGACGGTTCACTTAAAGCTGAACATGGCACAGGCAGGAACATGGCTCCGTTTGTTGAACTTGAATGGGGGAAGGACGCCTATCAGCTCATGAAGGATATAAAGATGATCTTTGACCCTAAAGGAATTTTTAATCCGGGTGTTATTCTTAACGATGACAAGGATATTCATCTGAAGAACCTCAAACCGTTGCCTCCTGCAGATGAACTTATAGATAAATGTACGGAATGCGGTTTCTGTGAATCTGCATGCGTTGCCGCTGACCTTACTCTTTCGCCAAGGCAGCGGATTACTGTTTACAGGGAAATCAGATCACTTATTGCAACAGGCAGTGAGCCACATATTGCAGCTGAGCTTGTAAGATCATTTTCATATTCAGGTGATGCAACATGCGCCACCGATGGCTTATGCGCCATAAGCTGTCCCGTAAAGATTGATACAGGAAAGCTCATCAAGAACCTCAGGGCTGAGAATATCGGCAGTCATGATAAGATCGCAGGCTGGATCGCCAACAACATGAATACAGTAACCGCCTCATTACGTGCCGGTTTAAATATAGTGGCATTTTTCCAGAGGATACTTGGGTCAGCTGTTTTAGGCGCTCTAGCCGGAGGAATAAGGAAAGTATCATTTAATACAATTCCTGCTTGGAACAAATATATGCCGGCAGGCTCGAAAAAGATTAAACCTGTTACGGTAACTGCAGAAAACAGAAATAAAAAGGTTGTATACTTCCCTTCATGCATAAACAGGTCGATGGGTGTGTCTGCTGAACACAGGCAGGAGAAGCAGCTTTCGGAAGTACTTATGGGCCTTTGTTCCAGGGCAGGGTATGAAGTCATTTTCCCCGATAATCTTGATAACCTGTGTTGTGGTATGGCCTTTCTGAGTAAAGGTTACAGGAAAGCAGGGACTAAAAAATCCGTAGAACTGGAAACTGCCCTTTTAAAAGCCAGCAACAACGGAGAGTATCCGGTTCTATGCGATATGAGTCCATGCCTGTTCACAATGAAGGAAAACATGAAATCAGGCCTCAGGTTGTATGAACCGGTGGAATTCATACTTGACTTCCTTATGGCAAACCTGAGCGTCACACCTGTCGATGAAACAGTTACAGTTTTCCCAGTCTGCAGCATGAAGAAAATGGGCCTTGAAGGAAAACTTGCAGAACTGGCCAATAAATGCGCAAAGGAAGTCATCGTTGCCGATACAAATTGCTGCGGTTTTGCAGGTGACAGAGGTTTTACATATCCCGAGCTCAACAGGCACGGTTTGAGAAATCTTAAAACACAGATTCCTGAAAGTGTGACACATGGTTATTCGACCAGCAGAACCTGCGAAATAGGGATGAGCAATAATACAGGAATATCTTTTAAATCAATTATTTATCTTGCCGAACTGGCCACACGTGAAAAACAATTACCTTTAGTGCCGGAAGCAACTGAATGTTAGAACTAAAGCCTGATATTGAAGATGTTGAGTTGGTAAAACGTCTGCGCAAGGGCGATATTGCAGCATTTGATGCAATCTATCAGAAATATTCAGGGAGATTATTCAATTTCGGGCTGAAACTTCTGCGTTCAGAGGCAGAAACTGAAGAGCTTATTCAATCAGTGTTCATGAAACTATGGGAAAACCACAGGAACCTGAAACCGGAACTATCATTCAAATCATACCTCTACACAATAGCATACAATGATATCTGTAAGCTTTTCAGGCAAAGGAACTACATGAGAAAATTCATCGATTATCATGTAAGTGAGGAATCCGGCATCTTTTCCGACCTTGGAGAAAGACTCGACTATAAATCACTGCTTGAACAAGTAAGGAAGGTAATAAACAGGCTTCCCGAAAAGCAGAAGGCAATATTCATTAAAAGCCGTGAAGAAGGCAAGAGCACCAGGGAGATTGCAGTTGAGATGGGATTATCTCCCGGCACTGTTGATAATTACATTTCAGAAAGCCTGAAATTCATCCGTAAAAATATATCAGAGAAAGATCTGCTGTATTTTTTAGTGCTTGCCAGCTTATCCGGCATATTCTGATTCCCCGCTGTTAAGCATTTCTGAAGCCGGCTCTTTCCGGATTCAAATTATTTCAGAAAAAAAACAAGCAAATAATGTGAGATTATTTCGTATAGTGGATATAAGCTAATGTAGGCAAAATATTATTCATATCTAAATACTTGAAAATTGAAAGAAAGCGATCAGAAATTACTTGAAAAGTATCTGCAGGGACTTACAAATGATGAGGAAAATATGTCTGTTGAGGATATGCTTGCTTCAGGAGACAATGCGGCTGAGATAAAAAGAATTCTTGAAACAGAATGGAACAGTGATTATAATATAGTATCCGCAAATAAGGAAAAACTTGACAGCCTGCTTGATCATATTCATAAGCTCATTCGGCAGAAAAAATTCAGGGACAGGAATCTTGTGCTCATAAAAGCATTTAATCTGTATGCAAAAGCAGCAGCCATACTTTTAATTCCGTTGCTAATTACAGGAGTTCTAGGATACATGCATCTATCAGAAAAGGATAAAGTTGTGACAGCTGTAAATATACCGGCTGTAAAAAATGAAGTGCTTAAGAGTACAATTATTGCACCCCTTGGATCAAGGGTCTCTTTTATACTTCCCGACAGCACCACCGGCATGCTGAACAGCGGATCGAAGCTCACATATTCTGTTCCGTTCAGCAATAACAGAAATATCGAACTTGAAGGAGAAGCATGGTTTGATGTAAAGCATGACGCAGTAAATCCCTTCGTTATTGGTGCGGCAAATTCAAAGGTAGTGGTACTGGGCACAAGCTTCAACATAAGCGCATATCCTTCTGAAAATTACATAGAAGTGGTCCTGGCTAAGGGAAAAGTCCGGTTCTCAGACCAGAATGGAAATGAAGGAACTAATATTTATCCTTCGGAAAGGCTTATTTATCAGAACGGCAATATAAGCAAGACTGTAACCGACCCTTCAAAATACAGCAGCTGGAAGGAAGGAAAGCTTGTTTTCAGGGGCGACCAGATGGCCGAGGTAGGAAGGCGCATTGAGAGATGGTACAATGTTAAAGTTGTGCTTGCTGACAAGGATCTTGAAAAATACTCCTTCCGGGGAACCTTCGTTGATGACAGCCTGGATGAAGTGCTAAATCTTCTGTCTATGACTTCGCCTATATCGTATAAGCGGATTCCAAGGCAGATCCTTAAAGACGGAACATACGAAAAGGAGAAAATCATAATTAGTCTCAGAAAATAAACCCTAACTAAAACCTGATCGACATGAATACACTAAACAGCTCTTAATCAGTCTGATAAGGAAACAAAAAAAGGAAATCGCGGCAACGATTTCCTAAAAAACACCTTACGATATTTTTTTAACTCGAAAACTTACAAATTTATGAAAAAAATCAACCCTGGCGGGGAAGAATACCTTAATTCCCTCAAAAAAACGTTGTTAATCATGCGTATAGCTTTAGTTTTGCTGGTTGCAGGCATCCTGCAGGTTAGTGCCACCGAGGCATATTCGCAAAAAACACGCCTCTCCCTGAATTATACAGATGCAGAGCTTGTTACAGTACTCGATAACATAGAAATCCAAAGCGAGTTCTTCTTCCTGTATAATGAAAAACTGCTTGATACTCACAGAAAAGTGAATATCAATGTTGAGGACCAGTTAATCAGCAACATACTGGATGACCTCTTCAAACATACAGATGTTAAATACACTATTATTGACAGGAAAATCATCCTTGCACCTGAATTCAGGGCCGACGAAAGAAATTTCCAGCAGCTGAAAGTTTCCGGGAAAGTTACAAATGCAGCGGGAGAAGCGCTGCCCGGTGTAAACGTTACAGTAAAGGGCACTACTATAGGTGTCAACACAGGAATTGAGGGTGAATACAACATAGAGGTGCCTAATGCCCAGTCGATCCTGCAGTTTTCCTTTATTGGCTTCTCGCTTCAGGAAATAACTGTGGGCAGCCAGAATGTCATTAATGTTACCCTTGCTGAAAGCATGCTTCAGATAGATGAAGTAGTTGTCACTGCCTTTGGTATCAAGAAGGAAAAGAAAGCTCTTGCCTATGCTGTTCAGGAGGTCCGCGGAACTGCATTTACTGAAGCCCGAATGAACAACGTGGCTACATCACTCAGCGGTAAAATTGCAGGTGTGGACGCAACACAGGTTAACTCCGGAGCAGGCGCTTCAAGCCGTGTTATAGTGAGAGGAAATACCTCACTGAATGGCAACCAGCAACCTCTGTATATAGTTGATGGAATGCCAATTAACAACTCAAACAAGGGACCTGTCACAAGTTCAACAGCACTTAACGTTGACCGTGGTGATGGCATTTCAAGCATGAACCCTGATGATATTGAATCAATCTCAGTACTTAAAGGCGGAGCAGCTGCGGCTCTCTA
>JAKLDT010000239.1 GCA_022703405.1 Bacteroidota bacterium | reverse complement strand
CACAACAAGAACATAATCCTTCTTACCGGTGTACTGCATGCTTAATCCCGTAACAATGAGGATTATGAACAATACTGCGTTAAGAACATGCCAGGCTCTCAGCCATTTAGGGTATAAGTACATTTTCGTTCCTAGTGTTTAATATTTTTCCCGTTACGTATTCGAAAGTAAACATGAATACCTATCACTGCCAGCATTCCTGCAAAAATGAGGAGGCTCAGGAGGTTAAGGTATTCATTCCGGTTAGCGCCGATAACATAAGACTGGTTAAGGATTATCCCGTTGAAGAAGCCATCCTTACGTTGTTCCTTCGATTCAAATTTATAAAGAGAAGCCATAAGCATTGAGTTCTGTGAATGGCACTCATTGCAACGCTTAACGGCCTCAGCCTTTGGTTTAATAAGGTGAGCTACAGGCAGGTTTTCATTTATCTGGGTATGACATTCAATGCATCTTACGCCTGCCATGTGGGCAGACTGATTAGGCAGCCATTCATGCTGCTTTATTATATTTATCTCCTCACGGTCGGATAAGAGCTGAAACCTGTTGAAGTCAGCATGGCAGTTCAGACAGATTGCATTATCGTAAGATATAGCCTCCTTAAAATTTTCTCTTGTCCGCTTGCTTATCCTGTATGTATGCGGATCGTGACAGCTGTAACATGAGAATCCTTCCTCCTCAAGCTTAAAATGCGCACTCTGCTTATATTCCTCCGCTATAGCATCGAAATGATAGGTCTCGTCACCACCATGGCAGTCGAGACAGCTGAGCTTAGCCTCCATCCTGAGTTCACCGGCATGAGGGAAGTTAACATACTCTGCCGAGTGGCAATCGGTACAGCTGAAACTTTTATGATTGGAACGGTAGAATTCATCTTTCCGTACAATCCTGCTTTCTGCCATTAAAGAGCGAACCTTTTTACCAAGCGTTTCATTTGTGTACTCGTAACGAGGTTGTCCATGGCAGGTAAAGCAGCGCTGGTTATCCTCATCGTAAGGAGAAACAAATGCTGCAGTATCGGCCAAAACTGTATCAGCCTGGCTAACAGACATATATGCAGCTTTTGCAGAAATAGAAACAAGAAACAACAGGATAAATATCCCGCGAAAATATAATTTCATTACAGACAAGTATCAGGTTAAAACCTAACAGTAATATTAAAACCTACAAGGAAGTCTCCGTTTGACAGATCGTTCTTGTTATACAGAAGGTTATACTGATTAATAATACTTGAATAATTAGCTACAAAAACCTGGAATGCATGAGTAGGGGTATTTATTTCCCAGCCGAATGCAAGGTTTGGCTTTGGTGAATCCTCATCAGAGAGATCTTCCTGCTTTGTAAGAAGCTGATCGTACTCAAGCATAAGCGAATGATTACCCACAACATTATAGCGGCCGCCTACATGCAAGCCAAAGTTCATGTTTTTGTAACCTGTGTGAATTGTTGTTGTATCGGGAAGATTGTTTGTATAATACTCGGGAACTGAGTTATTATACAGAAATGAAGGAGCCACCTGCAGTGAAAGTTTCTCAGTGAATTTCCTGGCTACTATCAGCTGTGTGAAGTATGAAAGCCTGTGCAGTTCCTTATAGCTGGCTTCAGGGCCAAAGTTCTCATCAGCTCTTGCATCAATTACCATATTTCCATAATAAGACAGAGAAACCGGCATGCTGTTATCAGCTGTCTGCCTGAGTATTGCATATTTCCACTGGATATCCTGGAGTTTATAATCCTTAGTGGTTCCAACGCCAAGCATAAGGCGGTCGGTGATTCCGTAATTCAGTCCGAGCCTTGTATTTGCAGCGCCGTAGATACCATATAGGTTCTTGATATTCTCAATAAGGCTGAAACGGTGTTGAATCTGCATTTCGAGACCACCCTTGTAAGGAGATGCTACAGTCTGGTTATCGATAAGAGTTGCTGCATTGAAAGTATTTGTAACAAGCTCAGGTCCTGCAGATTCTTCCTGCGCAAAAACTGGAACAAGAACTAAAGATAATGTTAGGAGGATAATAAGCTTTTTCATGTCGGTTTGTATTATCGAGTTTTATTTTTTTTTAATTGTTTTTTGCACCCTGTGAAATCCAGAGAAGTATTTTGTTTTTGTCTTCCTGTGTTGAAAGCGAAGAATGGCTTCCTGATGTCATCATTGAATACAGCTTACTGCCTGTAGCAGGCTGATTTACGTAACCGCCGCCGGTAAGTGCAGCATAAGAATTGCCTTCCCTCAGGTCGGGATTTCTCGTACCCTTATGGCATGAAATGCATTTGGCAGTGAAAACAGGCTGAATCTCAGTAGCAAACTTTACAAGGTTTGTGGTGTCATTCCCGGTTGTATCAATTACAGGAATTCTTTTGTCGACGATGTAGGTGTATTTCTCACAGGATGAGAAATAAAACACCCCTGCAACAATGGTGAGTAACAATATCAGATTCTTAAATATTTTTGTCATCTCCTGGAAGTTTAAAATATGTTGTTAATTTTTTCACAAAGATATTTTTTTATCCATTAATCAACGCTTTGTCAAAGGCATAATTTTCCTTTCTCCTATGCTCTTTAACATAGATAAAATTGACATTTATCAATCGAATGATTGATATTGATCTTTATTAACAGAAGGGAAAGTGTAAGCCGCCTTACTGCTTCTTGTAATAAGTCATAACCTCAGGCAAAGCATCCTTGATTTTCTGGATACGGGTAGCATCGGAAGGGTGGGTACTCATGAACTCGGGTGGTTTCTGGCCGCCCATTGAGGCCATCCTCTCCCAGAAGGCTATTGCAGTCTGAGGGTCATAACCTGCCATGGCCATGAATATAAGTCCCAGTTTATCGGCTTCAAGCTCATGTTCTCTTGAAAAGGGAAGCATGACGCCAAACTGTGCTCCGAGCCCATAGGCTGAACCGAAAATCGTTTTTGTCTGGACAGGCTTGTTCTTAAGCGCTTCACTCAGAACAACGCTCCCATACTGGGCAAGAAGTTCCTGGCTCATACGCTCATTGCCATGACGGGCAACGGCGTGAGCTACTTCATGACTCACAACAACTGCCAGTCCGTCTTTATCCTTTGTATATGGCAGTATTCCGGAATAAACGACAACTTTTCCACCGGGCATGCACCAGGCATTTGGTGTCGTATCATTCTTTATAAGGTTGAACTCCCACTGATATCCATCAAGCCTAGACGAAAGATTATTATCAGCAAAATACTTTATAACTGCTGCTGAAATATTTTTCCCGACCTCCTGGACAAGTGAAGAATTTGCCTTATCGGCTGAGACCGGATTAGTCTTCATGAACTCGGAATAATTGGTGAATGACATTGTTATCATTTCAGATTCCGGTACAAGGCTGAGCTGTCTGCGGCCTGTAAGCGGAACAGTAGTACATGAATTCACAATAATTATGAGTGTGACCAGGATACTGAAGTAATAAAGATGCCTCTTCATAAGCTTACTTTTTAATTTATTATCAGGACAAAGATACAAAAGACCTGATAAAATCAGAATTTGTAGCTGTTGTCAGCAATAAGTTTGTCGGCAATCCTTCTCCTTGCATCCTTCACATTCACGCAGCTGATCCTTGAAAGCTCTTCAAAGGCTTTGTGGAGTGAAGCGCATGATTCGCTGGTGCAGAATGTACAGAGTGCATCGGATGCAGCTTTTCTGACTACATGTGCTGTCTCTGAAATGTTCACATCGAGGATATCCTTATAAAGTGAAATATCGCTTTTTGATTTTGAAAGCTTCTCTATCCTTAATGCAAGTGATTCTGAAACATATACTTCCATCATCATGTCGGCAATGTTATTCAGCACTTCCTGTTCATGGACAAGGTTTTTCTGGAAGGTCTTGCTTGCTCCGTTAATGCAAAGAAGCACTGCCTTCTTGAAATTCTTTATGTATCTGTATTTTTCTTCAAAGTAGCTCTCTCCGTCTTTTGCGGGGGCAGCTATGTTCCCTGTATCAGCCATAAGTTTTTCTGCTTCCCCGAAGAGGTCGAAGTCACCCTTCATTGCGCGTTTCATTGCAGTATCGACAACAAGAAGGCGGTTAATTTCATTTGTACCCTCGAAGATCCTGTTTATCCTCGAATCGCGATAGCCTCTTTCAACTG
>JAKLDT010000238.1 GCA_022703405.1 Bacteroidota bacterium | reverse complement strand
CAGCCGGATCTCTTCCTGTTCTTTCAACCGGGAAAACAACAGGACAGGAGATTCTTGAAGCAAGGGTTAATGCTCTTCTTGCAGAAGGCTTTACTCCCGCATCAGTTAACTCCCAGACACTATTTGGTAATCTTACAGGATATTATATTGTAAACTATTGGCCTGCAGCTCAGTATGCTGATCCCGGCCATATCAACGGAGCAGTTCAGTATACCCCGAAAGAATCTTTAAAACTGGCAGCTGACCTGAAAACCCTGCCAACTGACAAACCTGTTGCAGTATATTGTTACACAGGTCAGACCAGTGCTTTTCTTGCAGCTTATCTGAGAGTGCTTGGCTATGATGCAAAATCGGTACTATTCGGAACCAACGGGATGATTTATGATAAAATGGTTCAGAAGAGCATGACAGTGTTTAAATCAACCGAAATAATGGGCTATTCATACGAATAATAGCAGAAATATTACTTATCAGGTTAAGGGGGTGTCTCAGAAGGACATCCCCTTTTTTTATTTATGTTTAAAATAAACTGCCTTGTTTTGCCTGCTTTATTGTTCTGTTTTCTATATTCACAATACATTTACCGTATTTGATCTGTCACCAAAACTGATATTATTAATTATGCCACGCAGAAACGATATTAGAAAAGTCCTCATAATAGGATCAGGTCCGATAATTATTGGTCAGGCATGCGAATTTGATTATTCGGGAACCCAGGCCTGCAAGGCCCTCAGATCACTTGGATATGAGATAGTTCTTGTCAATTCAAATCCCGCAACAATAATGACCGACCCGGGGATGGCAGATGCTACATATATTGAACCCCTTAACGAATATGCACTCACTGAAATAATCAAGAAGGAAAGGCCTGATGCCCTTCTGCCCAACCTTGGAGGACAGACCGGTCTGAACCTTTCTTCCCTTCTGGCAAAAAAGGGAGTCCTCGAGAAATATAATGTAAAGGTCATAGGTGTAAATATTGATGCAATCGAGAGGGGTGAGGACAGGATAGCATTCAAGGAAACAATGACCAGGCTGGGAATTGAGATGCCGAAAAGCAAGGCAGTAAATACCGTGGAAGATGCTGAAAAAGTTGCAGCAGAGCTCGGATTCCCTGTGGTAGTCAGACCTGCCTATACAATGGGAGGAACCGGTGGTGGCCTCGTTTATAACCTTGAAGAACTCCGTACAGTGGCAAGCCGGGGGCTTTCTGCAAGCATTGTGAACCAGGTGCTTATCGAAGAATCTGTCCTCGGGTGGGAAGAACTGGAGCTTGAGGTTGTAAGGGATGCAAAGAACCAGATGATAACTGTCTGCTTCATTGAGAATGTTGATGCTATGGGCGTTCACACAGGAGATTCCTATTGTACTGCACCTATGCTTACAATAAGCTCAGAACTGCAGAAAAGACTTCAGAAATACTCTTATGATATAGTAGAAGCTATTGATGTTATCGGAGGAACAAATGTTCAGTTTGCTCATGATCCTAAAACAGACAGGGTTGTTGTTATCGAAATAAATCCAAGAACTTCAAGGTCTTCTGCCCTGGCTTCAAAGGCAACTGGTTTCCCCATAGCCCTTGTTTCATCACTGCTTGCAGGAGGACTTACTCTTGATGAGATTCCTTACTGGAGAGACGGCACACTCGATAAGTACACGCCTTCAGGTGATTATGTCGTTGTGAAATTCGCCAGGTGGGCTTTTGAAAAATTCGACGGGCTTGAAGATAAGCTTGGAACCCAGATGCAGGCCGTGGGTGAGGTCATGAGCATAGGGAAAAACTACAAGGAGGCTCTTCAAAAGGCAATCCGGTCACTTGAAACAAGCCGATACGGACTGGGATTTGCAAAGGACTTCAACAAAAAATCACTTGTTGAACTGCTGAATATGCTTAATCATCCATCAAGTGAGAGGCAGTTCATAATGTATGAAGCCCTGCGCAAAGGTGCAGATATTGATGAACTTCACAAGCTTACTCATATCAAGAAATATTTCATCGGGCAAATGAAAGAGCTTGTTGAAACAGAAGAGCAAATAATTGTTTTTAAAGGGAAAAAACTTCCTGATGAACTGTTTATCAGAGCAAAAAAGGATGGTTTTGCCGACAGGTATCTCGCAAAGATCCTTGATATCCCTGAAAAGGAGATCAGGGCAAAACGCCTTAGCCTGGGACTTAAGGAAGCCTGGGAGCCTGTACCTGTAAGCGGAGTCAACAATGCTGCATATTATTACTCAACTTACAATGCTCACAATAAAGTTGCTTCAAGCAACAGGAAAAAGATAATGGTACTTGGCGGTGGCCCCAACAGGATTGGGCAGGGAATTGAGTTCGACTACTGCTGTGTTCATGCTGCCTTTGCAATCCGCGAGGCAGGCTATGAATCAATAATGGTGAACTGCAATCCGGAAACCGTTTCAACTGACTACGATACTTCCGACAAGCTTTATTTTGAGCCACTTACGGCTGAAGATGTTCTCAGCATTTATGACTTTGAGAAGCCTGAAGGGGTGATAGTTCAGTTTGGAGGGCAAACACCTCTCAACCTGGCAAGGGAACTTGCTGACGCCGGTGTTAAGATACTCGGCACAACACCTGATACGATAGACCTTGCTGAAGACCGCGACAGGTTCAGGCACGTGATGGAAAAACTTGGGATACCACAGCCTGAATCGGGCATGGCAAGCAATCTTGAACAGGCTCTTGAGATTGCCGCAAGAATAGGCTATCCTCTTATGATAAGGCCGTCTTATGTTCTCGGCGGACGGGCAATGAAGATAATCCTTGACGAAGAGATGCTTGAGGAATATGTAATAAGGGCTGTTGGTGTTTCACCCGACAGGCCACTTCTTCTTGACAAATTTCTTGAGGATGCTATTGAAAGTGAGGCAGATGCAATATCAGATGGAGTCGATGCCTTCGTCCCGGCTGTAATGCAGCACATCGAATATGCAGGCATACATTCAGGCGATTCGGCCTGCGTGATTCCTCCGGTTATAATTCAGAAGGAACATAAGAAGCTGATTTATGAATATACGAGAAGGATAGCAACGGAACTTAAGGTTGTGGGCCTTATGAATATCCAGTATGCTATTTATGAGGATAAGGTTTATATTCTTGAAGCTAATCCCAGGGCTTCAAGAACAGTACCGCTTGTTTCAAAAGTGTGCGATATAGGAATGGCAACTATTGCGACAAAACTGCTTCTTGGAAATAAGCTGTCAGATTTCAGCCTTAAAAATAAAAAATTCAAACATTACGGGGTGAAGGAAGCTGTGTTCCCATTTAACATGTTCCCTGCAATAGACCCGCTCCTGGGGCCCGAGATGAGATCAACCGGTGAAGTCCTCGGAATGGCTGATAATTATGGAATGGCATTCTTCAAATCACAGGAAGCAACATCAACACCGCTTCCTGTGACCGGAACTGTTTTAATAACAATTGCCGATCGCGACAAGGAAAAGATTCTGCCGGCAGCCAGCAATTTCCGTGATCTTGGTTTCAGAATTCTTGCAACGGGCGGGACAAGGGACTTCCTTGCCCGAAACGGTATTGAGTCAGTCCACATACTCAAAGTGCATGAAGGCCGGCCAAACATAATTGATGCAATAAAGAACAGGGAGATAGACCTTGTTGTCAATACCCCTGCAGGCAGGCTGAGTGAATATGATGATTCCTATATCAGAAAGGATGCGATAAAATATAAAATACCATATATTACAACCACCTCTGCAGCTCTCTCCTCAACCGAGGGTATCAGAGAGAGGCAGAATGGCGAATATCAGGTAAAATCGATTCAGCAATATCACAGGGAAATTACTGAATAGAAACGGGGATTAAACGTAACCCCATTTCTTCATAATCTCAAGGTCCTTTTTAACACACTCCATCGGGGTTTTGCCCTGGTAGGATTCCTGTTCAATAATATAAACCTGTGCTCCTCCTATCTTTGTGGCAAGGTCTGTGACTTCTTTTGTGTTCACAATGCCTTCCCCAATTATTGTGCTTTCATATTTTTCATTGCCTCCTTCAGCCTTGATCTCATCTTTTACATGAAGGTTCTCAAAGCGGCCGGGATACTGTTTCACAACATCAAGAGCAATAGCACCTCCATTATAAAGAT
>JAKLDT010000237.1 GCA_022703405.1 Bacteroidota bacterium | reverse complement strand
AAAGCCGGGATCAATTACCTGGTTCAATCACATGTAAGCATTGTTTTTCTGATGCTTGGTTTCATATTTATTGCAATCAAGACAGGAGGCTACAGTTTTGATTCCATTTCATCCTATACTCACAGTCATTCATCACTTGCCGGCAGCCTGCTGTTTCTAGTTCTATTCACAGGTTTTGCAATAAAGGCAGGCTTTGTGCCTTTCCATACCTGGCTTCCCTATGCACACCCGGCTGCTCCTTCGCATGTTTCAGGAATAATGTCAGGTGTGGTAATAAAGATAGGCATCTATGGCATACTTAGGATGCTGCTTGTGATTAAAACAGATTATGTTACAATTGGTTACATCATATTGTCAATATCGGTTATCTCCGGGCTCTATGGTGTTATGCTGGCAATTGTGCAGCATAACCTCAAGCGTCTTCTGGCATATCATTCAATTGAGAACATCGGCATTATAGGTATTGGAATCGGCCTGGGTTGCATTGGTCTTGGTACAATGAACAAGATGATGACAATACTTGGTTTCTCGGGAGCGCTTCTGCACACACTTAACCATTCACTGTTCAAATCAGTCCTTTTTTATAGTGCCGGGAATGTACTGCAGACTACAGGTACTGTCAATATAGAGCGACTTGGAGGTCTTATTAAAAAGATGCGGGCAAGCTCTGTGTTGTTCCTTATTTCTGCAATTGCTATATGCGGACTGCCTCCCCTTAATGGTTTTATCTCTGAATTCCTGATACTTGGGGGCTTCTATAACTGGCTTCTTACTGCCGATCTGCTTTCATTGATTTCAATTGTATTTTCAGTCGGAGCCCTGGTGCTTATCGGAGGACTCGCAATATTATGCTTTACAAAAGCTTACAGTATAGTATTTCTTGGAACAGGACGTGACAGAACCCTGCCGGAAGCCACTGAAGTTCCTGTTTTACAATTACTTCCAATGTACCTTGCCACCCTGCTTATGATCCTGATAGGTTTGTTCCCCACATTCTTTACAGGAGCCCTGAATGATACTGTTAATTTATTCACACTAAATGCCGGATTTAATCCTGATCTGCCTCAGGTAAACACGCCGGCTTCACTTGCTTCAATAAACTGGCTATTTGTTGGCCTTATAGCTCTGATCTCTGTACTTTTATTAATACGGAAAAGATCTGAAAAGAAAAAAGTCATTGAAAGGGGGTCCACCTGGGGGTGTGGATATGAATCACCTGCAGAAAGGACTCAATATACAGCAAGCTCATTTGTAAGAAGTTATGCAAAACTGGCAAAACCGGTTCTTGATATCGAGAAAAAGGAGGGAGAGCTTAATGAAGTATTCCCGGGAAAATCTCAGTATGAAACACATCCTTATGATAAAATTGAACGTGTTTTTATTGACAAACCACTGAAACTGCTGAACAGCTTTACTGATCAGTTCCGTTTTCTGCAGAATGGCAGGCTGCAGTTTTATATCCTCTATGGTATTATTTTCGTTGCTGCAGTAATCACTATACCTCTGCTGATAGATAAGATATCGGCAATTTTGAATTTCTTAAAAACTATGTAAAATGATAAGCATAAGCTTAATACTGCTTGTAAGTCTCTTTTTCCCGGGAATTATCCTGAGGACAAAAAGCCTTACGTCGGGTAGATTGGGGCCAGGTTTAATGCAGCCGGTGAAGGATGTCGTCAGGCTCTTCAGGAAAGGTGCAGTTTACAGCGATACAACAAGCTTCATTTTCAGGATTGCACCCACAATTTACTTTTCATCGGTACTGATGGCCTGTCTGGTAATTCCAATGGGCCAGTACAGGGGGCTTGTCAGTTTTGACGGAGATTTTGTTTTCTTCGCCTACATTCTGGCCCTGGGAAAATTCTTCAGCATTATTGCTGCAATGGACACAGGAAGCAGCTTTGAAGGAATGGGCGCCAGTCGCGAAGCTCTCTATTCAATGTTTGCCGAGCCTGCCTTTTTCATCCTGCTTGGTTCTTTTTCACTTTTAACCGGATTCACTTCATTTTATGACATCTTCAACAGCCTTCACCTCGGCTCCTCAATTACATACACACTGGGAATACTGGCGGCATTTGTTCTTATAATGATAGCAATGATTGAGAACAGCAGGATGCCGGTTGATGACCCAAAGACACACCTGGAACTTACAATGGTGCATGAGGTAATGATACTCGACAACAGCGGATTCGACCTGGGTCTGATAATCTATTCAGGATATCTGAAGTTTGCAATGTACGGAGCTCTGATAGCGGGATTCTTTATTGGCAGCCTAAGCCCGGGATGGTCTGTTACAGCATTTTTGCTTATACAGCTTGTGTTTGCCGCAACAGTCGGATTAATTGAGTCATTCATGGCGCGGTTCAGGATGAATCATAATCCGCAGTTCATACTGGCGCTCTCATCAGTCAGCTTCCTGATATTCCTCGGAGTACTGCTTGTTCTTGAAAAATTCGTTTAAATATTCAGACAATGACTAATGTTCTTCTGATATTACTTATTATAACACTACTGTACGTCTCAATTGCAAACAGGATAATTACCTATGTAAGGGTTCTTGCCCTCCAGGGATTCATACTGTTCGGGGTTACCTACCTCCAGCTGAAGGATATTGAGACATGGAACCTGGTACTTATAATGCTTGAAACAATTATTTTCAAAGCTGTTGCCGTACCGTTGTTTATTTCATATCTTATCAAGCGAAACAGGATGACAAGGGAAACAGAACCCTATCTTCCTCATTTTGTTTCACTTATTATTGTGACAGCTATAGTTGTTGTAACTATTCTACTGTCAAACTCAATAAAGGATACACACCTCGACAAGATCTTCTTCATTGTGTCGCTGTCAACACTTTTCACCGGACTTTACTTTATTGCCTCCAGGAAAAAAATTATAACACATGTATTGGGCTACCTGATAATTGAGAACGGGGTATTTGTTTTGTCACTTGCTGTTGGTAATGAGATGCCCAATCTGGTGAACCTGGGAATAATGCTAGACGTCTTTGCCAGCGTTCTGATACTTGGAATTTTCCTGAACAAGATAGGCGATGTGTTCAGGGATGCGGATGTTGACCAGCTAAGTAACCTCAAGGATTATTAAATTTTGTAAAGATGACAGGAATCTACTTAATATCAGCCTTTTCAATAGCGGCTTTGCTTTTTTTCAACAGGAATACCTTTCTAAACTACCTCCTTGTTGTGTTATTCGGCATTCTGCAGACTGCTTTTACACTTTATGTATGCTTTAATTATAAGAGTACTGCACTTGTTTATTTTACATTCGACTCCCTGGGATTATTGCTGCTTATTACCCTTGGCATAATAACTCTTCCGGCGCTATTTCACAGCTACCTTTATATAGTACGGCACGATGAGACACCACAATCGCGGGGAATATATTTCGCAGCTATTGTTGCCCTTATCACATCAATTACTGCAGCATACCTGGCGAACCACCTTGCCGTGATATGGATTTTCACAGAGCTTACAACCCTTTCAGCTTCAATGCTTATTTATCACCACAGGAACAAGCTGGCTCTCGAGGGGACCTGGAAGTATCTGTTTATATGTGCAATAAGTATCACGTTTGTTTTTATAGGCATACTCTTCCTCAGCCTGTCTCTTCAGCATGCCGGTTCTGACGATCTTTCATTCAGCAACCTGATGCTTCACAAAGATGACCTTAACCAGTTCTGGCTGAAGCTTTCTTTTCTGTTTATTTTCACGGGTTTCACAGCCAAACTGGGACTTGTACCCATGTACACTGCAGGAATTGATGCAAAGGACAAGGCTCCGGCACCTGCAGGTGCGCTTCTTGCAAGTGTTCTGATGAACCTTGGATTCACCGGTATTTTCAGGTTTTATTCTGTTGTGGCCCATACTTCACTTCACAGCTGGGCGAACCTGGTTATAATGATAGCTGCAGTTCTTTCGATTTTCGTTGCAGCTGTCTATATGACTAAAGTAATGAACATCAAGAGGATGTTTGCCTATTCCGGCATAGAACACATGGGTATTGTGATGCTTGGGATCGCCGCAGGAGGAATTGGCTATTACGCTGCATTGCTTCATATTGTACTGCATGCTTTTGTGAAATCCGGTCTCTTTTTCCAGTTTAACCAGTTATACAGGACTTTTCA
>JAKLDT010000236.1 GCA_022703405.1 Bacteroidota bacterium | reverse complement strand
GCCCTCGTGGTATGATGATGCAAAGATCGGACTGAGCATGCACTGGGGAGTTTATTCAGTACCCGGCTGGGCGCCACGTGAAAACGGGATATCTTATGCAGAATGGTATGGATACAGGATGCATGAAAAGGGGAATCCCACTGTCGATTATCACAGGGAAAACTTCGGAGAGAAGTTTACTTATGATGATTTCATCCCGATGTGGAAAGCAGAATCATTCGATCCGTATGAATGGGCGAAATTCGCGAAGAAGATGGGTGCAAAATACTACTTTATCACATCTAAGCATCATGACGGCTTTTGCCTCTGGCCTTCGAAATATACCGACAGAAATGCAATGGCAATGGGACCGAAAAAAGACCTTCTTGGTGAATTTTTTAAAGCAGGAAGAAAAGAAGGACTTAAAGTGGGTTTCTATTATTCACTATATGAGTGGTATAATCCTCTGTACACAGGAAAAGAAATACCCTATGCCGGCCTGAAAAAAGTAAAAAATTACGTTGACGACTTTATGATTCCACAGATAAAGGAGCTTATTGACCTTTACCATCCTGATTTTATCTATTTCGATGGCGAATGGGACCATCCCGAGTCATTCTGGAAAATGCGGGAAGTTGTTGCATATTATTATAATGAAGCTGAGAAACAAGGACAGGAAGTATTTGTAAATGACAGGTTTGGCAAGGATGAAAGGGGAAAACACGGGGACCTGTACAATGTTGAATATGATTACGATAAGGGCAGTGAAGGAATGCTTACCCATAAATGGTCATACTGGCAGGGTATTGCAAAAACATTCGGATACAACAACGACACTGACAGGGAAGATGTCCTTTCGCCCAAAAAATTCATTGACAAGGTTATTATCGGAGTCAGCAATAATGGAAATTTCGATATTAATGTCGGACCAACTGCTGCTGGTAAAATACCTGAATATGAACAATATCCCCTCCTGCAACTGGGTGAGTGGCTTACTGTGAACGGGGAGGCCATTTACAATACGCGTCCATGGAAGATACAACACGAAGGAGATGCATATTTCACATCAGCAGGTAATTATGTCTATGCAATCTTCCTTAACTGGCAGGGTGAACAATTCAGGATAAAGTCACTTAAACCCCTTCAGGGATCAGAAATTACAATGCTTGGAGTACCGGGAAGCCTTAAATGGACCTGGAATGAGACTGATGGCCTGACTATTGTATATCCACGGCAGAAAGCAAGACCAACAAGCTGCAGTTATGCCTGGGCGTTTAAAATTAAAGTAAGGTAACAATTATTAAAATGAAGAGAATCAATATTTTAACTGTTATTTTATTAACAACAGCAATTGTGCCTGCATTATCTCAGACCGGGTATCAGGCAGGAACAGCTGTTGTTTCAATAGAACCTGAGGAGACATTACTTTCACTCCACCTTGGAGGCTATGGCGCTCCCCGTGACGGACGTTTTACCTTACAATGGCATGAGATCGACAAACTTCCTGCTGCTGATGCATTTGATGATTTATCATACAAGACAGATGCAAACGGGAAAATCATTATCAGAGATCGCAGGGGCAAATACTGGTCAGTGACAGGCAGTGATGATTTCAAAGGTATTATGTCAGTAGCAGTAAATAAAGGCAGGATATATGTTCTTGACAATGATGGTACCTTATACTGGAGAACAGTATCAGGGAGTGATGCGAAATGGCTTAAAATGGCGTACAGAAACGGAGAAACAATTAAGGAAGAAATTGTACGGATTGCCATAATAAACGATCGTTTATACGGAGCAGACAAAGACAATAAAAAGTACCTTGCTGAGAACAGGTCGGAAGGAAACCTTACGGCCAGAGCCCTTGCGATCAGAGAAGAAAAGACAACTGTACTCATTATTAATATAGATGTATGCGGTCTCGATGACGAATTTACCGGACCTGTAAAGGATGAGATTTTCAGGAAGACAGGCATTCCTGCATCAGCAATCTTCATAAACTCATCACATACACATTTTGCGCCCGTTTCGCAGAACTGGCTTACATGGCAGGAAGCCAACCAGAGACCTGACAGCATATATCTTAATAAGATCATACGCAACGGCCTTATTAAAGCTTCAGCAGAAGCAGTTGCATCAATAAAACCGGCTGAATTGTGGTTTGGAAGGGGTAAAACAGATATCGGATATAACAGGAGCCTCAAGGATCATCCTGAGCTCTATGACAGCGCTGTTGATGTTCTGAAAATTCATTATACCGGCAGCAATACTGAAAGTTATCTCTTTATTGCAGCATGCCATCCTGTTTTCAGCACTGCCGGAACCCTGCACTATACAATAAGCGCAAATTACCCGGGTGTTGCCAGAAAACTTGTTGAAAGAAGGACAAATACAACAAATTCATTGTTTTTACAGGGCACTGCCGGTGATATCAATCCCAGGGACAACGGGGAAAATATTTCAGGTGAGAAGCTTGCAAATGAAGTTATTGCAGTGCTCGGCAGACCGATGGAAAAAATCTCAGGACCGATAAGCTGCTTTCTTGATACTGTTAATATTCCTGTTCAACCCTGGTCAAAGCAGGAAATTACAGCACTGAAAGAATCGAACCTTCCGAAAAAGGGCGATGTGTACGCTGAAAAGAATGTCAAGTGGAGCGACCTTATGCTCAGATACTATGAAGAAGGTATAATGCCTTCCACCCTGCCGGTTTATGTTCAGACAATAAATATAGGCAACTGGAAGCTTGTTGGCTTTTCAAGAGAAACCACTACCCAATATGGATTCGGAGTCAAGGATCTGTGGCCGGGAAAAATGGTTTCGGTTGCCGGTTATACAAATGATGTATCAAGTTACCTGCCAACATCAAAACACCTTGAACTTAAAAACTATGAAGGATATGATTCATTTTTCTGGTATGGTTCTCCTGCCGTATTTCCGATGAATGTATATGATATTATACTTAATGACATAAAAGAAAAGGCAAGGTAAAACCGCTACACATATATCAGAATATGAACAACTTAATCCGAAGAATACATTCTTTTGCAACAAGTCCGATAATAATAATAGGAGCTCTCTTTTTCGTTTTCGGTTTTATAACATGGATCAGTGCAGTACTTGTTCCCTACCTGAAAATTGCTTGTGAGCTTAATAATTTCCAGTCGTACCTTGTAGCCTTCTCCTTCTATATCGCCTATTTCTTCATGTCGGTACCTTCAGGCTGGCTGCTTGAGTTCACTGGTTACAAAAAGGGAATGACTCTGGGCCTTGGTGCCATGGCCCTTGGTTCACTAGTCTTTGTTCCTGCAGCGCTCACAAGAACTTACGGGCTTTTCCTGACAGGTCTCTTTATTCAGGGTGCAGGCATGGCTCTGCTTCAGACTGCTTCCAATCCGTATGTGACTATAATCGGTCCTATTGAGAGTGCGGCAAAAAGGATAAGCATAATGGGTATATGCAATGGCGTTGCAGGAGTACTGGCACCTGCAATACTCGGATTCGTAGCACTGCAGGGAGCAGATGAACTGGTTGAGAAAATCGCAACACTTACTGTTGATCAGAAAAATTCTGAACTCAATATTCTTGCATCGAGGGTAATTACACCATATATTCTTATAACTGTCTCTCTTATACTTCTGGCAGTTTTTCTATATTTCTCAAATCTGCCGGATATAAATGCAGAGGAAGAGAATTCTTCAACCGATCCTGAAGCGCTGAGCAGGTCAAGTATTTTCCAGTTTCCCCACCTTCTTCTTGGAGTTCTCGCAATCTTCCTTTATACCGGAGTGGAAGTTATTGCCGGCAATACAATAATAAGCTATGGAGTCTTTCTGAATATCCCTATCTCAACAGCCAAGTTCTTCTCCTCATTTACAATTTTCGCAATGCTGATAGGCTATGTTATTGGAATCATAGTCATTCCCAGATACATAACCCAGAGAACTGCCCTTATTATTTCATCAGTACTTGGAATATCCTTTGCTGTAACAGCACTGATCACTTCAGGATTCACCTCAGTAATGTTCATTGCCTTGCTTGGCCTGGCTAATTCCCTTATGTGGCCTTCAATATGGCCGCTTGCAATAGCCCGGCTGGGCCGCTTTACAAAAAGCGGATCAGCAATGATGGTCATGGCTATTTCGGGAGCTGCAATTATACCATTAATATATGGCAGGATAGCAGATATAGGCA
>JAKLDT010000235.1 GCA_022703405.1 Bacteroidota bacterium | reverse complement strand
TTGCTTTGCCCTGGATAGCTGTGACCTTGATGTACTGCTGTTTATCCCCAGTATCTCAGCAATTTCATCATGATCATAACCCTCAAGAAGGTAAAGAGACAGAATAATCCTGTATCCGTCGGGCAGCCTGTCAATTGCTTCCTTGACTTCCTCAACTTTTACATCGATTTCTTCATTCCGGGCTGCTTCATCACCCGAATCATCTCTTATACCGATATGTGAATCAATATCTTCAAAGATCGCTTTCTTCCTGCTCAGAGCATCAAGGGACCTGTTAACAACAATCTTCTTAAGCCATGCTCCGAAACTTACTGTTCCCGAATAGGTGTCAATCTTTTCAAAGGCTGAAAGGAAAGACTCCTGCATTATATCTTCGGCTTCCATCGAGTCGCTTACAATTCTCAGACTTGTATTGTACATAGCCTTATAATAAAGCTTGTAAATCTGGAACTGTGCTTTCTGGTCACCTGTTTTACACCCGTCAATTAAATCCTGGTGTATGTTTTTGAATGCGGCTTCTGCATTTGCCATCTTTAAGTAAAGACTAGATTTTATCTGAGTTGCTGCACCCACTTTTCCATTAATTTTTCAATCAATAGACGTGGTAAAAAGATCAATGCTGCACGATTGGCAAAAAAAATTAAAAAAAATTAAAAAAATGTCATTAACATTCCTTGCGTTACCTTTCCTGTTGTATAGTCAAGCTCTGATCCGAACATGCTGTGCGGAATTGAATAAACAAGAAGAAGTATAAATGCAGCAACAATAGTATATACCGGCCTGTCTGTTTTTCTGTTCATATAAACAGCCAGTATCCAGAAAACGAATGATATAAGTGTTTTATTGTCAGTAAGATCCCAGCCAAACGGGATGCCTGTCCAAAATTCGCCAAAGGCATATTTCTGTACAATGGGCCCGAGGACCATGCCTCCGGCTGCCAGAAGGATGAGAGTCCACAAGGCATACTTTTTATACAGGGGCTCTTTTACAACGGCCATGAGTCCGGCAAGAGTTGAAAAGAGCATTGCAATAAACATTATAAGGACATGGGGGGCAAGAACAAAAGATGGAACTCCTCCCTTAAATCTTATTACAACAGGCGATTCCCGGAAAAGTGTCTGTGTTCCTTTTGAATCGGTTATCTCAATGTAATATTCAAGTTTTCCGGCAGCTGGTTGAGCCGGAACCGGAGCGAAGAAACCATTTTCAGAATAAACTCCGAAAACCTTGTTCATTGTAAATGATTTGATGGGATATTCCTTATGCTCAAATTCGGCAAAACTGAACTCCTCCTGGATTCCCAGGCGCTTATAATATATTTTTGCCTTTACGGCCGGGTCTTTTATCTTGAGTTTTACCTCTGATCTGTCATCGAGAGCTATACTTCTGATAAGCTTTAGTTTATATATTGAATCATTGATAGTTACCTTCACTTCTTTTGGATGTGTAGGTCCGGTCTTTCTCTGATATATTGCTGCTGATAAGGTTATTATTATTGTAAGTATCCAGAGGATGGTTTTTTTCATGATGCGAAATTTTTATGTTTCTTTTCCGAAATTGTCCATTTTCATTTTCCAGTACCTGTCGCCTGTTGCCTGATCCTAACCCACCCCCAGCCCCTCCCAGGAGGGGAGCTACTCCACTTCACACCTGTAGCCTGTCGCCTGTAGGCTGCCGCCTACAACTGTATTAAAAGCACCTCTTTTTTCCCATCCCTGAGCACCTCAACACTTATAGTTTCTCCATGTTTCAGCTGACCAAGCCTGAACATATAGTCCTGAATGTTGCCAACAGGTTTTCCGTTTATTGCTGTAATTATGTCTCCTTTTTTCATTCCTCCCAGAGCAGCTGGTTTTCCGGGTGTTACAAAATCAGCCCTTAATCCGTTTTTCACATTTCCGGCAAAATCAGGCATTATGCCCAGGGTAACTCCTTTTCGCCTCGCAGGTCTTGAGACTTCCTCCTTTGGACCTGCTTCATTGAATTTCAGCCTCACAGGATCATTGGCAAGTTCAGATCCCATCTTGAAAATCAGTGAGGAAAGTGCCACCATTCCCTTGTAGTTGATGCTGTCAGCAATATCATTTGGTGTATGGTAATCAAGGTGGGCTCCGGTTGTATAAAACAGCACTGGTATGTCTTTTCCGTAGAAGGCTGAATGATCTGATGGTCCATATCCTTCCTCGGAAAGGGCAAGTTTTATTGTAGTTGTATCAGTTGCAGCATACAGCTTGTCCCTGAGTCCTGTTGCAGTTCCGACACCGCTGATCTGCAGGATGTTTGTCTCTTTGAGCCTGCCAACCATATCAAGATTTATCATGGCATTTACCTTTTTAAGGTCAATACCCGGATTTTCTGTAAAATACTTTGATCCCAGAAGGCCCATCTCTTCACCTGTGAAACCTATGCAGACAATACTTCTTTTATGGCTGTCTTTTGTCCTGGCAAATTTCTCTGCAAGTTCAAGCATCAATGCAACCCCTGAGGCATTATCATCAGCCCCATGATGTACTCCTGTTGTGACAACCGCCCGGATTGACGAACCCGGACCACCCAGTCCAAAGTGGTCAAAATGAGCTCCGATAATTATATATTCATCCCTTAATTTTTCATCGGATACACTGAGTACCATAGCAATGTTCCTGGTATTTGAGACTTCCCTTACAAGCTCTGAAGTGCCGGACACCTTAACACCTGTTGCAAAGCTCAGAGGTCTCCTGCTTTCATTAAGCTTCTTTTCCAGACCGGATACAGTGCCTCCGGCTTTTTCAAGAATCCTGTCAGCAACCTCTCTCTTTATTCTGAGTACAGGTATGCCAACAGGGAAATCATTCTTATTAAGCGCTTCAAATGTATCCTGATCATCAGCAGCAGGACCTGAAACAAGAAGGACGCCAATAGCTCCCATATCCTTAGCAGTCAGTGCCTTATCCCTGTCGTTGCTGTGTGGTATGAAAATACTTCTTGTATTTGAGACTTCAGGATCAGCCCTTAAAATAAGCACCCATTTGCCTTTTACGTCAAGGCCTGCATAATCATTCCATTTCAGGCTGTCTGTAGTAATATTGAATCCATATCCGGCAAAGGCTACCTCTCCTTCAGCCTTTCCGTCGGAGCTGAATCCGCAGGGAATAAAATCCTTTTCACAAGCCAGACTGTTATTGAAGAGGACCAGACTGCTGTTTTTACCCGGAAGTATCCTTTTTGTTACAGAAAATCTCTGGAAACCATCTCCGCTGACAGGGAGAAAACCATAGGATGCAAGATCGTTCTTAATATATTCTGCAGCAAGACTGTCACCTTCAGTGCCTGTCATGCGACCCTGTAGTTTGTCGGATGAGAGATATTCTATATGTCCCTGTAACTCTGCGGAAGTAACTTCAGATATTCTGCTTGCAACACAGGAACTTAAAACAGATATAGTCAGAATAATGCCGGGGATTATAAGCTGATAATTCAGTCTGTATTTTCTAATCATGCATACTGGTATTTAACAACGACAGATCATCATTGCGATGATCTGTCATTGCAGTGCTTAAAAAATGTTATTCAAAAAGTTTAAATGCTTCTTTAATAAGGCCTATTGCCTCCATAAGCTGGGCTTCAGTAATAACAAGGGGAGGAGCAAACCTTATAATATGACCATGAGTCGGCTTGGCAATGACGCCCTTGTCTTTCATGGCAAGACAAACATCCCATGCCTCTTTGCCGTTCTTTGGCTTAATCACAACTGCATTGAGAAGTCCCTTGCCCCTGACAAGTTCTATCATGTCCGATTTGATACTGCTGAATTCATTCCTGAAAATTTCACCAAGTCGTGCAGCGTTATCAGCCAGCTTTTCATTTTTTATTACCTCGAGGGCAGCTATTGCAACTTTGGCTGCAAGTGGGTTTCCTCCGAATGTTGATCCGTGTTCTCCGGGCTTGATTGTGAGCATTATCTCATTATCAGCCAGAACAGCAGAAACAGGCAATACTCCACCGGAAAGAGCTTTTCCAAGGATCAGGATATCCGGACGAACTCCTTCATGGTCACAGGCAAGCAGTCTTCCTGTACGTGCGATTCCTGTCTGAACCTCGTCGGCAATGAACAGAACATTATTGGCTTTGCAAAGATTGTATGCTTGCTTAAGGTAGCCCTCATCAGGAACATAAACGCCTGCTTCACCCTGAATGGGTTCAACAAGAA
>JAKLDT010000234.1 GCA_022703405.1 Bacteroidota bacterium | reverse complement strand
AAAGGGAACCAGAACTGATTATAAACTGAAGTCGAAAGATTCCGGAGTTTATGTTTTCATACTGAAAGGCCAGGTTTCAGCTGATGGCCAGGAATTGAATGACAGGGATGGTTATGGAATTTATGAAACAGATAAAATTACAATCGAAGCATTATCACAGTCAGAGGTACTGTTAATAGAAGTGCCGATGATTAATTAATAAAATTTGTATTCATAAAAACAGGCGTTTTGTGACATTTGATACAAAACGCCTGTTTTTGTTATATAAATATTAGGCATTGTGAAAATTGCTGGCTATTTTTAATGAATAAACTTGTAAGGTTTTGTAATGAGAAAGTAAGATTTTGTAAGGGATTATATTTAAATGGATTATAACCTGATATCTATCTTTTCAGAATAATAAACCTGTTGTACTTAAGACTTAATTATATTATGATGAAACATAATCTGATTATTACCACAGCACTGCTGTTTATTTTTGCAGCGACGGAGCTGTCAGGGCAGGTAATTGTACCTGCAGGAGGAGGAAATGCTACCGGGACAGGAGGGTCTGCGAGTTATACAGTAGGGCAGACAATGATAGCAGGTTCCGACGAGTCAAAATCTGTTGCACAGGGATTCCAGCAGCCTTACGAAATTCTTTTGGTAGGAATTAATGAGATGACAGGAATTAAGCTTGACTGCAAACTTTTTCCTAATCCGGCAACAGATTACATAAAACTGAAGTTAGAGAATTACGAAGGAGAGGAATTGACAGTCATTCTTTTCGACATGGGAGGAACAATGCTCCTCAATTCGAAGCTTGAGAGTGATGAATTGATGATCCCGATGCAGGGAAGAAAGCCCGGAACCTATCTTCTTAAACTAACTGACGGGAAGCTTGATCTGAGAATATTCAAAATAATTAAGAAATAAAAGGTATGAAAAGGACAATTACTTTATTGTTTGCAGCCTTTATGGCCGCAAGTGTTATTGCCCAGGCTCCGCAGAAGATGAGCTACCAGGCTGTAATAAGGAACACAAGCAATCAGCTTGTTGTTAATCATTCAGTCGGGATGAGGATCAGTATTCTGAAGGAAACTGCTACAGGAACAGTTGTTTATACAGAAACGCATACAGTCACTTCAAACGGAAGTGGTATAGTTACTGTTGAGATAGGTGCAGGAACTCCTGTTACCGGGACCTTTGCTGCAATAGACTGGTCAACAGGCAAATACTTTGTAAAAACTGAAACTGATCCTGAAGGTGGCACATCTTATTCTGTAACAGGAACAAGCCAGCTCCTCAGTGTTCCTTATGCTTTAAGGGCAGACAAGGCAACTTCTGCCGAAAAAATTACAGGTTCTTTGAATAAGCTTGAAGTAGCAGGCCAGACAGACAATTATGAAGAGGCTCTTTTTGAAGTAAAAAACAAAACCGGGCAGACAGTTTTCGCTGTTTATAATGAAGGTGTTCGCATTTTTGTTGATAACGGAAGTGCAAAAGGAGCCAAGGGAGGTTTTGCAATCGGCGGCTTTGGTTCTTCAAAAGCTGATCCCCAGAATTATTTTGTCGTAAATCCTGACAGCATAAGAGCTTATGTGAATGCTGATCCGGCTGCAAAGGGAGCAAAGGGTGGTTTTGCAATCGGCGGCTTCGGATCTTCCAAAACTGCCACACAGGATTATCTTGTAATACACCCCGACAGCATAAGGATGTATGTAAATGCTGATGCTACAGTGAAGGGAGCAAAAGGCGGCTTTGCAATAGGTGGGTTCGGATCATCAAAAGCCGCACCTCAGGAATATCTTATAATTAATCCTGACAGCATAAGGATGTACGTTGATACTTATGATGCAGCCAAGGGAGCAAAAGGCGGTTTTGCGATTGGTGGTTTTGGTTCTTCAAAATCGCTGCCTGAAGAATACCTGAGGGTAACAAGAGACAGTACAAGAGTTTATCTGAACAATAATAATTCAAAAGGGAAAAAAGGCGGTTTTGCAGTGGGCGGCTTTGGCGGAGCAAAAGGATCAGAAACAGATTATCTGTTCCTCAATTCCGACAGTACAAGATTTTATGTACGCAATCAGGGCGATTTTTCATCTTCTTTCGATATTATCGGGTATGGCGCTGATCAGTTGAGAAAATCATTATTTCAGGCAGATCCGGATACAGTTAACATCCAGGGAGTCCTGAATGTCCAGAACAACCTTGTTGTTGCAGGGAATGTTGAAACACAGGGAGCTGTAGTTCAGGTTGGATCACTTTCTGATGCTTCAGGCAATACTTACAAAACTGTAAAAATAGGAATAGATGAATGGATGGCTGAGAACCTCAAGACCACAAAATATAATGACGGGTCGGATATTCCCAATGTTACAGACAATACTGCCTGGGGCCTTCTGTCTTCAGGTGCATATTCTGAGTACAACAATGATCCGTTACTGGTTAATACTTATGGCAGGCTTTACAACTGGCATGCCGTTAACACAAACCTGCTGTGCCCTACAGGCTGGCATGTTCCAACAGACACGGAATGGGCTAATCTAAGCATGTACCTTACAAATAACAATTATGGCTATTTTGCAGGAAGTCCTGAAATCGCAAAATCAATGGCATCAACAACATTGTGGGCAGCCACTCCTGTTCTTCCTGGTCCCGGAAATGCTCCTGAAACAAACAACACTACAGGATTTAATGGTCTTCCGGCAGGTCAGAGGAATTTTGACGGAACCTTTACTGGTTTGACCCAGTTAACAATGTGGTGGTCAATTAGTTCAGGTGGTTCCTTTGATGCGTTTTCAAGTGGACTTGTGTTTGATCAGGGAATGCTTATGACAGTGACGAACCAGCAGGTATCAGGATTTTCAATCCGTTGCATGAAGGGAGAATATAATCCCTGATAAAGGCTTTTAAAGAATTTACTTATAAAAAACAGCCTGATTTAAGCTGCTTAAAAAGCAGAAAAACCAGGCTGTTTTCATTTGAATATTCAGTCTTTTATACACCTTACAGAAGCTCCCGATCTTTTATCGAAGCTGAGGCGGTCGATGTAGGTATAGCTGTAATTCATTGCACGTACATATCCATTTGTTGATGTGCTTTCGTTACCTGTCCACCAGTAGCCATAACGTTTTGAATTGCTGAATGTTCCGGTATAGTAACGGTAACCGCCCGGAACAGCTGTGAAGCCTGTTGAATTGTCAGCTCCTGTATTTGGTGTAAGCCAGTGAAGGGTTCCGGCTTCCTTAAGTTTTCCCCCGGCAATATTATTTCCGCCAACGGCAGCGATCATTGTATTCCATTCTTCATCAGTCGGAACGTGCCATCCGGCGGGGCATAATTTTCCAGAGTTCACTGCATGCCAGTTATACAGGGAACCGTAAAGGGTGGAAGAGTTTTCATACCAACAGAGTGCGCCATCTGTAAGGGCTTGCCAGAATGTGGGATTACTTACCTGCGGAATTGTAGTTCCGTCATTATATTGCCTTGTGGCAAGGTTTTCCGCCATCCAAACCTGTGATCCAAGCTGTATTGTTTTATATGTCCTGCCCTGAATGTCTGTCACCTGGTCATATACAAGGTCTGTATTAAACACAATATCAGGAGTATATTCAGCAAGAGTTGTAAAAGTTCTGTCAGATCCGATACTTGTACCCATTGAATTTGTTGCAACCGCCCTGAAATGATACCGGGTGTTTGGTTTCAGTCCGGTAATTTCAATGCTGCGCTTGCCGCTTGTCTTTCCGCTGATTGTGTCAGGGTTGGCGCTCACGGTATGTGTATAAGCAGTTGAGGTATCATACTCAAATTTTACTGTTGTCATCAGGTAGCCCGGAGTGACAATTGCATTCAGTGTTGTCCATGTCTGACTGATATATGAAACTGAGTCAGTATAGGCAGAAGGTGCAGCGGGAGTGTTTTTTTCTTCCTCTTTTTTCTCATCTTTCTTGCATGAAACAACGATTATCAGCATCAGTGCCAGGGCAAGGGCTATATCGGTTAAGTATCTGTTTTTGTCTTTCATAGCTTAATTAAAGCTGTAAAATTGGTATTTTTAAATAAAAATTGTGCCAATATCGGTAAAAATTCTAAATAAAGCTTTGTAAACGATTGAACACAGACTGAAAAACATAAATGTACAGGTCAGTCCTGCTCAAATTTCAATTTAATTAAAACGGGTATTTTACATAATTATGATCAGAACAATAAATTAATATTATATGAATATCCGGAATC
>JAKLDT010000233.1 GCA_022703405.1 Bacteroidota bacterium | reverse complement strand
AAAAGAAAACATTTCAGATACTGAAAAGGAACTTGAAAAGCAACTAAGGCCCTTGAGTTTTAGTGATTTCAAAGGCCAGAAACAGGTTATAGAGAACCTTGAAGTATTCGTAAGGGCGGCAAAGCAGAGGGGAGAATCACTTGACCATGTACTGCTTCACGGCCCTCCGGGACTCGGAAAAACAACCCTGGCAGCAATAATTTCAAATGAGCTGAAGGTAAACATGCGGGTAACATCAGGACCAGTCCTGGATAAACCCGGAGACCTTGCAGGTATTCTTACAAACCTTCAGGAAGGAGATGTTCTTTTTATTGATGAAATCCATCGTCTGAGCCCTGTTGTTGAAGAATATCTATATTCTGCAATGGAAGATTTCCAGATAGATATTATGATTGACAAAGGACCAAGTGCAAGGTCTGTCCAGCTGACACTGAATAGCTTTACACTTATCGGGGCAACAACAAGGTCTGGCCTGCTGACAAGCCCTCTGCGGGCAAGGTTTGGTATCAAATTTCATCTGGAATATTATGATCATGAGATTCTTACAGGGATTGTAAAAAGATCTGCCGGAATTCTAAATGTTATAATCAACGCATCAGCTGCAGAGGAAATTGCAAGGAGAAGCCGTGGCACCCCGCGAATAGCTAATGCCCTGCTCAGGAGAATAAGGGATTTTGCACAGGTAAAGGGATCTGGAAATATTGATCTTGATATAACCAAGTATGGTCTAAATGCACTCAATATTGATCAGCATGGTCTTGATGAAATGGACAACCGTATTTTATCAGTTATAATCGAAAAATTCGGAGGAGGACCTGTTGGTTTAAATACAATATCAACAGCCGTGGGTGAAGAAAGTGGTACTATTGAAGAGGTTTATGAACCCTTTCTGATAAAAGAGGGTTATCTAAAAAGAACCCCAAGAGGCAGGGAAGCTACAGAACACGCTTATAAACACCTTGGTAAACAATTCAGGCAGACAGAGTCAGGCACTCTTTTCTGATAAGCAGGATATTTTAATTATAAACGTTGCTTATTTTTTCAAGGCCTTTTATATCAAGGATTTTGATTTTTCTGCCGGTTAATTCAACAAGTTTATCAGCTTTGAATTCTGAAAGAAGCCTTATGACAGATTCCGTGGCAGTTCCTACAATGTTTGCCAGCTCTTCACGTGTAAGAGAAATTTTCAGGTATTTTTCGTTGTCAAGACCAAAATCATTTACAAGAAGAAGCAATATTTCAGCCAGTCTTTCCCTGACTGTTTTTTGAGCAATGTCAGTTATAAAAGAATTGGCCTCTCCCAGTTCATGGCACGCAAGTTTTATCAGGTCGAGAGCAAAGGTGGAGTTGGTTTTTATAAATGATATCAGGATCTCAGAGGGAATAAAACAAACATTACAGTCTTCAATTACTTTTGCAGAGGTGCAGGCCAGTTCATTGCTTAGAACACTTCTGTAAGCAATGATATCGCCCTTCCTTGCAAACCTTATTATTTGTTCCTTTCCATCAAATCCGGTTTTGAAAACCTTAATTATGCCGTTATTAATGCAGAAAAACCCACTGATTCTGTTACCCTCACGATAAAGGATGTCTCCTCTTTTATACTGCCGGAAATCCTTTTCAAAATTAAGGAGATCAGTTTCTTCTGAAGTAAGATTTCTGAAAATTCCATTTGACTCAAGTGAACATTTTGCACATAAAGGAATGTTATTCTCTTGTTGTTTCATGTCAGGAAAACAATTTATTAATTGATAACATTATTTAAGTAATAGTGTTCAAATGTTCAGAATGCTGTTTTAAACTGGTCCAGAAAACGGATATCGTTTTCGAAATATAATCTCAGATCATTAACCTGGTACTTTAGCATAGCAAGTCTTTCAATGCCCATACCAAAAGCAAAACCTGTATATTTTTTACTGTCTATATTACAGGCTTCCAGTACATTGGGGTGAACCATACCGCAGCCAAGAACCTCAAGCCAGCCTGTATATTTACAGACATTACATCCTTTGCCACCGCATATTTTACAACTTACATCCATCTCAGCCGAAGGTTCTGTAAAAGGAAAATATGAGGGCCTAAGCCTTATTTCAGTCCCCTGTCCGAACATTTCCCGTGAGAAGAACAGAAGTGTCTGTTTCAGATCGGCAAAAGAAACATTTTCATCAATATATAATCCTTCAACCTGATGAAAAATACAATGTGCCCTTGCTGATATGGCTTCATTCCTGAAAACCCTTCCGGGAGATATAGTTCTTATAGGTGGCTTCTTGCTTTGCATAACCCTTACCTGGACCGAAGATGTATGTGTGCGGAGAAGCATATCATCAGGACTTGAATCTTCTGCCGATGCTCTCGATATATAGAATGTATCCTGCATATCCCTTGCAGGATGTTCCGGAGCAAAATTAAGCCTTGTAAATACGTGATCGTCATTTTCTATTTCAGGACCTTCTGAAACAATGAAACCTATTCTTGTGAAAATGTCGATGATCTCATTTCTTACAATTGAAATGGGATGCCGTGATCCATACTGATTAGGAAATGAAGGACGGCTAAGATCCTGACCAGATGCCTTTTCTTCATTTTCGGAAAGAAGACTTTTAAAGGAATTATATTTTTCCTGAGCTGCTTGCTTTAATAAGTTCAGCCTCTGCCCTGTTTCCTTCTTCTGTTCGGAAGGAATTGTTTTGAAATCGTCGAAAAGCTCTGAAAGAATACCCTTCTTACTAAGATATTTAAGCCTGTACGCTTCAAGATCAGCTGCTGTGTTTGCTGTAAATGAATTTATATCATTTGTAATTTGATCAATCCTGGATAGCATCTGCAAGGTTTTTAATGCAATTATATATTATTTTCTGACAATGCGTGTCTTAAGTATTACTATATTGTTCAGGGGTTTATCAGAGGCATCTGTTTTTTCTGCAGCAATTTTGTCAACAATATCAATCCCCTCCGTGACTTCCCCAAAAACAGTATATGTTGCATCGAGACGGGGTGTACCGCCTGCTGACATGTAGGTATTTTTTTGTTCTTCAGTAAACTTGAAATCCTCTGTTCCTGTAAGATAACTGAACATTTTTGCTGAAGCCAGTTCCTGTACCTGCGCATCAGTAAATGGTTTACCTGTATTTTTCAGGCTGTCTGCAGTTTCTTTTATCAGGATATTGAATTGTGCCTGTTTTATCTGGTTGTTGATGCGGATTTCTGCAGCATTTAATTCGTCGGCATTATATTTTTTACCCTGAACTATATAAAACTGCGTTCCGGAAGACCGCATATAGGGATTTATTTCGTTCCCCTGGCGTGCTGCAGCTAATGCACCTTTCTTATGGAAAAGAGCAGAATTGAACTCTGAAGGTATTGTATAGTCTTTAAGTGTATCTGAAAAGTGTCCTGCCTGCTGCCTGGTTTCGGGATCTCCTGCCTGTATCATGAAATCTTTTATTACCCTGTGAAAGATTATGCCATTATAAAACTCCGAATTAACAAGTTTTACAAAGTTATCCCTGTGCAGGGGAGTCTCATTATACAGCCTGATTTTAATAGTTCCGGCAGTTGTTTTAATTTCAACATAAATGTTATCAGACGAACCTGTTGTTTTGCAGGATAAAACTGAAATAATTAAGGTAAAGAGAATAAACCTCTTAATAACTGTGTTCATGAAAATATTCAATTCGTTAATAACCTGTTATTATTAAGAATGCAAAGATATTTAACTTTGACCGATACTTTATAAAGCTGATTACTATTTTTCAAGGCAGTAATCTGTTATTAGGGTATTATACTTTTCTTAATTCTATGAAGGAAGTAAAACAACTTGCCGGCCAGACTCTTATATATGGCCTTGGGACAATAGTACCTCGTTTTCTGCATTATGCGGTTCTTACTCCGTTCTATACGCGAATTTTTATTGATCCGGGCGATTATGGCATAGTTACCGAGCTTTATGCATGGATGGTGGTTCTGCTTGTTGTCCTGACTTATGGAATGGAAACCGGTTTTTTCCGTTTCGTGCAGCAGAAAGAGGATGCAGACAAGGTATACAGTACTGCACTTATAAGTCTGTTGGTTACATCAGGTCTTTTTGTGTTGTTTGTTAATATTTTTATCGAACCGGTCTCAGCAGTAATGAATTACCGGAATAATTATGACTATATAAGAATGTTCGCAGGGATTGTTGCGATAGATGCATTTACAGCAATTCCATTTGCCAGACTAAGGAAAGAAAACAGATCCCTGTACTTCAGCG
>JAKLDT010000232.1 GCA_022703405.1 Bacteroidota bacterium | reverse complement strand
AACCTGTCAGTAAACCTGTCTTCAGGCAGCCTTGTAAGAACATTGTTTCTTTTGTTCAGGTTGTATGTGAATAAATCATATACACTTCCGGGTTTTTCAAAAGGACTTGCATCATTTACAAGAGTATCCGAAAGCCTGTTCGATGAAAATATGATTTCACCGGGTGAGTCTTTCAGAAATGACGGATTAAGGTCATCAGGCACGTCTCTTGTTATCTGTTCATTTGTGCCGGATGAAATTGTATGGATATAAATGTCTGTTATACCATCCTTAACGGCTGAAAGAACAAGCCTTGAACCTTCGGGAGAATAGGAGAAATCAAGGATTTTGTCAAAGTAAAGAAGGTTCCTCGTTTCTGTTGTTTTTTCATTAAGGCGGTAAAAGTACATTTTAAGCTCTGCCTTTTCTTCGTTCACAAAGGTTAAAATCCTGCCATTGGGGTGCCATGCAATAACCGGGTAAGTAGCATCGGTGAACTGTTCAAATTTTGGTTCCTTCCTGAATATTATCTTCTGTTTCCCGGTAGCATTATTATAGAGCCAGATCCGTTTTCGTCCCCAGTCGTTTGTTACGTATGCTATATAATCTCCTCCGGGACTGACCTTTACCTGCTGGATGATCTGATCCTTGCGTGATTTCCTGATAGTTTTTCCATCATCTCCCGGAAGGGCTTTGTCTTCAGCGTAAGTTTCCCTGTAGAATTCTTTCCAGTCCTTCAGCAGTTCTTTGAGATCCTTGCCAATAACATATTGAAAACCATCGTCTATATTCTTGTATATTTTTGTCAGGTACAGGATGTTCGGGATAATTGCATCGCCATATTCCTTGCCTATGAATCTCCAGAATGACTGGCCGGCATCAACAGCGTCCTCATATTCAAGGTTGTTTATATTGCGGTACTTGCCTGATTTCAGCCCGTCCTTAACCCTGTTTTCAGCTTCATAGTCCCACCTGTGGGAGGAATATTTTATCAGGCCCTTTATATACCAGTCGGGCATGTTGATAGTCTGTGAACTTGACACCCTGTCGCGTGTCTCGGCATTGTAAAGCATTTCGTTTATAACAACTTCCGCAATTGAAGCAGCTATCTGGTTCTGGAATGCAATATGGTCACCCTCATAATAGAGCATGACCTTGTTCTTTATTATCCTGCTGAAACCGCCTATGTTATACGAATCTTCATCAAATGTGACAAGGCCGATATTTGATTGCTTGTATTCGGCGCTTTTGTTGTATATGATGAAGATCATCCTTTTCTCAAGAGTATAGTCGAAGTAATCTTCTATCTCTTCGAGCTTTTTCATGGCATAGTTTGCAGTGAACTGGGCTATGTCGCGACCATACTCGTTGAAGTAGCAATCAAAATCATCGAAGCGGTAATACTGCCAGTAATAGTCGAAGTATTGAACCTTGTTTTTGCCGAAGGTCATCTGATGGCCGTTGTAGAACTGTCCTTCTGCATTGATATACAGAAGAATGGCGATAGTGGAAAATATTAGTTTTCTTATAAAAGCCATCTTAAATTACTGACGTTTCCGGATCATTATTTGCAACAAATACTATTCCAAACAATAAGTCCGGAAGGCAAAACTAATGATAATCTTACTTTAAACATTATAAAACGTTCAAAGTTTAATTTTTTATTGTTTTAAGTAGAAAAATATTTTTCGGTCTGGTTTTTGCACCTTGTGATGCAACTAATCCTTCAAAGATTTTGTTATTAGGGAATAGCGGACTTTAAAAATTAGTAATTTTGCAAATCTTCATAAAGCGTTAAAATAACATGAATATGAAAAGAATAGTTTTATTGCTTGCCTGCGTGGCCTTTGTTATGTCACTGAATGCACAGCAGGCTCAGTCAAAGATGCAGCTGCTTGAAACAGAACATGATTTTGGTAAATTCAAGGAAGAGGCAGGAAGGCAGACTTATGATTTCGTTGTGAAAAATATAGGTACTGATCCTCTTGTTATTCAGAATATTGTTGCTTCATGCGGTTGTACCACACCTGAATGGACACGGTCACCTATACCTGCCGGCGGACAGGGAAAAATAACAGCAATATATGATCCTAAAGACAGACCGGGTCCGTTTAACAAGACTCTTTCTGTTTACAGCAATTCACAGAATTCTGTTGTTGTCCTGACTATAAAGGGAGAGGTAATGCCACGTGAGAAAACTATTGAGGAATTGTTTACCTTCCCGGTTGCAGGTGTGAGGTTTGAAAGCAATCACATGGCTTTCACCAATATCAAGAAGACAGAAAAGAAAATAAGGGTTATGCAGATAGTAAATACCTCTGACAAGGATGCAAAGGTTGAATTCCTTAATCTTCCTGCCCACCTTTCACTCAGGATAAGCCCTGAGGTTCTTAAGCCTGGTCAGAAAGGACTTGTTGAAGGAAGCTATGATGCCACTAAAAATGCCGGATGGGGAAACGTAAGCGATATGATCAGGATGAAGGTTAATGATGTGGCCCAGGAGAATGTATATTATTATATCTCAGCTAATCTTGTGGAAGATTTTTCAGGCCTTTCAAAGGAAGACATGCTTAATGCCCCAGTATTCAGGATTTCCTCAAATACTTTTGATCTTGGTAAAATAAAAGGATCAACCCAGAATGAAGTAGAATTCAAATTCAAAAATGAAGGTAAACGTGATCTGGTAATCAGGCATATCCGTTCCACATGCGGATGTACAGCAGTACAGCAGGGTAACCAGGGAGTAGGCATAAAGCCGGGCGAGTCAAGCTCAATCAAAGCTACTTTCAGCTCCGGCGGATATAAGGGTAAGGTTACAAAGGCAATCTATGTTTATACAAACGATCCGAAAAATTCCGAAATAGTACTTATGATTAATGCTGAAGTTGAGCAGCCTACAGCAACTAAGTAAAGACTTAATAAGCAAATACTAAGGGTGTGGACATGCTGTCTTACACCCTTTTTTTGTAATTTAGGGGCTGAAATATGGAAAAGGAAAATAAAAGCGCACTAAATGTGCAGCAGGGAATCAGCCAGCCTCCAAGCATAAATCCCGATCTTCTGAAAAAAGCGGCTCTCAGAAGCAAAAGAAAATACAAGGTTGAGGATTTTGTTGACGGTATTCTGTCAGGAAACCGGACAGTGCTCAGCCAGGCAATAACACTTATCGAGAGTTCCCTGCCAAAACACAATGAAGAAGCCCAGCTTATTATTGAAAGGTGCCTTCAGTACAGCTCAAACTCTCTCAGGATAGGAATAACCGGAGTTCCCGGAGCAGGGAAAAGTACTTTTATTGAAAGCTTTGGTCTTTATCTGATACAACAGGGACGCAAGCCTGCCGTCCTCGCCATAGATCCAAGCAGTGCAAAGACAAAAGGAAGCATACTGGGCGACAAGACAAGAATGGAACAGCTCAGTGTACATCCCGATGCCTATATACGGCCTTCTCCTTCAGCGGGAACACTTGGCGGAGTGGCCAGAAAAACGCGAGAGACAATTATCCTTTGTGAAGCAGCAGGTTTCGATACAATACTTGTTGAAACAGTCGGGGTAGGGCAGTCTGAAACAAGTGTGCATTCAATGGTTGATGTGTTTCTCCTGCTAATGCTTGCCGGTGCCGGTGATGAGCTGCAGGGAATAAAAAGAGGCATAATGGAAATGGCTGATATAATAGCAATTACAAAAGCCGACGGCCAGAATAAAATGAATGCTCTTACCGCCAGAGGCCTGTATGAAAACGCACTCCACCTGTTTCCTCCCAATCCCTCAGGCTGGAAACCAAGGGTGCAGACATGCTCAGCACGTATGAATGAGGGTATCAGGGAACTATGGGATTCAATAACAGAATATTACAAATTCACCACAGAATCAGGTTTCTTCAGTGATCTCAGGAAGCAACAGTCTGTTCTGAGGATGCATGATACAATCTCAGAGTACCTTACAGGCAACTTCTATAACGATCCTGAAATAAGGATTCTTAAGGCAGAAGTCGAGAAGAAACTTTTTGAAGGTTCAATTACCTCGTATAAAGCTGCCAAAATACTGATAGATAAATACTGCAGCGGAAGAGGATGTTGATTTTTCCTTATATTTGCACGAACTTTTTAAACCATAAACGGTTATACATTCAAAGATTTATAAAATGAAAAAGATTGTTTATCTGCTCTCAGTACTTTTACTTCTGGCTTCATGCTCTTCAGAAAATCATTACCTCGTCAAGGGAAAAATAGATGGATCAGACAGTATCACATTCTATCTCCAGAAACGTGAAGCTGGTAAGCTTGTTAATATCGACTCTGCAGTTTCA
>JAKLDT010000231.1 GCA_022703405.1 Bacteroidota bacterium | reverse complement strand
ACCCAGGCCAATTCCCGTGTAAATTACAGATAAGTGCTCCCTGGCAATTGAAGAATTACGCAAAAATAATCCCAGTGAAATCATTACAGGTACAATAAGATAGCTCTTCCATGTAATGAAGGAAAAAGCACATCGCTTTTCCTTTAAGGGCATAAGCCTTATGAGATTTTTTTCGGCAAGACGGGAAAAACCATAATAATATATCGGAAGTGAAGCAAGAATCCCAAGCGATCCGTAAATAAGCATTATCCCCGGTTTGTCAGCTGTAAGCCACACAACAGAATACCGGAGAAGCATAAATCCGACACCACACCACATGGCTCCAGCCAGAAACATGAGGACTTTCTTGTCAACAGCCGGTCTGAATTTCCAGATAAGTTTCTCCTTCATTGCTTCATAACTGCCATACGGAATGGCTTAATTTCAACATGCTTCCAGACACCTGTTGTGAAATATGGCTCATCTCTGAGACGGTCATCAAGCGTTTTCCTGTCGGGAAATTCATATACTATCATGGAGCCGGTCATCTTTCCATTATCATCAAGTATCGCACCTCCGGCAATGAATTCCCCCTTTTCCTTCATCTTTTCGATTTTCGCAAGATGCTCCTGCCTTACTTTCAACCTTCTTTCAAGTGCATCACTATCAGTGCCATCATAGGCAATCAGAATAAACTGCATTTTCTTTTTGCCGGCAAAATTATAACAAATCGACAAATTAAGCCCTGCTTCGATTTGCTTAAAGAACACTATTTCATATTATATTTGTCATTAAACTGGCAAAAAAGTCGGATATCAGACAGTAGAATCTATGCTGAATATCAAAAACATATTCAATCTTCCCGAATTCCTGAAAGACCTCAAAAGGAAAGATCACTCTCCTGTTTACGGTGGTCTTGATATCCTGAAGTATATTGGTCCGGGGCTTCTGGTAACTGTAGGATTTACAGATCCCGGCAACTGGGCTGCAAATATCGCATCAGGTTCAGATTACGGATATACGCTTTTATGGGTGGTATCCCTTTCGACAATAATGCTGATAGTTCTTCAGCATAATGTGGCTCATCTGGGTATAGCCACAGGCTTTTGCCTGTCAGAAGCTGCAACAATTTATCTTCCCGGGAAAATTTCAAAAGCTTCACTCGCTTTTGCTGTAATTGCTTCTGTGTCAACTTCTTTTGCTGAAATTCTGGGAGCATCAATCGCTCTTCAAATGCTGTTTGATGTCCCCCTTAGAATCGGAGCTGTACTTGTAACAGTCTTTGTCGTAATCATGCTTTTTTCAAACTCGTACCAGAAAATTGAAAAATGGATTATAGGATTTGTTTCACTGATCGGTCTTTCTTTCCTGTATGAATTATTCCTTGTTGATATAGACTGGGCACAGGCAGGTGTGGCCTGGGTAAAACCATCAGTGCCGGAAGGTTCCATATTGCTGTTAATGAGTATACTTGGCGCAGTAATTATGCCTCATAACCTGTTTCTGCATTCTGAAGTAATACAGAGCCGGCAATGGAACCTGCAGGATGACAAAATTATAAGGAAACAATTAAAATTCGAGTTCGCCGACACCCTGCTTTCAATGCTGGTCGGATGGGCAATAAACAGTGCAATGATACTTCTTGCTGCCTCAGCCTTTTTCAAAAACGGCATTAAGGTAAGCGAGATTCAGCAGGCGGAGAGTCTTCTCCGGCCCCTTCTCGGTAATAATGCTTCTGTTGTTTTTGCCCTTGCCCTGCTGCTATCAGGCATTGCTTCCACAATAACATCAGGAATGGCCGGAGGATCAATTGTTTCAGGAATGTATAAGGAGCCTTATGATATTAAGGATAACCATTCCAGAATAGGTGTTCTTGTTTCACTTCTTGGAGCTCTTTTGCTTATTTTCTTCGTGAAGGACCCGTTTAAAGGCCTGATATTGTCGCAGGTCTTTCTGAGTATTCAGCTTCCTTTTACTGTTGCAATGCAGGTATATCTCACTTCTTCTCCGAAAGTGATGGGGAAATATGTTAATTCTTTCTCAACGCAGATTATGCTGTGGCTTATAACAGGGCTTGTAACATTCTTTAATCTCTGGCTTCTTGTGAGTATTATAAATATCTGATCAGGACAACAATCTTATGACAATGGACAATATCAAAACCGGCCTGGTTCTCAGCGGTGGTGGTGCGAGGGGTTTTGCACATCTTGGATTTATTCAGGCCTTGAACGAGGAAGGAATTTTCCCTGATGTTATCTCAGGAACCAGCGCGGGAGCTCTGGTTGGCGTTATGATTGCTGACGGATATAAACCAGGGGAAATACTGGATATTTTTAATACCGGCAGCAGGCTTGATTATATGCGCCCCACACTTCCCCGGGAAGGACTTTTACAGATCTCGGGCATAATTAAACTGCTGCAGTCCCATCTTAGGGCAAAACGCTTCGAAGACCTGGAAATTCCTTTCTTTGCCGCGGCAACTGATATAAATAACGGAACCGCAGTTTATTTTAATAAGGGAGAAATTATCGAAAGGGTTGTTGCATCAATGAGTATTCCTGTACTATTTCAGCCTGTTCTGATTAACGGAGTTCAGTATCTTGACGGCGGCATTACTGATAATCTGCCGGTTGCACCTATCGAAAAATATTGCTCAAGGATGTTCGGTTCCTTTGTAAATCCTGTCGGCTATGTTGAAAAGGTAAGCGGCCTTATCAACATTGCAGAAAGAACTTTTATGCTTAACATGACAAAAGAAGCTAAAGACAAAGCCGGAAAATTTGATCTGTTGGTAGCCTCTCCCGAACTTCGGAATTATGGAATTCTTGACCCCGGAAAAGCTGTTGAACTATTTGATCTGGGATACAGGTCTACCAGGGAAAAACTCAGTGATAAAACAGTAAGGAACAGACTTGGGTTGCAGTGAATTGCTCTGCCATCAAAAATAGCTTGATCCGTCCCAGCAATGGGTGCACAGCTTTTCCTTTGGAAGCCCTATAGCCTCAACCAGGTCATCAAGCCGCTGATATACAAGAGAATCCAGATTAAGATTTTTCGCTATCTGCTTAACCATTGCCTTGTGTTTGTCCGAATCCGGATCAGCATATTCCCTTATCTCACTTTCATCTCCCCCAAGCTGCTCAATTGCCTTTCTTCCGGCAAGTTCCAGAATAGATCTTGACTCGGAGAAGTTCAGAAATTCGCAGGGAAACAGGAGCGGCGGACAGGCAATTCTCATGTGAATCTCAGCGGCCCCCGATTCCCTGAGGTCCTGTGTATTGTCCTTTAACTGGGTTCCCCTCACTATGCTGTCATCAAGAAAAACCATTTTCCTGCCATTTATAACAGCTTTGTTGGGAATAAGCTTCATTTTAGCCACCAGGTCTCTTTGTCCCTGATACTGAGGCATGAAACTCCTGGGCCAGGTTGGTGTATACTTTGAGTATGCCCTTTTATACGGAATCTGCTTTTCGTTACCATACCCAACTGCATGCCCTACACCTGAATCAGGGATTCCACAAACAAAATCTGCTTCCACACTGTCTTTTCTTGCAAGTGTGGCACCACATTTATATCTGCATTCATCAACATTAATTCCTTCATAATATGAAGGCGGATAGCCATAATATACCCAGAGAAACGAGCATATCTGCATTTTGTCTCCTGGCTTCCTGATTTGTGTGTAAGAATCTGAATCTATCCTGACTATCTCACCCGGAGCCAGATAATATTCAAGCTCGAAACCGGTATTCGGAAAAGCACAGGATTCTGATGCGACAGCAAAGCCTTCTTCATTTTTGCCGATTACAACAGGTGTCCGCCCATACTTATCTCTCGCTGCAATAATACAGTTCTCTGTTAGTATCATAAGCGAACAGGAACCTTTTATTTTTTGAAATACATTTTCGATTCCCTCGATAAAACTATCCTTTTCACATATCAGGTTTGCAATTACTTCAGTCGGATTTATGTTCCCTTCAAAATTCTCAGTAAGGTGTTTTTTCATCTTCAGAAGCTGTACTTCCAGCTCAGCAATATTTACAAGCCTGCTGACAGTTACAATTGCAAACCTCCCAAGATGTGAATTGAAAAGAATAGGCTGTGGATCTGTATCGCTTATCACACCCATACCGGCATTGCCTGAAAACTCAATTAGTTCCGGTTCAAATTTATTCCTGAAATATGAATTTTCTATGCTGTGGATTGATCTTCTGAAACCTTTTTCGGGGGTATAGAAAACCATCCCCGCCCTTTTGGTTCCGAGATGTGAATGATAATCTGTACCATAAAATACTTTTTCAACACAAGCTGTCT
>JAKLDT010000230.1 GCA_022703405.1 Bacteroidota bacterium | reverse complement strand
CGTTGATCTGCAGTGAGATAACAGCCACAACAATCAGGAATGACATGATGTTTTTCATGACGACTGGTATTAATTGTGAAAGAACTATACCAAAGTTACGCCATAATCAGGATTAAGTCAATTTTTTATTGAAAATTAACTGATAACATAAATTTTATAACTAGTAGTCTTTAATTCTGGTGAAGATTTTTCAATCTGTAAGCGGTATTTAAGGTTCTGTTTGCCGGGCATTAACACGCCATTAACCCGGTATTAACCAATTTTTTTACGGAAAAGTGTCACATTTGTTTCAGTTGACCGTCTATATGTACAAATAACCCTAATTAACCGAAATGGACCATATTGTTTTTCTGGATGCCCGGTCAAAGGAAATTGATAACCTTCTTAAAGGAAATAAAACGATGATAATCAGGGCTGCACAGGGGCAGAAGATGCCTCATGGAAGGGTAAGCCAGGGAGATATTCTGTATTTTGTGAACAATAATAATGATTGTATGATAAGGGCAAAAGGGACAGTTTCCTCTGTCTTCTGCTCTGATGTGTTAACAGTTGAAGAGTCTTTTGAGACAATAATCAGAAATCAGGATAAACTGCAGCTGCCTGACAGGCTGTTTGATAAAATGGCAGGTAAAAGGTACCTTGTTCTAGTTGGTCTCGAAAATATAATCCCTGTAAATCCGGTCAGATTCAGGAAAAACGAATTTGTAAATATGGACGACTGGCTGCCTGTAGGAAGAATTGAAGAATTTATATTTCAGGAAGCGGAATAAATCCTGAATATGCTTTGTCTATACACTGTTTAACCCTGTTAATATTAAAAAATGAAAACATTAATAGATGTAAGGAATAATGTGAGACTGCTTTCATTAATTATGATAGCAGTTCTGGCTTTACCGCTTGTGACTTCAGCCCAGGCAGGAAAGATTGATTTTACAGGAAGCTGGACGCTGAATGCCGATAAAAGCACAATGGGAGACGGTCCCAGGATGGGTGGCGGAGACTTCACTGCAAAACAGGAGGGTAATGCCCTTACTGTCGACAGGTCATTCACAACTCGTGACGGACAGACAATAAACAGCACCATGAAATATACACTCGACGGAAAAGAGAGTGTGAATACTTCTCCGAGAGGCGATAGCAAATCAGTTGCATCATGGTCGGCTGATAGCAAAATTCTTACAATAAAAACATCCAGAACCTTCAATATGAACGGTGAAAGCCGGACAATGAATTCCACGGAGGTATGGACAATTACGGATCCCAGGACAATTACCATAAATTCAACCATGTCGACTCCAAACGGAGACAGAACAACAACAATGGTGTATGAAAGGAAATAGCAGGGATAATGGTAAATATTATCGCGGCCTCTGAAAAGGGGCCTTTTTTTTCTATTTTTATGTGTTTAAAAAACCTGAATGATGAAACGGACCATTTTTTTTACATCATGCTTTTGCTTTGTTTTTCTTACATGCGGACTCCCTCTTGTTCACTCACAGTCGAAGGGTGTTAAAACAATAACCGGGCAGGAACTGAAATACCATCTTGATTTTTTAGGTGCAAGAGAGTTCAGGGGAAGGGAGACTCCCTCACATGAACTTGAAATTGCCACAGTTTATATTGGTAACTGGGCTTCGCATAACGGACTCAAGCCTTTGCTTAAGGACGGTTCATTCTATCAGGAAGTGCCGGTAACCGTAACTGCCGTCTCAGTTCCGAATACGAGGATCAGAGTTACAGGCAAAGGCAGTGAAACTATATATTATTTCGGGAAGTCATTTGGCGGCAACTTTACAACAGGCGGTACATATTCCGGCAATATTGTCTTTGCAGGAACAGGATCAGATCAGGAAACCGGAGATCATGATCTCAGAAATAAGATCGTTGTCCTGATTGATGATGTCAGCCCTTCAGTTAATAATAAGCAGAGTCCATACCTTACTTCCCGTATGAGCGAAAGAGTGACAAGATTGCGGGAAAAGGGTGCTTCAGCTATTTTTTCAATAGTAAGCCCTGAAAAGCAGCAAAGGATAAGCAGCCCTTCCGGATTCTATGATTATATTCCGACAGGACGGCTGGGAACAAAATACGATTCACAGAAGACCAGTTTCACCAATCCTTCCAATGATCCTTCGCAGCAGACAAGACCACAGATCCCATTTACACTTGCTGAAATAAATCATGCCATGGCTGCCGTACTGCTGGGTGTTACTGAGACTGAAATTGCCGGATATTTCAGCACAGTCAGGGCGGGTAATCAGTTGTCATTCAGGGAGTATCCGGAGACTTTTGCAAAGCTTGATGTTGAACTTGAAACTTATAAGGCAAGTTCACGGAATGTTATAGCTGTTGTTGAAGGCTCAGATCCTGTTCTGAAGAATGAGTATGTTGTAATTTGCGGACATCACGACGGCAGGGGGATAGATGATGGTGAGATTATACCGGCTGCTGATGATAACGGAACAGCTGCAGTGGCACTCCTGGAAATTGGGCAGGCTCTGCTGACCGACAGGCCAAAACGCTCTGTGATCCTTGCCTGGGTTACAGGTGAAGAGCAGGGAATGAACGGTTCACATTATTTTATTAATAACTGTCCCGTTCCACCTGAAAAAATCAGCGCCTGTCTCGACATGGATATGCTTGGCCGTAATAATCCCGATTCATTATTTCTTGTAGCATCTGATCTCCTCAGCACAGAATTGGATGGCGCCATTAAAAAAGCCAACAGGAATCCGGCTCTGAATATTGGCTTTGACTACAGGTATTCAAATCTGACACATCCTCAAAGAGTTTATTTCAGAAGCGACCATTACCCCTTTATCCGTTTTGGCATTCCTTCAGTCTGGTTCTTCTGCGGTTTTACAGATGATTATCACACCTACAGGGATGCCTGTGAGTATATTGATTATACAAAATTCCTCAAGGTTACAAAGCTTGTGTATCTGACAGCCATGGAGATAGGGAATATGAAGAGCCTGCTTAAGCTTGATGTTAATCCGGCAGTTACATCACGAGGGGCTCATAACCTGAGGGAGACTTCTCTTTTCCAGGCAAAGTGAAAAGTAAAATATTAAGCAAATGACAGGCTCAGCTCAACTACTTAAAGCTCTTGAGTATGCCTCTCACAGGCACAGGACGCAGAAAAGGAAAGGAACACGGAATATACCGTTTATCAATCATCCCATACAGGTTGCAAGCCTTCTTGCAAATGAGGGTGGAGAGACTGACCCGGTATTGCTTACTGCTGCCGTGCTTCATGATGTAATCGAGGATACAGTCAGTTCTGCAGAGGAAAGGACGGAGCTGATGAGTGAAATCTCAGGGATTTTCGGAGATGAGATACTGGCTCTCACAATGGAAGTTACCGATGACAAAACCCTTGAGAAAAAGGTCAGGAAACAGCTTCAGGTTGAACATGCCAACAATAAGTCGCTAAGGGCGAAGAAACTTAAAATTGCAGACAAGATCACCAATCTTAGGGATATAATTATAGATCCTCCGGGATGGTGGAGCAACGACAGGATACTTGAATATATAAGCTGGGCTGAGCAGGTTTTTGAAGGATTGAAAGGCGTTAATCCCGTACTCGAGGATATATTCCGGAAAACTGTTGCTGAGGCTAAACTTAAATACAATATTCAGTCAGCTGACAATTTAAGCTGACAATGTTTTTCTCATGCCAGGCAGAGTAATTCCTGATTTGGCAAGGAACGGATTTTATCTTCATGCATTTTACCGTAATTACAGTGTTACAAGCCACCTTTCAGACTTGTACTGAACCTGATCCCCTCATCCCTGCAAAGTTTTTTGATGAGTCTTTTACCTGACATAACTGCAGTGGGAAGTCCGCCTCCGGGTTCCACCCATTGACCGCACATGTAGAAATTCCTTAACCCGGGAATAGTCTGCGACATCGGTTTCATCAGTGTGTATGAATTTTCCGGTGTTATGAGCCAGCCTTCAAAACTGCCTTTCCAGTTTCCGGTATAGCGTTCGAAAGTAAGTGGAGTAGCCACATCATATACTTCAATCTGAGAACTTATTCCCGGAAAACGTTGCTCAATAATTTTAATAATTGTCTCATATACAGCATTTTTTGCTGTCAGGTATTCAGTCCTGTTTTCTGAAATTTTCTTCCAGTAGTCATAATCTGTGCCCATCATTATTGTGATTGCTGTTTTACCTGCCGGGGCAAGCGATTCATCGTGATTGTAAATGTGCAGGCTGATTTTGTCTCTTATCCTGTCACCAACAATTAAAGGTTCCTTAAGTTGAAAGGTCAGGCCGGAGACTGACCACGGTATTTCATCGAAACGTCGGTTTACACCGAGCGAAACAAAGATAAGCGAAGGAAACAGCGGCCATTTTTCATAAGGCTCCCGGGTTTCATTATTCCCGAACCTGTTTCCGAGCATTTTGAAGATAGTCGAATAACCATCAGCTG
>JAKLDT010000023.1 GCA_022703405.1 Bacteroidota bacterium | reverse complement strand
ATAATTAAAATTTTACAGCCATAGCATTTTCACCTAAATTGGTGTTGCACAAAATACCAATGATGAAAGTACAAAATTGTAGCACAATATCCGCATTTGGAGGAATAAATTTTGTTTTTAAATACCTTGAAGAAGGTAATCTCGATGAGTTATTCGATAAACATTTTCCACAGCTAGCCAATCAGAGTGTCTATAGCTGGAAAGATATAATATATTCAATATTAAGTATTTATCTGTGTGGTGGTGATTGCATAGAAGATTTACAATTACATCTGAAAACTCATTTTGCAAAGAATCCATTTGTTAATTTGCCAAGTTCAGACACTGTTTTGAAAAGGCTTAAGGAGTTATCTGAAGAGAGCAACCAATGTTTTACCAAACGAGGAATCGTGGAGCATAGCTATAACAGGAACTCAAAATTGGAGGCATTAAATGTGTCATTACTTGAAAAACTTGGAGCTTTTTCAAAAGATGAGATTACCCTTGATTATGATAATACTATACTCTTCACGGAGAAAAGTGACAGTAAGATGACTTATAAAAGAAATCATGGATATCAGCCTGGTGTATGCACGCTTAATGAAGAGCAGGTATTATATATTGAAAACAGGAATGGAAACAGTGATGCAAAGTCGTTTCAGACAGATACTCTGGAGCGCATATTTACTCTGCTCAAATCAAAAGGGATAAGAAAAGCTGACCATTTTAGAGCAGATGCAGCTTCTTATCAATTTGATGTTATAAACCTTTTGAAAGAAGAAGTGAATAATTTTTACATTGGATGCAGGAATAGTTATATTGAAAAATACTATTCTCAGATCAGCAAATGGGAGTCTATTACAGATACTGCCAATGAAACAATAGAAATAGGAGAATTAACCATAAATCCTTTTCAAAAACAAGCAAGAAGAAATAAAATGGCCTTTGAGGAATATAGATTGATTGTTAAAAGAAAACCAACCAGTGATGGCCAACTTAACCTTTTTACACAAGATCATTACCAGTATCGGGCTATACTTACAAATAATTTCCAGTGGAGTGCTGCTGAAATAGCTCGATTCTACAATCATCGGGGAAATATGGAAAAGCAGTTTGATATACTTAAAAATGATTTTGGCTGGAATTGTATGCCTTTCTCTAAATTAAGCCAGAACACTGTATTTTTGTACATTACAGCCATTTGCAGAAACCTGTATCATAATATTATCAGATACTTCTCTGAAAAAACTAACTCATTAAAGCCTAACTTCAGAGTTAAGAAGTTCTTGTTCCGGTTCATTATCCTTCCAGCAAAATGGATTAAAAGATCCAGGCAAAACTATCTGAAAGTATATGGAAAATTACGCTTCTCAACCTGATATTTAATCTCAATAACGGTATTGATAATATTATAAGTTGCTCAGCAGCATGGGTAAAGTATGCCTGAAAGTTAAAAAACAAGCATCATCAAGTGATTTATGAAGATAAATTATAGGAAATAGTTCTACAAAATTGGTTAAAACGATAAAACCAATAGCAAAATCATCATACTTTTGTTTTGGATAGCTTCAAAATCTATTATCAAATCAAACATGCGGATTTTAGGAGCTATCGGGAGGGCGAAGGGCTTATAGCTGATAGCTGATGGCTGATGCTCAGGGATTAATTGTAAAACTGTCAGAATCCTTAAAAACGGGGAATTTATTTCTGAATTTGTTCAGCTCATTTAATGACAGATCAGCTGTGACAGACTGTTCAGGTCCATTGTCTGCAGCAGCAATTACCTCTCCCCTCGGATCAATTATGACTGAATCACCTGAATAATGCAGTCCCATGCCATCAGTACCAATCCTGTTCGAAGCTGCAACGAAACACTGATTTTCAATAGCCCTCGCTTTAAGCAGAATATTCCACGCGTTCTTCCTTGATGATGGCCAATTGGCTACATATATAATAAGGTCAGTGTCATTTTTATTCCTGCTCCAAACAGGAAATCTTAAATCGTAACAAATATATGGAGCAATTCTGAATCCTTTAAAATTGAATATCAACCTGTTATTACCAGGAAAAAAATGAAGATTCTCCTCTCCGGGCGAAAACAGGTGTCGTTTATCATACACACTGCAGTTTCCTGCAGGTTCGACAAATACAAACCTGTTATAATAATTATCCTCCTCCTTTATTATATAACTGCCACAAATACCTGCATTTGAGCGCTTTGCAACATCCCTCATCCAGTTATACGTCTCTTTTTCAGGTTCTTCAGCAAGAAGATCAGTATTCATCGTGAAGCCTGTAGAGAATAATTCAGGCAGGATTATCAGGTCAGTCTTCCCGTATAGAGGGAGAATAAGGTTCTCCAGTCGTGAGAAATTAAGTGACTTATCTTCCCAGGCAAGATCGGGTTGCAGGACTGAAACTTTCATATAATATCATGGTTTTACTTATAAAAAGCAAGGACATGCAAAACAGCATGTCCTTTCAGCAATTCATGTATATATAATATTTTATTTTTTACTTATAGATTCGTAGTATTCAGTGAATATACCATTAACAAGAGGTCTGTAATAGAGCCAGAAAAATCTCCTCATATCCTCCGGTTTATCGGAATAAAGAATCCCCTTGAGTTTGTGTACACCCATAAATCTGGAAGACCAGACAGGAATATCCATGTGTGCAAAATCACCTGAGAAATAATATGTTCTGTGTGCCTGATCCTGTATTACTGCAGGGAACTCATTTGATAGGAAGCTTCCTGCAAGCAGTGTATCTCCCTGAGCAGTTGTTTCAAGACTGAACCTGGAAATAACATTATTCTGAAGCGGGTCAATAATATCGAACCACTGATCAAAGGCAACAGGTGATACAAGGTTATAATTCTTACAAGCAGTTTCATCAGAAACAATAGTTGGCAGGGAGCTCTTCAGATGAGTTCCTTCTTCAAGCACAATAATCTCTTTTTCTTTAAGGATTACAATTCCTGATTTCGTAAAGCTCCATGGTTTTTTGTACTGTTTCCGGTACATAGCAGTCATCCAGACCGGGAAGTCCTGCATTGTTGTATCAAGAGAAGCAAAGTACTTACCTGTCCATCCGGTAAATGAGATTCCAAGTTTTTCCTGGGTACGGACAGATTCAAATTGTGCTGTAGGATAATCAAATGAATTATACTCCATAACAATCAGCTTGTTCCTGTCCTTCATTTCTTTGATGAGGAGATAATCGTTGTTATTGAGTCCTCCGTATAGTTTTCTTGACTTTCTGCTTTTATTGATACCCTTATACCAGTCGTTAAAGAAAACTCCGTAAGTATCAGCGAAATATACAGCATCTGATTTATCTGCCAGATTAAGGATATCAGCAAGCCTGTAATCATTTCTGCCCCACTGCTTTTCTCTGAGGGGCCTTATAGGATAGAAACCGTAATAGTCTTTTTTATAGGAATAGCTTTGTTTATTTTCCTTTTTAACAAATCTTTCATTAGTCATAATCCAGCTGAAAGACTTATGTTTTTCACGTTCCAGAGCAGGAACAGTCTTATCAACCAGAATTATATCCATTGGCTTCTTCTCCTGGAAAGTCCATCGGATCAGATTTATTAACGGCAGGATAAGAATTGCTGCCAGGATAATAATTACAATAAGCAGAGATTTTTTCATACCTGAATCTATCTGAATGTATTCTATAAGAATAACTGTAATTCTATTACAACCAATCTTAATAAATCAATTGTTAAATGTATTAATTTATTTTTTGTAATTAAAATAATTTCGAGGCAATTTACTAAAAATAATTGAACAACAATAAACTGAAACTATCCACAGGACAAAAACATAACGCAAATAGTTGCTTTATTTATAGCTATTTATAATATATGGAATGAAAATATCTGTATATTATATACATCGCTGGGAGTTTGTTTTATTACTTTTGCGAAAAGATGCAAGAGATGCATGCCAATCAACCACTGGCCGAAAGATTAAGGCCCAAAGATCTTGAAGAATTCTTCGGGCAGGAACATCTTGTCGGCAGGGATTCTGTACTCAGAAGGCTAATTGATCAGGGAAACATACCCTCCTTTATATTATGGGGACCACCAGGAGTTGGTAAAACTACACTGGCCGGAATAATTGCAAGGTCGCTTAAAAGGCCTTTTTTTCAGCTTAGCGCTGTTCATTCAGGTGTAAAAGATGTCAGGGAGACAATTGAAAAAGCAAAAAAACAGCAATTTTTCAACCAGCCTAATCCCATTCTTTTCATAGATGAAATACACCGGTTTAACAAATCACAGCAGGATTCGCTTCTTGGTGCAGTTGAACAGGGAATCATTACACTTATTGGTGCTACAACTGAAAATCCCTCATTTGAAGTAATATCACCACTCCTTTCAAGGTGCCAGGTATACATAATGAAATCACTTGAAGAAAAGGAACTGGTGCTTTTACTGAACCAGGCACTTAAAAGAGATGCCTATCTGTCAGGCATGGATATTCAAATTAATGAATATGAAGCCCTTATACGCATATCTGGAGGAGATGCAAGGAAATTATATAATGCACTTGAGCTTGTTGTCAATTCAGAAGCAGGAGAAACAGGAAATGGCAGTATCATTATAACAAATGATAAGGTCCTGAATCATGTTCAGAAAAATCTTGCACTTTATGACAAGAGCGGAGAACAGCATTATGATATAATCTCTGCATTCATTAAATCGATAAGGGGCAGTGATCCTAATGCAGCTGTATACTGGCTTGCAAGGATGGTCGAGGGAGGTGAAGATCCTAAATTCATTGCCCGCAGGATGCTTATCCTTGCAGCAGAAGACATAGGCCTTGCAAATCCCAATGCCCTGCTTCTTGCCCAGTCATGCTTTGAAGCAATAAATGTGATAGGCTGGCCTGAATCGAGGATAATCCTTTCCGAAGCAGCAATTTACCTTGCCACTTCACCAAAAAGCAATTCGTCAGTTACAGCAATTGACAATGCTACCGAGAGTGTAAGGACTTCCGGCAATCTGCCTGTTCCCTTACATATAAGAAATGCTCCCACCAAACTTATGAAAGAACTCGATTATGGTAAAAATTACAAATATGCCCACAATTTTTCGGGAAACTTTATTCAGGACAATTTTCTTCCGGAGCAGATTTCAGGTTCTGTTTTTTATCAACCAGGTGAAAACCAGCGGGAAGATGAAATAAGAAAACGGATGGAAACAATGTGGAAAAGCATATATAAATATTAAAAATAATTTCTAAATTTGTGTGATATGTCCATTGCTGCTATTAAAATTCCGGGTTTAAAATTCACTGATTCTGGCAATTTCTTATTGATTGCAGGTCCGTGTGTTGTTGAAAGCAGGGAAATAGTATTTGAAACTGCAGAAAAGCTTATTCATCTCTCAGACAAATACTCAGTTCCCCTGATTTTCAAATCGTCGTACAGAAAGGCAAACAGATCAAAAGGAAGCTCATTTACAGGTATCGGAGATGAAGCTGCCCTTAAAATACTTGCTGATGTGAGAGAAAAATTTTCAGTGCCTGTTGTGACTGACATACATAATCCGGAGGAAGCATCAATGGCTGCTGAATATGTTGATGTATTGCAGATACCAGCATTTCTCTGCAGGCAGACCGATCTGCTTACAGCCGCTGCAAAGACAGGAAAATGTGTTAACATAAAGAAAGGGCAATTCCTGTCAGGAGCTTCAATGAAGTTTGCAGTAGATAAAGTAAAGGAAGCAGGAAATAATAATATTATGCTCACAGACAGGGGAAACATGTTCGGGTATCAGGACCTTGTCGTTGATTTCAGGAATATCCCCGTGATGCAGAAAATAGGTGTCCCTGTTATTATGGACATAACACATTCTCTTCAGCAACCCAACCAGGAGGAAGGTGTATCAGGAGGAAAGCCTGAAATGATAGAAACAATCGGGAAGGCAGCAATTAGTGTTGGCGCCGATGGTATTTTTATTGAGACACACCCCGATCCCTCAGTTGCCAAATCAGACGGAGCCAATATGCTAAGGCTCTCAGGAATGGAAGATCTTTTGAAGAAATTATGTGCAATACGCAATACAATCAAAACTTTTTAATCAACTTAAAATTAACAACATGAAAAAGCTAACTCTACTAATTGCAGGTTTTCTGGCACTTATCTCAATTAATGCTCAGTCGGTTGATGATATAATTAAACAGTATTCTGCGGCAACAAACTCCGACAAGCTTGCATCTGTGAAAACAATAAAAATTACAGGAAAAATGTCAGCCATGGGTATGGAAATGCCAATGGTAATGTATATGAAGAATCCCAATAAGATCAAGGTTACATACAGTTTCAACGGAATGGACATGGTATCGGTATTTGACGGCGAGAAAGGATATACGATGAATCCGATGATGGGTTCAGCCGAACCTGTTGAACTTACAGGAGAACAGCTTAAACAGGTACAGAACAATAATGCTTTCAAAAATGAACTCATCACATATCACAAAGAAAAAAAGGTCACACTTGAAGGTACCGAGGATGTGAACGGAAGTCCGGCCAATAAACTGAAAATCACACCTGAAACAGGAAATGCAATCTACATGTTCATTGATAAGAAAACAGGACTGATAGTAAAGACCTCCACTGTTGCTGAACAGATGGGCAACTCGATGAACATCGATTCATACATGACTGATTATGTTGACACCAAAGGAGTTATTATGCCAAAAAAGACCACAGCCATGGCTAACGGTATGGAAGCAGGTGTTATAACTTTTGACCTGATTGAAGTTGATATCCCAATGGAAGATTCCATTTTCAAAATAAAATAAGAGACATTTTCAGATCCTGAGCACATAAAAAAAGGAAGAGACAGCTTTTCAGTGTCTCTTCTTTTCTTTTGCAGTGTTCCTGTAAGCCGGATTCTGTACTGCTTTATTATCTTCAAGAGAAATCAAAACAGTTTCCATCATTTATCTTGTCATCACATTGCTGGGATGATCATACGACCTACCCCCCGGCATCAGACGAGCAGCCCTTAGCGCCGGTATACATGGTCTTTCAATCCATCAGGTGTACGGCACCGGCTGTCACCAACCGGTCCGGTGAGCTCTTACCTCGCCTTTTCACCCTTATCCGCCAGCTGGCGAACGGTTTTTTTCTGTTACACTACTATACCCTCACGGATATCTTCCCGTTAGGAAGCATGGTGCTCTGCATTGCCCGGACTTTCCTTTCCGCCTTCCCGACAGCTGTCGGGTGCGGAACGATGGAACGTCATACTGCCCTGCAAAGTTAATAATTTTTAAAATCCTGCCAGTACCTTATTATTATAGCTACTTTTGCGCGATTGATGCCTTACTGATTTTTTATGACCAGAAATAATAATCCGGGTCCGGACAAAAAATTGCCGGACATGCTGAATAATCTGGATATCAATGAATTTACATACGATCTGCCAGATGATAGAATTGCCAGGTTTCCATTGGATGACAGGGACCGGTCAAAACTGCTTGTTTCAGAAAACGGAATTATATCTGACACTGAATTTTCAAAGCTTCCCGATCTTATGCCTACAGATAAGCTGCTGGTTTTCAACAACTCACGTGTTATACGGGCAAGGCTATTGTTCAGGAAGAACTCAGGAGCTCAAATAGAAGTATTATGCCTTGAGCCAGCCGATCCTGCAGATTATGAAAGATCTTTCAGTTCTAAAAAACCAGTCACCTGGAAATGCATTGTAGGAAATCTCAAAAGATGGAAAAATGAATTATTAGAACTTCCCTTCCGGGTGGAAGGAAATGACTATCTGCTCACTGCTGAAAAAGTCAACACAAATAATGATATCTGCGAAGTAAGGTTTTCATGGACGAATACGGATCTGAGTTTTTCAGATCTTCTTGAAATACAGGGCCATGTTCCTCTCCCTCCATATTTAGGAAGAGAAGACAATATAAATGATGTCAGCAGGTATCAGACAATTTATGCCACTGTAAAAGGATCCGTTGCCGCCCCCACGGCAGGTTTGCACTTCACCGCTAAAGTTCTGGACAGGCTGAAGGACAAAGGTATTAAAAGCTGTGAAGTAACTCTGCATGTCGGTGCTGGAACATTTCAACCGGTTAAAACCGACAATGCACTGCTTCACAAAATGCATAGTGAACAAATATATATCAACAGGACAACCCTGACAAGCCTTAATGAGAAACAAGGAAATATAATAGCTGTCGGGACCACATCAGTCAGGACTCTTGAAAGCCTTTACTGGATAGGTGTCAAAATGCTGGAGCAGGAAACTGTGAATGGAGAACCAATACACCTTGGGCAGTGGGAAGCATACAAGGTAAAAACCAGCTATACAGCGAATGAGGCTATTGAAGCGATTCTGGATTATATGAAAAAATATAATCTTGACTCAATTGAAGCCAGCACCCAATTAATGATAATACCCGGATACCGGTTCAGGATGGTTGACGGAATAATTACAAACTTTCATCAGCCTGGAAGTACTCTCCTTCTTCTTGTTGCGGCCTGGTGCGGCAGCAAATGGAAAGAAATATACCGTTATGCCATTGATAATAAATTCAGATTTCTGAGCTACGGGGATTCATCGCTGATGATCAGAGAATTAACATATAAGTAAAAAGTAAAAGTTACTATATTTCTTTTGATAATAAATTGATTTTTTGTTTATTTGGCACAAAATTTTAAAGACATGGGTGAGAACAGGATTATGCAGCAGATATCAGCAATTTTCTCCGTATTTATGGTTCTGTTTTATATCGGAGTAGGGTGCTTTTTCATTTTTTATTTTAAAAATTCGTTTGTTGACAGAGCTGTAATAGTTATAATGGGCTCAACATTCATTTTTTATGGAATCTACAGAGCATTCAGATCATATGTTCAGATTAAGGAAATTTTCTTTTCAAAGAATGGGAAAAATGAAGAAAACTGAATAATCCTTATTTATTCATGCAGATATTGGCATGTACTTTGTTCTGAAATATAAAAATGAAAATTATTATTAACAGCTTCAGATTATGAACAAAGTAACAAGAAATATGAATTTTATTAGTATTATTGCCCGGCTAACAAAATTGGCATCATACTATAAATTAAACAGCAAACAAATTGCCGGAATGAAAACTGCCAAAGCACTTCTGGTTGCAGGAATTTTACTTTTTGCGTCATGTGGTAACAAAGGAACAAAAATACCTGATGAAACACCAACAAGGGGTAATATCAGAATCACTGTTGATGAATCCTTCCAGCCCCTTCTGGATACAGAGGTATTTACCTTTACAAGCCTGTATACGAGTGCAAAAGTAACACCTCAGTATAAACCGGAATTTGATGTTATCAATGATTATCTGAACGATTCAGTAAAAGTAATTGTCACAAGCAAGAAACTTACTGATTATCAGGTTCAGCATTTACGTGAATCACAAATAGTTGCGCGTACAACTACTTTTGCATACGATGCACTTGCACTTGTAACGAACAGGGCTAATTCCGATACATTAATAAATTACAATACTATAAAGGACATTTTCCTGGGGAAAATAAATAACTGGAATGAGGTCGATCCGAAATCCAGGCTTGGAGATATTCAGGTAATATTCGATAATACCAAGTCAGGCAACATAAGGTATTTCAAGGAGTTATTTGAGATAAAGGATACCTTGCCGGAAAATTTCTTTGCAGTGAACAGCAATCCTGAAGTAATTGATTTTGTAAGCAGGAACAAAAATGCCCTTGGTATTGTAAGTGTAAACTGGATAAGTGATAAAGATGATTCACAGAGCATGAGTTTTCTTAAGAAAGTAAATGTTCTGGCTATATCCCAGCCATATCTGAATGATGGATCATATTACAGGCCATATCAGGGGTCTATTTATGACAAATCCTATCCTTTTGTTCGTGAGATTTATCTTATCTCCAGAGAAACTTTTTCGGGCCTGGGCTCGGGATTTATCAACTGGGCCTGTGCTGAACAGGGACAAAGAATAGTATTAAAATCCGGTCTTGTTCCAGCAACTATGCCAATCCGGCTCGTACAGATAAAACATTAAGCAGTTAATTAATTTTAAGATAATTTTAGATTCCATAATTTTAAAAATTGAAAATAAATTAAGAGATTTGGACATTATTTCAGGGAACATAATTAACAGATACCAAATATTCAGAAGCTATGAAACTTTTTAACCTGAAACCAGTTGCACTACTGGTAGTGTTATTTACGATGATGATCGCGACTGTAAGATCACAGGATCTTAATTCTGCTATTCAATTGATTAGGAGTGAACAGTTCGACAAAGCCGAGGAGATGCTTAAACAGCTGATACAGAAGGATGCCTCAAACAGTAAGAATTATTTTTATTTAGGAGAGAACTATCTTCAGGATTATTTTTCTGACACAATATCCAACTCGCTGACAGTATCTGCAAATATGGCTAAAGAAGCCTACCAGAAAGGTGTTGAGGCAAATGCCAATGATGCACTTAACTATGTAGGTCTTGCAAAGGTAGCTTTCTTCCTGGGTGATGATCAGAAGGCAGTTGAATACAGGGCAAAGGCAAAAAGTTTCCTTCTTCCTTATAAAAACATAAAGAAGATTGTTCCGCCGGCAAAAGATTATGCATTTATACTGGCCAAAATTGCCGAATCATATATAAAGGAGGAAAAAGTTGATACCTCGCAGGCATTACCGCTTATTAGGGAAGCTATAAAGATTGACAATAAAAACAGGGATGTTTACCTTATTGCTGGCGACATTTATATTTTGCTTAATGACGGTTCCAAGGCAATTTCATTTTACAACCAGGCACAGATGGCTGATCCTCAGTCACCAACCGCCAATATGAAAATCGGGAACATTTATGTAAAAGGACGTGCACTACAGGCTGCAATTCCTTACTTTGAACAGGCAATTGAACTTAATGCTAATTATGCGCCAGCCTATCGTGAATTAGGCCAGGTATACTCACTTGCACAAAGGTATTCACAAGCCAAGGAATATTTCGAAAAGTATCTGGCGCTTACGGAAGGTAACATACCTGCAAAAGTGAGATATGTCAATGCTCTCTTCTATGCAAAGGATTATGAAGGTGTTATAACAAACGTGGAGGATATCTTCAAGGTTGATAAATCAAGAACCTATATGAACCGTATTGCAGGTTATTCATCATTTGAAAAGAATCCTCCGAATTATGACAGGGCATATTCGTACATGGAAACCCTTTTTGCCACAGTAGCACCTGAAAGGATTATTCCTAAGGACTATCACTACATGGCCAAGATCCTTATTAAGAAAAACCAGAATGCTCCAAAAATCGCTGATGATGCAGCTGATCTGAGAGCACAGGTTGAGAAGGATAAATCAAGGCTTGCATCAGTAAAGGTTGCTGCTGATAAGGCTAAACTGAGTGCTGCAATAGCAAAAAACACAGCAAAGGCAGACAGCCTTGACAAAGTTTACAGCTCGATGATGGAAGAGGTTAAAAAAGGTTTCGCAAATTATGATAAGATGATGCAGCTTAAACCCGGGGACAGGTCACTTGTTGCTGAAGTTGCCGGTGCATATAACTCATACAAGGACTATACAGGTGTTGCAAAGACACTTGCTAAAATTCTTGGACAACTACCTGATGCAAAAGAAGATTATATGCAGGTTGGAAGAGCGTTCTACAATGGCGAAAAATTCCAGAGCGCTGATTCAGTTTTCAACCTTGTTGCAAAATCAGCACCGGATTATGTTCCTGCATACCTCTGGATAGCAAGAACATATTCAAAGCTTGATCCTGATACAAAACTTGGTCTTGCAAAACCAAAATTTGAAAAAGTAGTTGAAGTATCTGCAAAGGATTCAATCAAATACGTATCAGAACTTACTGAAGCGCTTGGTTTCCTGGGTTACTATTACATGACACAGGAAAACTATAATGCATCAAAAGCTTACTATGAACGACTGACAGATGTTGCACCAAACAATAAAGAGTACCAGATCAGAGGGTATAATGGCCTTGGACTTATAGAACTGAGACTTGCAGGAGCTGAAAAGACAAATGAAGGAAGATTGCCATACATAGCTAAATCAGCTGAAGCATATAATAAAATACTTGCTCTTGATCCAAATAACAGCTCTGCAAAAGGTCAGATAGCATATCTTAAAGATTTTGAATCTTCAGTCAAAAAAGGGATCAATCCCAATGAGATAAAAGGAGTTATTAAGGATGCTGCTTCAGGCGCCCCTGTAGCCTATGCTTCAATAAGGGTTAAGGACACAGCTGCCGAGAACATGACAAACCAGAAGGGTGAATATAAGTTTGAGATCCCTGCAGGTTCGGAAGTACTCATAATCAGTGCAAAAGGTTATACCAGCCAGGAAATACCGATTACTAAATCAAGAGTTTACAATGTTTCATTGTCAAAATAAAATTGATTTTTCTTGTAAAAAAGAATTACATAAATGTATATTTGCAAAATTGAAAAGAAAATTTGTTAAATCTTAAACCTAAACAAATCGATAAAAATGAGTAAACAAGGAAGTGCGTTCAAAGAGGTGTTGCAGAACATATTTGCAGCCAGTGCTATTTTAATAGCTTTTGTGGTATCCTATTTGTTGTTTGTCAATGTAATGGGAAACCCAGTTAACTTCGAAGGTGGTAATCCAAAAGGACATGCTCTCGAAGGTAACTATCTTGGAATTATTTACAAGGGAGGATTTATTGTTCCTGTTCTGATGACTTGTGTTCTAGTACTTATTATCTTTGTTTTTGAAAGAACTATCACTCTTTCAAGGGCTAAAGGTAAGGGCAGGTTAAACACTTTTGTCCGTCAGCTCCAGGGTCTGCTTGCAGAAGACAAGATTGAAGAAGCTCTTGAAGCTTGTGACAAACAGAAAGGTTCACTTGCCAACGTAATGAAAGCAGGTCTTGCACGTTACCGTGACCTTCAGAAAGACAAGGAACTTGAAAAAGACCAGAAGATCCTTTCAATTCAGAAATCATTTGAAGAAGCAACAGCTCTTGAACTTCCGATGCTTTCAAAGAACATGGTTATTTTCTCAACTCTTGCATCAATCTCTGTGCTTATCGGTCTTATCGGAACAGTTCTTGGTATGATCCGCGCATTTGCTGCTCTTGCACAGTCAGGTGCTCCTGATGCTCTTGCTCTTTCACAGGGTATATCTGAAGCTCTTGTAAATACAGCATTCGGTATCACAGGTTCAACACTTTCAATTCTTGCTTTCAACTATTTCAGCACAACAATCGACGATTATACTTTCAAAATTGACGAATCCGGTTTCAGCCTTACCCAGAACTTCGCTGCTTCGCTTAAGAATGTTTAAGGATGAATTTATCTTTTGGATTTATTAATTTAATGAAAAACTGTAATGCCAAAGATTAAATTACCAACAAAATCGCCACATATCGACATGACGCCGATGGTTGATACATTCTGTGTTATATTGACATTTCTTTTGCTTACGGCACAGATGAGGCAAACCGAACCGGCCAATGTTGATACTCCTTTTTCCATTTCAGAGAAACCTACACCGGACTTCAACATGATGACCTTCCTGCTTTCACAAGACGGAAAAGTCTTCATGAATTTTGATAACGGCGGAGATACACTTACCAAATTCAGACCAAAAATTCTTGTTGAAATTGGTAAACGTTATGGTATTGAATTCACAGAAGAAGAACAGAGAGAATTTGAAAAATACCCCTCCTCGATAGGTGTCCCGATGGATAAGATGAAAGAATTCCTTGATGCAAAAAGTGTAAAGGATAGAAATCCTTTGCAGACAGGCATTCCTATTGATTCAGCAGATAATCAGCTGGCAATGTGGATACTATATGCCCGTCAGGTAAACCCGAACATCCAGGCCTGCATCAAGGGTGACTCCAAAACGACCTTTGAGACAGTTGAAAAAGTCCTTGACATTCTTCAGGACAAGAATGTAAACAGATTCAATCTGATTACAAGTCTCGAAGCAGCTAAAATTAACCTAGAGGAAATACAGCAATAATATGGCAGAAGTTATAGTAGAGGAAAAAGGAAAAGGCGGGAAGAAGAAAGCCAAGAAACATCCGCCAAGAATGGATATGACTCCTATGGTGGACCTCATGTGTTTGCTGATTACATTCTTTATGCTTACCACAGCTTTCAATAAAGCTAAAGTGATGGAAATCATTTTGCCTGAAAAGCTGCAGGATAATAAACCTCAGGATGCACCAAAGATTTCCGCCAGCCGTACGCTTAACATTATCCTCGGTCCCGATAATAAGCTTTACTGGTACCCCGGGGCTGTTAAACCTGAAGATTTCAACAATCTTCCTCCTCTTATGGAGACAGATTACAGTGCAGGCGGTGTCAGGAAACTCCTTCTTGAGCGTAACAGAGCTCTTGCCAAAAAAATTGATGACTTCCAGAAAGATGTCGTTGCAGGCAAGATACAGATAAGCCAGGACTCACTTCGTGGCGCTATCAGCCAGCTTAAAAAAGTTGATGATACAGGTCCTATCGTACTGGTAAAAGCTTATAAGAACGCTAATTATGGCAACTTCGTGGATATTCTTGATGAAATGAATATCTGTGGAATAGCACGTTACACCTTCATGAAGATTGCATGGTATGAGGTCAGAATGGTGGAAACCGCAGCCGGTATCCAGTCAGCTCCTAAACCTGCAACCAATTAAACCGTAAACCTTTAAAAAATGGCAAAAGAAATCAATAAAGCACCTGCCTTCGATGACATTGTCTTCGAATTAAGGAATAAGGAATACGGAGCTTACAGCTTGCGTAAAAGATACAATCGCAACGTAGTTATATCACTGCTCATCGGAACAATTATCCTTGCTACAGCAATCATTACACCTTATCTTAATGCGAAAGCTGCAGAGAACAGGGCAAAACGTTCAGAGAGACAGGTAGAAATCAAAATGGAGAATCTGGATCAGCCGAATGAAACTGTTGCTCCTCCCCCTCCTCCTCCACCTCCACCATCTGATGTAGTTCAGCAGGCAAAATATGTACCGCCTGTTGTAGTTGACTCAGTAAAACCTGAAGAGCAGGTTCAGCTTATGACAGCTGATGAAGCTCAGATTGAGGTTAAAGATGAAGAAGTTGTTGAGGTTGTTGCAGAGGTAAAAGAAGAAGTACAGGAAGAAGATCCCGAAGCAACTCCGTTTGTGGTTGTAGAGGAAATGCCTATGTTCCCCGGTGGTGATGCAGAACTTCTCAAGTATATTGCAGAACACACACAGTATCCTGAAATTGCAAAGGAAAACAATATCCAGGGTAGAGTAATTGTTCGTTTCTGCGTTACTTCAAAGGGTGGTGTCAGCCAGGTCAGCATTCTGAAAGGCGTTGATGCTGAGCTTGATGCAGAGGCTATCAGGGTTGTAAATTCCCTGCCTCCATTCAAGCCTGGCAAACAGGGTGGTAAGCCTGTACCAGTATGGTATATGGTTCCAATCACCTTCACACTTAAGTAAAAACAACTGAAGTTGAATATAAAAGGCCGGTTCGTAAGATCCGGCCTTTATTTTTAAATGTATGTATAATTTTCAATCAAATATGTGAAATCTCTTTCCCAAGCAGTTTAACAAATGATTCAATATCTTCCTCCTGTGTATCCCAGCTTGTCATGAGACGATATTCACTCAACTGTTCATTCCATGTATAAAAAAAATAACTCTGTTTAAGTTTCTCCGCAACTTCCACTGGCATAACAATAAAAATTGCGTTAGCCTGCACTTCCTGGGTAATCCTTAGCCCCCTGATTGCTTTAAGCTTCAAGTAAAGCATCTGAGCCATTTTATTGGCATGTGCAGCTGATGTCCTCCACAGATCCTCCTTGAAATATGCATTGAACTGTGCAGAGATGAAGCGCATTTTGGAAGCCAGCTGCATTCCCTGCTTACGGATATACTTGAAACCATCAGTCAGACCGGGTTTCAGAAAACATATAGCTTCGCCGAACATCATACCGTTTTTTGTCCCTCCAAAAGATAAAATATCTACACCGCAATCTGTTGAAAATGCCCTGAATGGAAGATTAAGAGAAACAGCAGCATTGGCAATCCTTGCACCATCCATGTGCAATAACATCTCATTTTTGTGTGCAAGATCAGCCAGAACTTTAATTTCATCTGGAGAATAGACTGTGCCCATTTCAGTTGTCTGAGTTATTGACAGAATCTTTGGCTGTGCATGATGCTCAAAACCAAAACCATGAAGATGACGTTCAACAAGTCCGGGAGTGATTTTACCATCAGGAGTATCTACTGTCAGAACCTTACATCCTGTGAATTTTTCAGGAGCACCGCACTCATCAGTCTCAATATGGGCAGTAGAAGCAGTTACAATTGAATTCCATGAACGGGAAGCTGCTGAGATACCAAGCACATTGGCAGCAGTACCTGTAAAAACAAAGAAAGTCTCTGTTTCACTGCCAAATATTTCCCTGAACGTTGCATAAGCCTTTTCCGTATACTTATCATTGCCATAACCGAGTGCATGGCCTGTGTTTACCAGCTGTAACTCGTCAAGTATCTGTTGATGCACTCCTGCATTATTATCACTTGCAAAGCCTCTGTAAACTCCACCTACATCTGAAATATCCATATATTTTTACTTCACTAAAACAATGCGGTTATTTTATTATTCCGGCCATGTATTCTCTTGCCATCTGTACCTGTTCATGCACAAAATCGATCCCACAATATGAATTATCATCATTCAGCAGAGTATGGCAAAGTTCAAATGTGAAATAGCCTGAATATCCTATTTCATTCATCAGTTGAATATAATGACTGTAATCAGGCATAATTCCATCGGCATAATAATAAAGGAGTTTTGGCTTCACGATGCCTTTTTCATCACGATAGTACTCGCCTCCGAAATGAGAATGAGTCTGCAGATTACCTATTGTCCTTACAGCATTGGCAATATACTCCTTGTCCTGCTTTTCAAATATCGGCAGGTCGAGGCAAACTTTGAGCCATGGGGAATTCACCTGTTTAACAAAAGTAAGGACATCCTTCCATGTTTTAATAAGGGGAGCATGATTCTGGAGTACCATTGTTACTCCAAATTCTTCACCATACTTTGCGGCTTCCTTAAGGCAGTCAAGTGTATGGTTCCACCTGTCAACCATTGTTACATAGGGATACTGCCTCATGAATGAATAGAATGAATCGCCCCTCACAAAATCATAAGTTCCTACTCCATCATGGATTGGAACACCCGGCCATGCCGCAAAAAGTCTGACAACCTTTGCTCCCATTTCTCTGGCAAGCCTAGCTGTCTCCCGCACCATCAGTAACTGGCATTCCCTGTGTTCAGGGACAGGACTTGAAAAGTCGTTATTAGCGGCTATTGCCGGTATCTCAAGACCATATCTTGCAAGAGAATTCTTCATCCCGTCTCTTTTCTTCTCATCGAGATCCAGGGGATTTCCCATTGGCCGCTTATTATCGAGCTCAACGCCATCATAGCCATATTCCTTTGCCTTCTGGCACAGCTGATCAAATGAAAGTGCTTCTCCTTTATACCATATTCCTCCATAGGAAATTGAATACAGTCCAAGCTTTATCTTAGCTTTTTTCTGCAAGTTCTGCTCTGCATTTTCAGGAGCGGAGACTTGTGTTTTAAGATTGCCCAGCATGGCACCGCCTGCAGCAGCACCAGATGTCTCAATGAATTCTCTGCGGTTCATAGCTTAAATATTTTCGTATTACACAAACAAATTCAGATGGCACTCTTTGAATTACAGGAAGAAATGCATAATCACTTCTGTTTCTTCTTCCTGAAAGCAAAAAACAACATTATAAATCCGAAAAGTAATATCACCACCCCCATTATGAGGTTAACATTTATTCCAAGCGACTTTTGATACATGTCTGAATCTGAGACTGTAAATAAACCCAGAATTGTTATTATCACTCCAATTATTGAGAACATCAGACCTATCGGAATTCTTATATCAACCATTTCAATATCCTCCTACCAAAACATTATTGTTAATACTATACAAATTACACCTACCAGTATTGCAAGTCCTGCGGGCCTTTCATACCATGGCAGATGACTGTCATCAGCTTCGCGTGGTGTGAGTGAATAGACCAATCCACGCAGCTCGTCTTCTGATTTCTTCTGTTCAGTAAGAAATGTTAGCCCAACAGTAACAACAGTACTGACAGTAAATGCAATAATTGCAGTCCAGAAATTCTGAGCCATCTCAACCGGATATACATGTATTGATGCCAGCCAGCCTCCTTTAAACACAGTGGTTGCTCCTTCAGGTATTGTTAATCCATGATGAAGCAGAGCCATCAGGAAGCCTAACAGCAAGCCTGTAAATGCAGCATGACCTGTTGTCCGCTTCCAGAACATGCCAAGAAAGATCACGGCAAAAAGAGGAGCATTGATCATTGAAAATATAGTCTGAAGGAAATCCATTATGTTTCCAAATTTGCTGGCTATATAAGCCGAAGCAATGCTCAGGAGTATTCCTGCTACAGTGGCTATTCTTCCGACTTTCAGGTAATGTTTTCCATCAGCTTCTTCGTTTCCTGTCTGCGGACGTATGTAACTCTGGTAGATATCATAGGTCCACACAGTATTGAAGGCCGACACATTACCGGCCATTCCCGACATGAATGATGCCAGCAATGCTGTTATGCCGAGTCCCAGAACACCGGCAGGCAGGTAGTGTTTCAGTAGCATAATAATTGTATAATCATAAATAGGCTTATCTCCTGCCATGGGAAAACCAGCCCGGAAATCGGGGCTGTGGCCATTAAACAGTGCAAGGGATATAATTCCCGGCACAATTATCAGGAAAGGAATGAACATCTTCGGAAGGGCGCCAATAAGCGGAACTTTTCTTGCAGCCGATTTTGACTCAGCAGCGAAGGCTCTCTGAACGATGAGAAAATTTGTACACCAGTATCCGAATGAGAGCACGAATCCTAGGCCAAATAAGATTCCGAACCATTCAACACCAAGAGGATTTGATCCAGCTTCAGTGGAATATTTCCAGGTTGTTGTGAATGTATCAGGTGCAAAATTGTTTGCAGTGGCAATTGGTGCAAGTTTTTCCTTCAGACCAAACCACCCGCCTACATCCTTCAGACTCAGAAATACAAGAGGAAGAAGGCCGAGAATTATAATAAAAAACTGCAGTACCTCATTGTAAATTGCAGATGACAGTCCCCCTAAATAAGTGTAGGCCAGTACAATAAGTGCTGATATCCAAAGACTAAAGTTAAAATCCCATCCCAGAACATTTTCCATGAGTATTGCAAGGGCATACATTGAAATTCCTGAAGCTAAAATTGTCATAACTGCGAACAGAATTGCATTTAACCCCCTTGTTTTTTCATCATAACGCAATTTGAGAAATTCAGGAACAGATCTAGCCTTTGAGCCATAATAGAAGGGCATCATGAACAAGGCAAGGAAAATCATTGCAGGGATTGCGCCAATCCAGTAAAAATGCGTTGTAAGCATCCCGTATTTCATTCCTGAGCCTGTCATGCCCATTACTTCAAGCGCTCCAAGGTTTGTTGAGATAAATGCAAGACCAGCAACCCAGGCAGGCATTGACCGGCCGGCTTCGAGGAAAGCATTGGCATTTTTCATGTATTTTCTCAGGAACCAGCCTATGCCAAGGACAAAAATAAAGTAAATCACCATTATCAGGTAATCAATCCAGTGTAACTCAAGTCTCATATCTGTTTGGAATTAATTAAAATTGTTGTAGTTAAAGAAAACAGTTCTTCTGCTGATTAGGCAAGAGTAAAAATACATTTTAAGAACGGTTTTCAAAGAAAATTCAGTTTATTTTTTGAACATTGCGGAATGATTATATTTGCATAATGATGCCTGAGAATAACCGTTATTTCCTGTTCCTCAGATACAAGGGAACAAATTTTCATGGATGGCAGATTCAGCCGGGATCAGATACAATTCAGAATACACTTGACGATACACTTTCACTCGTATTGAGGGAAGAGATAAGAACTACCGGGGCAGGAAGAACCGATTCAGGTGTTCATGCTTTATTCTTTTGTGCACATTTTGACAGTCCAAAGGAAAATATTGACAAAGACAACAAATTGATATTCAGATTAAACAGGCTTCTCCCTTCTGATATTGCCGTGAGTTCGATAAGAAAAGTAATAACTGACGCCAATGCAAGGTTCAGCGCTCTTTCAAGAACTTATGAATATCACATTACAAGGAACAAGGATCCATTCAGAACTGAATATGCCTGGTATGTACATGGAGCCCTTGATGTAACTTCAATGAATGAGGCATGCAGCATATTGCTGAGATACAGCGACTTTACCAGTTTTGCCAGACTTCACTCCGATAACAAAACCAATATTTGCAGGTTAATGTCTGCATCCTGGGCAGAAACAGAAAATGGCCTGGTTTTTACAATCAGGGCTGACAGGTTTCTGAGGAATATGGTCCGGGCAATTACAGGAACAATGATTGAAATCGGATTTGGAAAGTTAAGTTTAGATGATTTCAAGAATATTATCATTGCAAGGGACAGAGGGAAGGCAGGAAAATCAGCTCCGGCAAGAGGATTGTTTCTTTCAGATATTGAATATCCTGAAGTAATTTTTAAATAGCCGGTCAATAGATTCGAAGTGATAATTATCACTACACTTGGATTGTTATTAATTTCACAATACTGAAAATTAGTTCTATTTTTGACGCACTTTTAATGACAAAAATTCAATATTTATGAATAACGAATGGCTTATTCTGTTTTTCATTGTTGGGGCCCTTTTTGTCGGATTAGTCCTGGTTTTCTCAGGACTTGTTGCTCCCAGTTCAGTGAATCCTCAGAAATATGATCCCTATGAATGTGGGATTCCCACCAAGGGTGTTACCTGGCTGCAGTTTAACGTAGGTTATTACCTGTTTGCTATTCTTTTCCTGATATTCGATGTTGAGACTGTTCTTGTATTTCCATGGGCAGTTGTAATGAAGGAAGTAGGGATGGCAGCATTCATTGAAATTGTGATCTTCTTTTTAATTCTGGGCCTTGGTCTGTTATATGCCTGGAAAAAACATGCGCTTATATGGGAATAAAAGGAATGAAAGATGAAGAGTTCAAGGATAATGAAGCCCTTGAACTTCTGAAAGAAACCGGCGGAAACGTTCTTCTGACCACTATAGATGATGTAATTAACTGGGGCAGAAAAGGTTCGCTCTGGCCTCTTACATTTGCTACCAGCTGCTGCGGAATAGAAATGATGGCAACAGGAGCACCAAGGCATGACTTTGCCCGTTTCGGCATGGAAGTTTACAGAGCCAGCCCGCGCCAGGCAGATGTCATTGTTGTGGCCGGAACAATTGTAAACAAAATGGCTCCAGTGCTCAAACGACTTTACGATCAGATGTCAGAGCCCAAATATGTAGTTGCAATGGGTGCCTGTGCAATATCAGGCGGTCCCTTTTTCCTGAATTCATATAGTGTAATCAAGGGAGTTGAGCACGTTATACCAGTTGATGTATATATTCCGGGCTGTCCACCAAGGCCGGAAGCCCTTCTGTACGGAATGCTTCAGCTACAGAGAAAAATTGAAACCGAGAATATAAAGTCACGCAGGGAACGCAGTGCAAAAAATGATGTGAAATAAACTTCCGGAAATTATAATTCAAAATGGATAAATCACAACTTCAGGATTTTATAAAATCGATAAAACCGGATGCAGATATCAGGGACGGAAAGAATTACCTTGAAGTTACCGTGCCTGCAGCTGATCTTTATAATCTGGCAAGTAAGCTCAGAGAAAACAGGGAAACAGATTTTGACTTTCTTGTTAACCTCACAGGAATAGATTACGGTAAAGATTTTGGTGTTATCTATCACCTCGAATCTACTAAACATAAGCACTTTATTGTGTTAAAAACCATAACATCAGGAAGGGAAAATCCTGCAATCGATTCAGTATGTGCCTTATGGAATACAGCTGAATTTCACGAAAGGGAAGTCTATGACCTGCTCGGAATTAAGTTCAATAATCATCCGGACCTTCGCAGATTATTTCTTGACAGTTCTTGGGGTTTTCCTCTGAGAAAAGATTATGTGGATGATGTTAATATTGTGAGTAAATAATTATGGAAGAAATAGTTAAAGGCAAAATCATCGACGAACAGGACGACTATGTAATAAACATGGGACCTCAGCATCCATCCACTCATGGAGTGCTAAGGCTTGTTGTATCCCTGCGCGGTGAAATAGTTAAGAATGTTCAGCCTCACATAGGATATATCCACAGGGGTATCGAAAAGATGTGTGAAAGCCTTACCTATCCTCAGATAATCCACCTGACAGACAGAATGGATTACCTGTCGGCACATATTAACAACGAAGCCGTTTGCCTTGCAGTAGAAAACGCCCTTGAAGTTGAAATTCCCGACAGGATAAAGATTATCAGAACAATTATGGCTGAACTGACAAGGATTCAGTCACACCAGTTGTTCTGGGCCTCTTATGGCATGGATATGGGAGGTCAAACCTGTTTCTTCTATGGTTTGCGCGACAGGGAAAAAATCCTTGACATATTTGAAGAGACTACCGGGGGTAGAATGATTGTGAGCTACAATTGCCCCGGAGGACTTATGTATGACATTCATCCCAACTTTCAGAAAAGAGTAAAGGATTTCATCAAATACTTCAGGTCAGTACTTTGGGAGTATGATGCAATTCTTACCGGAAACGTAATATTCAGGGAAAGAACGATCAATATAGGTAATCTCTCCCTTGAGGATGCCATATCCTATGGTGTAACCGGCCCATCAGGAAGAGCATCAGGATTTGCATGCGATATCAGGAAAAAAGCACCTTACTCGGCGTATGACAAGGTTCAGTTCAATGAGATACTCTATACCCAGGGTGATACTTATCACCGTTACCTGGCAAGGATTGAGGAGATGAAGGAATCAATGAACATAATTGAACAGCTCATTGACAATATTCCTGAAGGACCTTTTGCTGTAAAAATGAAACCTGTTATAAAGCTTCCTGAAGGCGAATATTTCCAGCGTGTTGAAACAGCACGCGGAGAGCTTGATGTATTTATTTCAAGTGACGGAAACAAGAATCCATACAGGGTGAAGTTCAGATCACCGAACTTTGTTAACCTGGGTGTTCTTAACCACATATCAAAAGGCTTTAAAATTG
>JAKLDT010000229.1 GCA_022703405.1 Bacteroidota bacterium | reverse complement strand
AATTACTTCAGCATCTTTAAGTTCTCTTATTATATCGCTGGCATAACAGGAGTTTCTTGACAGTACTGAAAGTATGCAGTACTCCAGGATCCCTTTACGCATCTGTGCTTTTGTGTTTTCAAGGTCCATAACTTTTGTTTTTACGGTTTACAACTTAATGTTCTTTCTCACTTTGTCAAATTCACTTTTTACAGATTCCTTTATGTTATGGATATTGACCGGTTCTCCCTTCATCTCTATTTTCTGGGCGGTCGTCTTAGCTTCAGGAATAACTATATAAAGTATCAGGTAGATCAGGGCGCCCATACCTCCGGCAATAGTAAGGACGACGAAGATTATCCTCAGTATAACCGGGTCAATGTCCCAGTATGCGCCCATGCCCGAGCAAACACCACCTATAACCCTGTTGTCAGGATCGCGGTACATCCTGTGATAGCCCGGTGAAGAAAATTTTTCCTTTGCCGAGCGGTGATCATTGTCGGAGATGTCTTCAGGAGTGCCCATAACCGATATAGCCTGTCTTACATCGTCAATAGTGATAACCTGCTTGTAGCTTGTGATTTTTGTGCGGAATAATTCCGCCAGGCGCGTCTCAATGTCTGAAAGGATCTCTGAGGAACTCTCTTCTCCCGCAAAATGGACTTCAAGGTTTCTCAGGTATCTCTTCAGTTCTGTATATGCATCCTCGTCGATGTTGAATGAATAACCTCCGAGGTTGATGCTGACTGTAATTTTCATCTTTTTATATTTTTATACTACTTTTTAATACAAGTAACATTACAATACAAAGATATATAAAAATAAATATACTATGCAATACATAGTACTGAAAAATTAATAATTTATATAAAATATTTTCTAAACAACATAAAATCAATAATATAGCCTTACATGATTTTTTTAAATTACTTCCCTATTTTTCAAAAAAGCCTTACGCATGATACATTTTTCTATATTTATAAGCCTAATCAGTATGTATGAAGAAGTATAAATGGGGAATTCTTACTGCCGGAAAAATGTCGGCAAAATTTGTAAAGGCTTTGCGGCTTCTTGATAAAGCAGAATTATATGCAGTGGCAGCACGTGACGAAGCAAGGGCTAAAGCCTTTGCCGGGGAATATGGTTTCAGGAAGTTTTATTCCGATTATGAGTCGCTTGCAAAAGATCCGGATGTTGACATCATCTATATAGCCTCACCGCACTCACATCATTTCGATCATGCGATGCTTTGCCTGAGAAACAGGAAGGCTGTTCTGTGTGAAAAGGCCTTTTCGCTTAACAGCAGGGAGGCTGAGCAGATTATTGATGAAGCACACAGGCAGAAGACCTTTCTAATGGAAGCTCTCTGGCCGCCTTTCCAGCCTATGTACAGAAAGACACTTGCGATATTGAAATCAGGCGAGCCGGGTAAGCTTTTACATCTTGATGCAAGGTTTGGTTTTCAGCCGCCTTACGATCCGGCTGACAGGAAATTTAATATTTCACTTGGTGGAGGATCGCTGCTTGACATAGGCATTTATCCTGTAAATGATGTACTCTATTTCATGGGCATGCCCGATTCTGTAACTGCAAAAGCCTTATTTACAGAATCAGGGACAGAGCATACGATCAATATTATTTTTGAATACAAAGACGGAAGGATGGCCACAGTTCACAGTTCATTCAGGACAATGGCCGGCATTGGCTGCACTCTTTATTGTGAAAAGGGAAACCTTGTGTTCTCGAGGGCCAGGGATATGTCACAGCGTCTTGGTGTTGCAATGAATGGCATGGAGGCAAGGGAAGAATCACTTATTCCTGATGGAATGGGCTATCATTTCGAGGCAGCAGAGGTTATGAAGTGTCTTGATGAGGGAAGAATTGAAAGCGTTATTGTTCCTCATTCCCATACACTCAATCTTATGAAGCTGCTCGACATTGTCAGGAAATCGGCAGGAATAGTGTTTCCGGGAAGAGACTGATTGAGAATATACTTAGTAATACAGCATAATGGAAGCTTCTGAAAAGCATACAGGATCTGAAGCTGAATTCTACAGGAGAAAATTTTTCCTGAGCAGTCTGATACCCTTTGTTTTTGTTTTCATTATGTGGATGACTTTTTCAGTTGAAAGACTTTTTAACCTCGATTTCTCCGGTTTCGGAATACATCCCCTGTCAGCCGATGGATTACCCGGAATTATACTTTCTCCATTTATTCACTCAGGTTTAAAGCATCTTTTTAATAACACTGTTCCTCTGTTCCTGCTTGCTGTGGCGCTTTTCTTCTTTTACTCTGAAGTCGCACTTAAAGTTTTTTCCCTTACATGGCTTTTCTCCGGCATCCTTGTCTGGCTTGCAGGTCGCGAAGCATGGCATATAGGAGCCAGTGGCCTTGTTTACGGACTTGCATCCTTTTTATTTTTCAGTGGCATAATAAGAAAATACTTCAGATTGGTTGCATTGTCACTTCTAATTGTATTTCTTTACGGATCAATGGTTTGGGGCCTGTTTCCGGGAATTTATGAGAATGTATCCTGGGAATCACACATGCTTGGCTTCTTTGCAGGGATAGCGCTTGCAGTATGGTTCAGAAAGGAAGGGCCTCAGGAGCCGGTGTATGAATGGATGGATGAGGAAGAAGAGAGTGAGAGTGAGAGTGAGAGTGAGAGTGAGAGTGAGAGTGAGAGTGAGGGAGAGGAGTATAATAGGAGTGCTAAGGAGTTTGAGAGAAATTGAATGAGAATGGATATTTCAGTAGTTATTGTTAGTTATAAGGGTTATGACAGGCTTGTGAAATGCCTTGATTCTTTACAGAAAATTGCCGGCAGCCTGTTTTCAATGGAGGTTATTGTTGTAAATAACTGCAGGGGTGACAGTGTTTTTGATGAGATAAAGCTGTCATATCCGGGTTTTATATTTACAGACAATCCTGTAAATGGCGGATATTCAAATGGATGCAACCTGGGAGCTTCTTATGCAAAAGGAGATAATATCCTTATCCTGAATCCCGATACAGTGGTAAGCGAAGCAGCCCTGTCAGGCTTGCTGAATACACTGAAGTCAGAGAAATCAATAACTATGATCTCCTGCAAACAGGTGAATGAAAAGGGGAGGGAAAGCATTGCCTGGGGGCCATTCCCGGGTTTTTCGAATCTTACCGGTTTCATGCGTATGATTTTTAACACCGGTTATAAAAGTCAGAAGAGGTACAGAAAGGATTTTTCAGTTGAAATTTTCTTTCCTGACTGGGTTTCCGGATCACTGATGCTTATGAGGACAAATGATTTCAGGTTTCATGGAGGATTTGATGAAGACTTCTGGATGTATTCGGAGGATGTTGATCTTTGCAGGCGGATAAGAAATGCAGGAGGAGATATAGCATATCATTCAGGAATTACTATTGAGCATAATCATGGCGGAAGTTCACGTATAAACTTGAAAACATCTGCGCTTACAAAAACGGAGGTTTATATATCCCGTCACCTGTATTTTGCAAAACATAAGAAAGGTCTGGAAAGGGTTATGATACAGACATTTATTGTTATTAACAACCTTCTTTCAGCCGGAATCATAGGTTTAGCCGGCCTTCTGTTTTTTTATATACGGAAGCTGTTCCTGCGTTCTGTTGTTTTTAAAAATCTTACAGCTTATTACCTTAGGGCAGTGTCGGTGAAATCATGGATCGGTCCCAGATCGGTAAACAACGGAAACTTTAAAAAATGAAGCATACAGAAACTAAGTGTTAAAAATCATTAATTCTTGATTATCACCAGCTTCAACTAAGGTATAAATAATTTTTATCACCATATTTGTCTTGACCACTGCCGGTGGTTATTTTTATGGGAACTATTCCGTAAATGAAATTTAAATTAATAATTATATCAGCTCTGATACTGGGAGGTGTACTGTCTCCCCGGATATCCTGTGCACAATCGGGAAATACTTCCGGTTCCCATTCAGCAGATACAACTGATCAAAACAACAGGAACAGGCATCAGGATCAAGCCAGAGGTGATATTTTTTCTTATTTTGAAGTTTCGGAAGAGATGGCTGCAAACAGTGCCGCGGGCATTGAAACAGATCCCCCGGTTCCTGACGGGCTTACCTATCGTATACAGCTTGCTGCATTCAGAAGACCTGTGGCCCCTTCTGTTTTCAAAGGACTTAGTCCGATCTACGCTTTCACAATTCCGGGTTCTGATCTCAGAAAGTATTATGTCGGGATGTTCAGGAGATATTCTGATGCAAGGGATGCAATTGAAATTGTAAAATCACTTGGTTTCGGCGGCTCTTTTATATCAGCATTTAACGGCGGATCTGCTGTTTCAGTGGAACTGTCTGAGGAACTTGAGAAGGAATGGGGTAAAATACCTTTTGAAAAGGGCGAGGTCAACAATATTACTGCTATCAGGACAGATACACTGCCTGCATCAGTGGTTGACAGGGCTGGTATTCCTCTTAATGTAAAAACATCTGAAAAAAGAGATTCTGCAAGGAAGGGATCAATAAAAT
>JAKLDT010000228.1 GCA_022703405.1 Bacteroidota bacterium | reverse complement strand
CTTACGGAGCAACAATGGCACTCTGTCTATTGAGAAAGGCGAATATTCAGAAAGACCAGAGTGTCCTTATTATCGGAGCCTCCGGCGCGATTGGCTCGGCGGCCGTTCAGCTTGCCAGCCATTACTTCGGAGCAGAGGTCACGGGTGTATGCGGCACGCAGGGAATTGAATATGTAAAAAGCCTGGGAGCAGCAAGGGTGATAGATTATAAAAAAGAGGACTATACAAAAAACGGAGAGTCATATGATCACATCATTGACGTCCTGGGCAAGGGCTCTTTTTCTAAATACAGGCCTTCGCTGAAGCAAAAAGGGATTTACATGCCGGTAAGTTTTAAAACCGGAAAACTGTTTCAGATGCTCCTGACATCTGTGGGCGGCGGGAAAAGGGTTATTTGTGCACTTGCAACTCCCGGACAGGAGGACCTTGCATTTATCAGGGAATTCCTTGAGGACCGGAAACTGAAGCCTGGCATTGATCAGATATTCCCCCTTGAGAAGGCGGCCGAAGCCCACAGGTATGTTGAGGCCGGGAACAAAAAAGGCAATGTGGTGCTGACTCTATAGACTACATGGGGATAAGGTAGTTGAAATGGACATATCGTATTTGTCATTGGTTTCTCACTTAAGTAATAAAAAAAATCTGCAGCCTTTCGACTGCAGATTTTCATTACTTGAATAATCTTTATTTTCCCGCAGGAATAAGGACTTTGTTAATTGTATGAATTACTCCGTTGGTTCCCAGAACATTAATCAGGGCTGCGTTTGTACTGATATTGGCCGCTGTTCCGTTCCCGGAAGTAACTGTGAGTGCAGTAGCATTGATGCTTATGTTACCGTTCAATGTGGGCACAGCACCGGTAACCAGGTCAGATGAGAATACTCGTCCCGTTGCGGTTGTCGGAGCAGAAACAATATGATGCTGCAACACTGCTGTCAACAGGTCTATATCTATATTATTGATACCGGCTACATTCAGTGCCGTGTACAATGCAGTGAAAGCTGCATCTGTCGGTGCGAATACAGTAAGGTTAGAACCAGCTGCTGCTGCAGCATTGAGCAGGGCCGGCACTCTGCCGAGGGCTGCTACCAGTTGCGTAAACTCAGCACCGGGAGAGGCCGTGGAAAGAGCAGTTGCAATCTGGGCGATGGTTTGAGACGGAGGCAACAAAGTGCGGTCAATAACATGGACCACTCCATTGTCAGCCATAATATCTGTGGCAGTAACACGTGTACGTCCATTGATGAATACACCATTTGAACCGCGGTTGCTGAGGTAGAACACCCCTCCTAATGTGGTTATGGCATTATTTGCAGGAGCAGCAGCGGATGGGAGCTGACTTGCCTTTACTTCACTGCCGATCACATGATATGCAAGTACGGCGTCAAGAGTGGCGCGTGCGGGCAGAGAAGTTATACCGGCTGCTGTGAAAGCTGCATTTGTCGGTGCAAACAGAGTCTTCTTTGAAGAATTGAGAAGTGTCTCAAGAATAGAGGGACTTGCTGCTGTTACTGCTGCAATAAGTGTTGTAAAATTCTTATTGAAGTAAGCGGGTTCAACAACAGTATTGACAAACTTTGCAATAGATGGCGGTACCAGGACCTTATCTATAATATGCACAACTCCGTTTGTGGTCTTAACATCTGCCGTAAGCACTGATGCAGATCCGTTCAGTTTTATACCACCCGAGGTGGTAACAGAAATGTTTTCAGTGTTTGCGGTAGCAACATTACCAGCTGTAAGTTGAGTCGAAAGGACAGCACCGGATGTAACGACATGATACTGAAGCAATGACTTGAGTACCGGCTCGGGAACATCATTGATGCTTGTCTGACCTATTGCTGTAAGCAGGGCAGCAAAAGCGCTGTTTGTCGGTGCAAATACTGTATAATCCCCCTCACCGCTAAGTGTTGTAACCAGGTCGGGAAATTTTGTAAGAGCTGCAACAAGAGAGCTAAGATCAGCCGAAGCCTGGGCTATCTCAACAATGCTCTCTGTTGGTTGTGGGTCTTCTTTTTCGCACGCTGAGAGGACCATAATCCCCATAAGTGCCATCAGTCCGAATGTTAATTTATGCTTTTTCATGATACCAGTTTTTAACCAATGATTAAATTTCTTTCACATAAAACATAACAGACTAATTATTGTTCATTTATTTACTTTCTATTTTATACATTTTAATAGTCAAAGTGTAATTTTCTATATCATAACGAACTAGCATATATTTGCATATATCTTATTTATAATATTTTATGAATTACGCCCAATTAAATTAAATAATTTTCTTTTGTTGATCTTTATTATGTTTTTGTTGAACATTAATGCATCAGCAATGTTATTTATCGGATAAAACCTTAATTAAAATGGAAATAGCAGCCAGTATAAAGGGTGCAAGTAAAGAGTACAAGACAGGTGATACTGTTATTACTGCTCTTGAGCCAACAACGTTTGATTTCAGGAAGAAGGAGCTTACTCTTATAATTGGTCCTTCAGGATCAGGCAAGACAACCCTGCTTTCTCTTCTGGGTTGTGTGATCTTTCCTACTTCAGGCGAAGTATATATCGATAACCTCCTGGTGAATAAACTGAGTGAAAAAGAACTGGCAAGGGTAAGACTGAAATATATAGGCTTTGTTTTTCAGAGCTTTAACCTTCTTGCACCACTCAATGTACTTGAAAATGTTATGCATCCGCTGAGACTTTCCGGAATAGGAAAAAAGGAGGCAAAGCTCAGGGCAGGTGAGGCACTTAAAAAGGTGAACATGGAAAGCAGGGCTAAGAGCCTGCCGAAAAGCCTCAGCGGCGGACAGCAGCAGAGAGTGGCAATAGCACGTGCACTTGTCACCGAACCGGCAATAATGCTTTGCGATGAACCAACTGCATCACTCGATATCAAGAGTGTTGCGATAGTCATGGAAGAACTTAAAATGCTCTCAGACTCAGGAAAATCGGTAGTAGTGGTGACTCACGACCTCAGGCTGAAACCTTTTGCCGACAGGATCATTTATGTGAACAACGGCATCGCTTCAGACAAACCCACGGCTGACGAGATATTTCATAATTAGAGATCAGAACCCAATTAAATCAGAACACTAATACCAACACAATGAATAAAAAGATTTACCTGGCTGTAATTCCGTTGATTATTACGGCCTGCAGTGGCAATAAGGATAATGAAGAAAAACCGGGCGCTCAGTCACAATCAGTCAACAGTGCAAGAGTTGATGTTTCACAGGTTGTTGGAGTAGGCAAGGTCGAACCTGAACTGGAGATAATCAGTCTTGCAGCGTCATCAGGCGGAGTTGTTAAGGAAATTTACAGGAACGATGGCGACAGTATCAGGAAAGATGAGCCTCTCGTGAGACTTGACGATGAACTTGAACTGATTAAGGTATCCCAGTTAAAAAGCCAGTACAACGCCCAGAAACACCAGGAGGAAATCGATAAGATAAGCCTGCTGGAGTCGGAGGCAAGGCTTGCAAATAAGAAAAAGCTCCTGGAGTCGGTAAGAACACTGGAGTCAATAGGTGCTGAGACAACTCAGACCCTGGATGATCTGGAGACAGAGGTAACCACCCTTACTCTTGCTGTTGAAAGAAACAGTGCTCTGGTAAGTCTTGCTGCCAGCAGGCTCAGGGAGCTCGCCGAACAGCTGAGATATGCTGAAGCCGAGGCTTCGAAAAAGATATTGCGCTCCCCTTATGACGGACTTTTGCTTGAAATGCTAATTGAAAAAGGAAGCGCAATCACCCTGTTTGAAGAATATGCCGAGGTTGCCCCTGCAGGACCAATGACCGTCAGAACTGAAGTCGATGAGCTTTTTGCCGGAAGACTAAGCAAAGGTCTTGATGCTGATATCAGGTTCATAGGCAGCGACTCTGTTGTGGCAACAGGAAAAGTAATATTCCTTTCACCTTACCTCAAGAAGAAGTCGCTCTTCTCACAGAAAGCAAATGAACAGGAGGACAGGCTTGTAAGAGAAGTAAGAATAAAACTGGAGGGAGATAACGGGCTTATCCTGAACTCAAAGGTTGAGTCTGTAATAAAACTGAAAAGCAACTGATTATGATAGCTACTGCCTACAGGTTTATAATTTATGACAAGGTCAAGAGCATTGGTGTAATAATCGGTATCGTTGTCAGCGTCTTTCTTATTGGCCAGCAGATAGGCGTACTAAGCTTTCTGACCGGATTAATGGGTGGCCTGATCAGTAACTCACGACAGGATATTGCCCAGATCTGGGTTGTGGATAATATCACGAGGAATGCAAATGAACTTCCTAAGCTTAATGAGGGCCTTGTCAGGGAGCTGAGAAGCATTGAGGGGGTTATGAATAGTTATCCGATAGTTGCCTCCGGAGCCTCTGTCAAATTTGAGAACGGCAAACTTGCCCCTGTGCTGATTATAGGAAGCGAATCACCAATGTTTATTGCCGGGCCGAAGCCGGAATCAATAAACGAAGGAAACCTTCTCTCTCTTAATGATGACGAGGCCGTG
>JAKLDT010000227.1 GCA_022703405.1 Bacteroidota bacterium | reverse complement strand
ATCTGGCTGATTTTGTATTTTTGTTATCTTGATTCAATAATATTGTGCTAATAAACAAGTAAGTTATGCCCAGGGTTCTTATTATAGAGGATGAAGCAGAATTGCGCGAAATGATTAAGACAACCTTGATCAGACGAAAGTACACTGTAATGGAAGCTTCAAACGGGAAAGAAGCATTATTGCATTTTAAACCATCAATGACTGATCTTGTTGTAACTGACCTGATTATGCCAGAAGAAGATGGACTAAAAGTAATTATTAAGTTGAAGGAGCTTAAACCCTCATTAAAGATTATAGCAGTTTCAGGAGGAGGAAAAGCAGGTCCGGGTGGTTACCTGAATCTTGCCAAAGCTCTTGGAGCTCATACTGTTATTTCCAAGCCATTCTCAATTAATGATCTGATAGTCAAAATTGAAGAGTTGCTGGATAAAGAACAATAGCTCTTGTTTTTTTGTTTTATTAATAACTTAAATTATACTATCATGCTTAAGAAAAAAGTAGAAGAAATCTGTAATCGTCAGGTTGAGAGGGAAGGCTATTCATCAAATCTGTATCTTGCGATGGCTGTGTGGGCTGAAACTAACGGTTATCCGGGAGTTGCTGACTGGCTTTATGCCCAGGCAGAAGAGGAAAAGCTGCACATGCTTAAATTTGTAAAGTATATAAATGAACGCGGAGGAAAGGCAGTAATTCCTGCAATGAAAAAACCGGTCTCCGAATATAAAAGTGTAGAAAATCTCTTTCAGGAAGTGCTTAAACATGAGGAGTTTGTAACTGCCAGCATTAATGAAATAGTAGCACTTACTCTTGAAGAGAAGGATTTTAATACACAGAATTTCCTGCAGTGGTTTGTTACTGAACAGGTTGAGGAAGAAGCATCAGTACGGACAATACTTGATAAGGTCAGACTTGTCGGGAAAAACAACATGTATCAGTTTGATAAGGATATTATGGGTTTACGTGCTCAGGCAACAAATTCGCCTGCCACTGCATGAGGCAATGCTTATTCATAATTTCAGTTTTATCAGGTCTTCTGTTTCCTGCCAATATTCTGTCTCAGGAACTGATTTCAAATAAGTCTGTTACAGGTATTTGCTATGCCGGTAAACGGACAACAAAACTTTATGTCCCTCCACCGCGTGGTTTCATGGAAAAAAGCCAGGGTAAGGGAGGAGGCACAATAAAAGCATATTACAATGGCTTTTCAGCTGAGGCTGTCACCTCATTTGAGTATGCCATGCGTATACTTGAATCAATTCTTCCAGCCGGTACAAAAACTTCTGTCGTTGCAAACTGGACCAAAATAACCTCTGCAAACGTTCTTGGAAATTCATCTGTTACAGCTGTGGTTGGGGGTTGGTCAATAGATGCTTACAGGCCTTTTGCCCTTTATCCGGTTGCCCTTGCAGAGAAAATCGCAGGCTTTAACCTGAATTCAGATCAGAGCGGTGATATAGTATTGACTCTAAACAGCTCTGCAAGCTGGTACTATGGAACTGATGGCATAGTCCCGGCAGGAAAATTCGACCTTGTCACTGTTGTCCTTCATGAACTCTGTCACGGACTGGGATTTTTTGACAGTATGAGTGCTGACAATTCGACCGGTTGGTATGGAATTAGTTCTCTTCCGGTCATTTATGATACTTTCATTGAAAACATCGACGGAAAGTCACTGACAGACACTCTTAAATTCAGAAATAATTCTTCTGAATTACTTACTGAATTCACAAGTGGCAGGCTTTATCTGCGGGGACCGGTACTTAAGGCCTTCACTGATAATGAAAAAGTCAGGGTATATGCTCCTTCAACATGGGACGACGGTTCAAGTATCTCACATCTTGATGAGGAAATGTCGCTTGATTCGGAAGGCAGACTGATGACTCCCTTCATCGACAAGCAGGAGGCCATACACAACCCAGGTATCTATACCAGGGCCATCCTCGGTGACCTGGGCTGGATAAACACAAGAATAAAGCATGATCCACCGGGAGATACTGAAGAAAATTTAACTTCACTCAACCTGGAGGTTGAGATAGTATCTGACACAACATTTAACAGGGATAAGGTAGGAGCAGTGTTTTCCTATGACGGTTTTAAAACTGCAGATACTGCTTATATGTACTCAGCTGATGCTGATAACAATTTCAGATACCAGGTTAATATACCTTCTTATAAAACAGAAGTACAGTATTACTTTTTTACTGAAGATGTTTTCAGAAGGATTTTCAGGTCACCATCTCCTTATAATTTTTTAAGGTATAAATCATATATAGGAACTGATACAACAAAAGCAGATATAAATCATTCACCTGCAGCTTATTACTTTACAGCTGACGATGAAGTAAATCTTAATGTGGAAGTAACTGATAATCTGGGAGTAGATAGTGTTTACCTTGAATACATGATTAATGACGGAACGAAAAAATATTCAGGCTTTACTATTGACTCTGCAGATTTTTATAAACTTACACTGCAGGTAGCTGATCTGAACTGGAAAGGCGGAGATTTCTTAAGATACAGGATTATTGCGTATGATTCTGCTTCAGTGGCAAACATTTCTGTGAGCCCCGATACAGGTTATTATTCAGTTGATATTATTGGAATTGAAGATGTTGTCAGTTCCTATTCATCTGATTTTACTGAAAATGCAGGAGATTTTTATCTTTCCGGATTAGTAATTAAAGGGCTCACCGGCTGGCAGAAAACAGGAATTCACTCGAAACATCCATATATCAGTCCTGAGAAAGATTCGACAATAAATTCCATCGCCCTCCTGAAAAAACCAGTTAAGTTTGATAAGAGCGGGATGCTTATACAATATAATGATATTGCTCTTGTAGAACCGGGAGAAACAGGTTCCCTGTTCGGTTCAGAGGACTTTTATGATTATGTTGTTCTTGAAGGCTCAAGGGATTTTGGCCGGACCTGGAAAAGCCTTTTTGACGGTTATGATGCCAACTACAATTCTGTATGGCTGAAAGCATATAACAGTTCAATAGTAGAACAAAATTCAACTGCTGCAGGTAAAGAATCGATGCTTTTGCATCATACAGAATTTGTACAACCTGGTGATTATTTCAAGTCCGGCGATACCGTGATTATCCGCCTGAGGCTTTTTTCTGATCCCTTTGCAAACGGATGGGGATGGGTTGTTCAGGATCTTGAAATAAATCCCCTTGTTGATGCAGTGGAGAACAACGTGGCAGAAAAAATAAGCCTTTACCCAAATCCCGGGAACGGTACTGTAAATCTAAATTTCCGGGAGGATGGATACTCCGCATATAAAACTGCCAGATATGAAATATTCACAATTACAGGAATACCCGTTATGTCAGGATATTTGTTGCCTGAATCAGGCGAGACAATAGACCTGAGCCATCATCCGCCCGGTTTCTATATAATCCGGCTGAATATTGATGGAAAGATAAGCACATTAAGGTATTCTTATATGAAATAATTAAAACCCCGTCTGATTGGCGGGGTTTTTGTACTATGTGGGTTTTTCCGGATTTATTTGGAAAATTAGAGTATTTTTGCAGAAATTTTGAGAAAAGTAAAAACACCATAAAATGAGCATCATAAACAAGGTACTTGGTCTGTTTTTGGGAAATAAATATGAACGTGACCTCAGTGAAATAAATCCATATATTGAAAAGATTCATTCTGAATACGATAAGCTACAGGGTATTTCAAATGACGAACTTCGCAATCTCACACAGGAATTAAGGCAGAGGATAAAACAAAGTATTGAAAATGATGAGAATGAGATAAAACTTATACGTGAAAAGGCTGAAGCTGAAGAAGATATAAGCAAGAAAGAAGATCTGTATTCATCAGTCGATAAGATTGAAAAACAAATTAACGAAACAATCGAACGTATTCTGGATGAGATAGTCCCAACTGCCTTTGCAATTGTTAAGGAAACTGCCAGAAGATTCAAGGAAAATAAGCTTATTAAAGTCACTGCCAGACAATATGACAGAGACCTTGCTGCCACACGTGAGAGCATTACAATAGAAGGTGAATTTGCCTTATGGAAGAATTCCTGGACAGCCGGCGGGAATGAGATTACCTGGGATATGGTTCATTACGATGTTCAGCTTATTGGTGGAGTAGCCCTGCATAAAGGTAAGATAGCTGAAATGGGTACAGGTGAGGGTAAAACTGTTGTTGCCACACTTCCTGTTTTCCTTAATGCACTTGCCGGCAGGGGCGTGCATATTGTCACTGTCAATGATTACCTTTCCAAAAGAGACTCTGAATGGATGGGTCCTGTTTATGAATTCCACGGACTTACAGTTGATTGCATAGATAAACACCAGCCTAACTCTGCTGAGCGCCGGCGTGCGTATAATGCAGATATCACTTTTGGAACAAATAATGAATTTGGCTTCGATTACCTGAGGGATAATATGGCTATTAATCCTGAGGACCTTGTTCAGCGAAAGCATCATTATGCCATTGTCGATGAAGTGGATTCCGTTCTTATCGATGATGCCCGTAC
>JAKLDT010000226.1 GCA_022703405.1 Bacteroidota bacterium | reverse complement strand
TCCAGCTGATTATTGGTCCCACAGCATGCGTGGGATACTGGTCCCTGTTGTATTTAAGCAGGTACTCAGCAGGCCATTTCTGCTCACCTGTCTTGCTGTCGAAGAACCAGTGGTCGATACAGTCGTGAGAATGTGCACAGTGACAATGCACTATTTCCCCGAACATATTAAGCCTCTTCATATTAAGTGCGGCAAGGTTATCCTGCCTGAAGCTCCAGTTTTCGAGCATCATGCAGGGTATCCCGGTTTTCTCTGAAGTCTCAATAAGCTTCCACGTATTTTCAACAGTGAGGGCAGCAGGCACTTCAATACCCGGATAAGTGCCATTGTTCATGGCTTCAATTGCTATTGGCGCATGGGAATCCCAGTAGGTTGCAATTATAACTGCATCGAGTTTTTCCTTCGCAAGCATCTGCTTATATGAAAATGCGTCCTTTACATATATTGCAGGTTTCTTCCTGCCTGCCTGCACACACATATTGGCTGCAGCAGTTGTCTGACTGTCAAATAGATCACAAACAGCAGCCACTTCAACACCCGGAATATTAAGAAGGTTTGATACATGCGATTTACCCCTGTTCCCGGTGCCTATAACACCTACCCGTATTGTTTCAGAGGGTTTATCTGCCGCATGGGCAGAGCCGGGAAGCAATCCCAGGCCAATAGAAGCCATTGTTCCTGTCCTGATGAAGTCTCTTCTGGAGAAATTTTCCATAATCCTTTAGTTTTAATTATGATATGCTTTTATGATGTTTTCCAAGCTTATGACCTGAGACTGCATAATACAGAATAAAAAGGTAACATGGGATAACAACCATGTAGGCCAGCTGAGGGTTGATTATATCTGCCAGTCTTCCATACAGAAGAGGGACAAGAGCTCCGCCCAGGTTACCCATTATAAGCAGAGATGATCCGATCCTTGTGAATTTTCCGAGGCCTTCGATTGCAAGAGGCCATACAGATGGCCAGATAAGGGAGTTGGCTGTACCAAGAAGCGCAATAAATACCACAGAGGCAGCCTTAGGAACAAAAATTGCAATTACAGTCAGTACAATACCTGATATTGCACTTATCCTGAGTGCAGTGCTTTGTGAGATGTAACGTGGAATCACTATCACACCTGTTGTATATCCGATTATCATTGCAATCATTGTCAGAGAAGTAAAATGCCTTGCTATTGCGACAGGAATGCCCTGGCTGATTCCATAACTTATTATTGTATCGCCGGCAACGATCTCCAAACCCACATCACAGAAAATAGCAATAACGCCAAGGAGCAGATACGGGAACTGAAAAATTGAAGTACGCGATGAATGTGAGGTATCGGCACTTTCTGAATTCTCATCATTAGGGTCAATTTCCGGAAGTCCTGAGAACCTGACAAACAAACCTATCAGCACAAGTATCCCTGCCATTGCCAGGTAAGGTACAATAACCCGTGAAGCCAGTTCATCGAGTGTAGCAGCCTTCTGAATATCATCCATTGCTTTAAGCTTTGCCAGCAGGGCATCGCCATCGTTCAGGGCCATTACGCCAAAAATAAAAGTTGCCACGATACCGGCGGATTTATTGCATATTCCCATAATGCTGATCCGCTGTGCTGCGCTTTCAATCGGCCCGAGAAGGGTTATATAAGGGTTTGCGGCAGTCTGAAGTATTGCAAGTCCTGTGCCCATGACATAAAGTCCTGTCAGGAACATACCGTAAGTCCGGGTCATGGCTGCAGGTACAAAGAAAAGGGCGCCAATAGCCATTACAAAAAGACCATACATCATGCCTGATTTGAGTCCTGTTCGTTTTAGTATCCATGATGCCGGGATAGCCATAAAAACATAGGCTACATAAAATGAGAAGGCTACAAGATAAGATTCAAAATGATTCAGTTCGCAACTTATTTTGAGATAGGGAATCAAAATCCCGTTAAGCCAGGTTACAAAACCGAAAATAAAGAAGAAGAGTCCGATTGTACCGACTGTCATCCACCTTGCCTGTACCGGTCTGCCGGAAGAACTATGTTCAGATGTCATTATTATGGAAGTAATTTAATGGATACAATATAGCAAAAAATAAGCTCAAACAGATTTACCTGATTTCTTTCGAAGGGATCACTTTATTCAAATCAATTTTATTTATTAATTTTAAGGAAACAGTATAAACCTTATAGTAATTGCCACCAAGGCTCAAAGACACGAAGATTCACCAAGGTTACTGAAAATGATTTATTTGGTGACCCTTTGAGTCTTGGTGCCCTGGTGGTTAAAAATTAAATTATGAATAAACTCAGACTAATTTTAGCTGCAACGATTTTGATAATAATGTCAAATAACAATCTGCAGAGCCAGGGAATAGGACTTGTTGATGTCAGGTATGCTGAAAGAATAATAACTGTCGGAGGAACCAATGCCGATATTCCGGGATTCACTTCAACAGCGATACAGCTTGCTGTTGATGCTCTTAAAACCAGAGGAGGGGGAACTGTTAAGCTTAATGCAGGAACTTTCGATATTACAGGCCCTGTAAGACTTGCAGATAACATAACTCTCAACGGAAGCGGGAAGTCAACAATACTGAAAAAATGCAATGGGTTCAGGACCAGCTATATTGTTGATGCTGACTGGGGAATGATGAAGGCTGTCGTGAAGAATGTAAGCGGATTCAGAACAGGAATGGGCATTCAGCTTTATGATGACAGTCACAAAAGCGGATGGGATGTTACTACTGCAATTATCACTGACATAAAAGATAATGTTATTTATTTTGACAACAGGACCGTAAATGATTATATAGCCGCCCTCAACGGGGTTGTGTCAAACGGATGCTCAATTGTCGAGGCAGTCGGGGCAGAAAATGTGAAGATCTCAAACCTGGTTGTTGAAGGCAATAAAGCTACAAACGACTATATAAACGGATGCCGCGGCGGCGGGATTTACATTCATAAGTCGAAAAACTGCACTGTCGAGAATGTTCAGGTCAATGAATTCAATGGTGATTCCTTCAGCTGGCAGATCACTGAAAACATTACAGTCAGAGCCTGTGAAGCTTCAAACGGCGACGGACTTGGTTTCCATCCAGGGACAGGATCAGATCGCTCAACTGTTGAGAACTGCATAAGTCATCATAACAAGGGAGACGGATTATTCCTGTGCTGGAGAGTTCAGAATGGTGTTTTCAGAAATAACACGATATATTCCAACCAGGACAACGGAATATCAATAGGTCATAAGGATACCGATAATATCTTTGAGAACAACAAAGTATATGAAAATGCAAATCATGGAGTACTGTTCAGAAATGAGAATGAACAGAATGCCGGACATCGTAATACATTCATCAATAATACAATAGAAAACAACGGGACAGTCAGGGAATCTTCAGGATTCTATGTTGGAGGTGTTACCCATGACATCACCATAAAGAATAACATAATCCGCTCAACAGGGAAGGGAAATCAGAAAACGGCAATCACTGTCGGGAAAAACAGCACAAATGTGACAAACACCGGAAATACGATCTCCGGATTGAAGGAGATTGAATTTGAAAAGAAATAAGAATCTAATCCATCCCCCAATGAAACCAAACTATCAACCTACACAGAAAAGATCCGGTCAGACATCCCGGAGAGGATTTATCACAGCCTGTGCTGCCTGCGGTGCCTGTTTTGCACTGCAACCAGTATCATTCCTCAGTTCATGTTCTCCTGCTAAAAAGCTGAAAATAAGAACTATTTATTCACTTCATTCCCTCCAGCAGAAACAACCTGACTGGCCGAATGTAGGTTTTGATTTTGTTCCGTTTATTGAGAGCACAAATGCAACTCTGGCAAAACAGTTTCCGCGCTATGAGTTCCTGTCATCCACATCAACAGGGAAAGAAGAAACAGAAAAGCTTATTGCAGGCGATGAGGCAGCAAAGATTGACGGATATATTGTATTCCAGATGAACTGCTGGAACCAGGTTGTTCAGACTGTCGCAAAAACCGGGAAGCCTGTACTCTATGTTGACTTCCAGTTTGGAGGCAGCGGAGGTTTCCTTGTTTATACATCAGCTTTCCTTAAGGAGAATACTCCAAATGTAGGATTTGTTGCATCATCACGCGTTCAGGATCTTCTTGCTGCAGTGGGCTGTTTCGACATAATTGCCAATGGAGGAACTGTAACAGAATTTGCAATTGCGACAAAAGGCACAAGACAGAACCTGACACCCAAAGCGGGGAATCTTGCATGCAAGCCTGATGACCTCACAGCAATTTCCTCACAGGAATGCCAGAAAAAGAATAAGGAATCGCGGATACTTGTTGCCCGTGATCAGAATACCGGGCAGGCAGACCCGATACTGGGGATTCCAATTGAATATATTTCATTTGCTGAAGTAAACAAGGCATGGGAAACTGCAGATAAGGACGAATCGGCAGCAATTGTGAAGAAATGGAAAGATACTGCAACAGAGATACAGGGTATTTCTGATGAAACATTACTGACATCAGCTGCGATGTACCTGGGAATGAAATCGGTATGCAAAAAAC
>JAKLDT010000225.1 GCA_022703405.1 Bacteroidota bacterium | reverse complement strand
CTTGGCGCCTGTCCTGTTTGCGAAGGTTACGGAAAGATTATCGGCATTGATGAGAACCTTGTGATCCCGAACCACAACCTGTCGGTTTTTGAGGATGCAATTGTCTGCTGGAAGGGCGATACAATGAAAAAATGGAAGGAAAGGCTTATTGCCAGTGCAGATTCCTTCGGATTTCCCATACATAAACCATATTATAAACTTACGGATGAACAGAAGAGGCTCTTGTGGACCGGAAACCGCTATTTTTACGGTCTTGACAAGTTCTTCGAACATCTGGAGGAGAAGAAGTTCAAAATCCAATACCGGGTTCTGCTCAGCAGGTACCGTGGAAAAACGATATGCCCTGCCTGCAAGGGCGCAAGGCTAAGAAAAGAGGCAACTTATATTAAGGTAGCCGGAAAAACTATTCAGGAGCTTACCGCAATGCCTGCAGGCAAGCTGTACGACACGATAAGCGGTTTTCAACTTAATGAACACGATTCAAAAATTGCCGAAAGGCTTATAAAGGAGATCCTTCACCGGCTCAGGTTCATAATTGATGTCGGACTGCCTTATCTCACACTCGACAGGCTGTCAGGCACTCTCTCGGGTGGGGAATCCCAGAGGATAAACCTCGCAACAATGCTTGGAAGCACACTCGTAGGATCGATGTATATACTTGATGAACCAAGCATAGGGCTGCATCCGCGCGATACAAACCTCCTTATAAAAGTACTTAAGGAACTTCGTGATCTTGGCAATACTGTAATTGTCGTTGAACATGAGGAAGAGATAATAAGGGCTGCCGATGAAATAATCGACATGGGACCTGAAGCAGGCAGGCTGGGAGGAGAAGTTGTATACCAGGGAGGCCTTGATCTGTCAACAGCAAACAAATCATTAACAGCAGGTTATTTAAGCGGAAGACTCGAGATACCTGTTCCTCCTGTCAGAAGAAAATGGAACAGTTATATTGAAATTAAGGAAGCCAGGGAGAATAACCTGAAAGGTATTAATGTAAAATTTCCCTTACACACAATAACAGCAGTTTCCGGGGTAAGCGGCTCAGGAAAGTCAAGCCTCGTGTCTGACATCCTCTACAGGGTTTTATCAAACCGGATTGCCGGGAACAACCTCAAACCGGGTCAGTATCTTGATATTAAGGGCGACATTGCCCTGCTGACCGGAATAGAACTTGTTGACCAGAATCCTATAGGAAAATCAAGCAGGTCTAATCCGGTAACCTACCTGAAGGCTTATGATGAGATCCGGAAACTTTACTCGGAACAACAGGCATCGGTACAGAATAATTTCAAAGCTTCTCATTTTTCGTTCAACATCGAAGGCGGCAGATGTGAAGAATGCCAGGGAGAAGGCATAATAAGGGTAGAGATGCAGTTTATGGCTGATGTTGAACTTACCTGCGAAAGCTGCAACGGGAAAAGATTTAAGAAAGAGATACTCGACGTCAGGTATCACGGAAAGAATATCTACGATATGCTTGAGATGACTATTGATGATGCAATTTCTTTCTTCAGCGAACATCCCGGCAAGACAGAAAAAAGAATTATTGAAAAACTAAAGCCCCTTTCTGATGTCGGGCTAGGTTATATAAAGATGGGGCAATCATCAAGTACTCTGTCAGGAGGTGAGAACCAGCGCGTGAAGCTTGCATATTTCCTGAGCCAGGAGCGTGGCAGCGGCCACATACTATTCATATTTGACGAGCCTACAACAGGACTACATTTCCACGATATTAAGAAGCTACTCAAATCCCTGAATGCCCTTGTGGAACATGGTCATTCAGTAATACTTATAGAGCACAACCAGGAAGTAATAAAAAGTTCCGACTGGGTTATTGACCTTGGTCCGGAAGGAGGTGAAGACGGAGGGTATGTTATTTATGAGGGCAAACCTGAAGGGCTTGTATCATGCAAAGAATCATACACAGGCAGGTTCCTTTCAGAGAAACTGAAAAAATAAAAAAAGGGCGCCTTAAACCGGCACCCTTCTGTTCCCGCAAAGGGATTATTTCTTCATCTTGAATCCAAACATTATTGAAACACAGCCACTTGCAGGCGTATCGCCGGCCTGATTGAAGGATGAAACCTTTACAATAAGCTTAAGCTGCTGGCTCGACTGCAGTTTGAAATCCCAGGTTTTTGCATAATTATGTTCCTTATTTGAGTAAAGAACATTCTTGTTAGCATCAACAATACGGAATTCAACATTGGGAAGCTTGTCTTCACCACAAATGGCCACCCTGTAGTCCATATCAGAATAAAAAGTCTTGTAAAGTTCAGCTTCCTCTCCTTCCACGAGAACTGCTGCATGGTAGTTACCGTCATGGGTAAATGACCCCAGTTCAGGAAGACAAACCTTCTTTGCAAACGCCTTGCATTGAGCATCAGCATTTTGTGATGCAAAAATCATTAAAGCAAGGACAGGTAAAATCTTATACAATTTCATAGCCAGTTAATTTACAAATGAATTTCTAATCTCACCTACAGTTTTGGAAAGTTCTAGGAATACTTCCGGAGTCATATCTGTTTTTACTTCTGATTTGAGTACTGTGGTATTTGATGCCTGGTCAAATTCAGGGCGCACAGGTGATGTTGTAATTTTGATTTTGTCAAAAACGAGTTTCAGTTTGTTAACCTGTGTAATAAGCTCATCTACTGCAGGATCACCCTTACTGCTCTCAAGCAGGCTGATAAGAATATCAATTGACAGTTTCTGGTCAATAATCCTTGTAACGAGCTTATTTCCGTTGAATTCTTTCATATCAACAAGCTGAGTTGAGATGTAAAGGCCTTCGAACCAGCCTCCGACAAGAGTCATGGCAGCAATTGCGGGCTGGCCATTATCCTGAAGGTAAGAGTTTGAGTTCATGAAAGTCTCGCTCACAATCTCCATAATTACCTCACTGTTGTTTATATTCTCTTCAAGCCTGTCAATTGTAGACTGCTCAATAGCTTTAAGAATACCGAGTCCGTCGGCCATTTTCTTGGCAGCATTCATGTAATCGATAATGAGCTGCGTCTGCTCATAAAGGCTGGCAAAGCTAAGGTCGCATGTATAAATACCGAGGTTAAGCGCCATGCTTTTGTTTGTAACATATTTATTTACATTGCCTATCTGGTTAAGAAGCTTTTCATCAAATTTTGCACCGGCAGATTTGATAAGCATAGCTGATTCAAGGGGTGAAGGCAGTGCATTGAAAATCTTTTCAGCCTGTTTTATATCTTCATATACTGCTGTATTATCCTTTGGCACTTCAACAGTAAGATCTTCCTTTGGAGCCTTGTTTCCACCTGATTTGCATCCGGCAATAAAGATTGAAAACAGAAGAACAACAATCAGGAGCCCTGAACTCATTCTATGATTTCTATTCATGATGAAGTTTTTTAAATGTCAAAACTAATTTTGGACTAAATTAGTACATTATTTTTATTTTTCAAAAAGCGCTTGTTGTTATTATGAGGTTTAACAATATAAGCTGATAATCAGGTCAATCAAATATAATGCCGGAATTAGGGCATTATTACGGGGATATGCTTTCCTCAATCCTCCGATGCAAAATGCTTCATGAACTGAGAACGCTCAAAAATTGAGGGATTCCTGTATCCCGACCAGTTTAATTTACCTCTGAATTCACTTATGTTTTTAAAATTTTTATCCTCCATCCACTTTACTATCTCTTCATTAATATCTGATATGAATTCAAGACCTTTCTGGTACAAAACTGAACATACCTGGACAGATGCAGCGCCGGCAAGCAGGTATCGGACCGCATCCCTGCCACAGGTAACACCTGTTGAAGCTGATATATCGATCTTATAATCCTGAGCACTTGCCATAGCCACCCATCTCAGGACAAGCCTTCTCTCTTCAGGAGTGCTGAAAACAGGCGCAGGCACTATCTCAAGCTTATCTACATCAATATCAGGCTCATAAAACCTGTTGAACATCACAACTCCCTTCACACCGCGGACATAAAACTGATCAATAAGGTTGAGGATATTTGAAAACCTGTATCCTATTTTAACTGCAACAGGTATCCTGACCACCTTCATCAGTTTTTCTATAAGTTCGAGATAGAGTTTTTCTGACTCTGATGCACTTTTTCTATGATCAACAGGCAGAAAAAAAACATTAATCTCAAGTGCATCAGCGCCCGCATCAGAAAGCCGGCTTGCGAAATCTGTCCAGGTGCCTGATGAATAACAGTTTATGCTTGGTATTACAGGTATTGAAAGATTTTTCTTTGCAGCTGTCACAAGGTCAATGTATTCATCAACAGTGTGTGACCTGATATAACTTGCCAGATAATCATCTGCTTCAGGATAGCCTGAGCCTGAAGCCAGTGAATTCACATTATTAGTAATCTGTTCTTCAAAAAGCGATTTAAGAACCACAGCACCGGCGCCGGCTTTTTCAGCCTGCTTAAGGTTCTCGAGATTCGATGTCAGTCTGCTGCTGCTGACAATAACAGGGCTTTTCAGTTTTAAACCCAGGTAGTTGCTTGTAAGATTTGTCATATTATTTGTTGTTCTGTTTTGTTCTCTCTCCGAAT
>JAKLDT010000224.1 GCA_022703405.1 Bacteroidota bacterium | reverse complement strand
TCCGCCTTGAAGCTGATCAGGCTGAACGAAGCGGGGATTATGGTAAGGTTGCCGAGATCAGGTACGGAAAAATTACAGAGCTTGAAAAGGAAATTGCCGGTTTCAGAAACCAGATTGAAAGGAAAAGGGCAAAGGGCTCGCTTGTCCAGGAAGAAGTGCGTTCTGAAGACATAGCTTCAATAGTGTCGAAATGGACAGGTATACCTGTTTCAAAAATGCTTGAGAGTGAGAAGGAAAAACTGCTCAGGCTCGAGGAAGAACTTCATAAAAGGGTTGTTGGTCAGGATGAGGCCATAGCAGCTGTGGCAGACGCTGTCAGAAGGTCGCGCGCAGGACTGCAGGACCAGAAAAGACCTGTCGGATCTTTTATTTTCCTCGGCACAACGGGCGTGGGTAAAACAGAGCTTGCCAGGGCGCTTGCTGAATTCCTGTTCAATGATGAAAACCTTCTAACACGAATTGATATGTCGGAATACCAGGAACGCCATTCGGTCTCACGACTGATAGGAGCTCCTCCCGGATATATCGGATATGATGAAGGAGGTCAGCTCACCGAAGCGGTACGGCATAAACCTTATTCAGTTGTTCTTCTTGATGAAATTGAAAAGGCTCATCCCGATCTGTTCAACCTCCTGCTTCAGGTGCTTGATGAGGGCAGACTTACCGACAACAAGGGCAGAACAATCAATTTCAGGAATGTAATTGTAATTATGACATCAAACCTCGGATCAGATATTATCCGGGAGAGGATGGAGAAATGGAATAATGAGATCTCCGAGAAAAATGAACAGACCTTAAGAAACGAGATTTTCATGCTGCTGCGTCACACCCTGAAACCAGAGTTCCTTAACAGGGTTGATGAAATTGTAATGTTCCGTCCTCTAAGCAGGGAGCAGATCAGAGAGATTGTAAGGATACAGCTTCAACGGCTTACAAAAAGCCTTGGTGAGTATAACATGAACCTGAGCGTCAGTGAGGAAGCCATTGACTGGCTGGCTGAAAACGGATATGATCCCCAGTCGGGGGCGAGACCGGTTAAGAGACTGATTCAGAGGGAGATAATTAATGGATTATCGAAAGAGATAATCGGAGGCAAGGTGTCGGGAGCAGATACAATAAGAGTGTATATTGAAGGAGACAAGATCGCTTTTGAAAGGGGAAAATAAATATTATTTGAATGACCTTACACAGGCATCAAGATCGTCGAAGATCATGAAGACTGTATCGAGGTGAAGCATTCTGAAAACTTCCATTACCCTGGGGTCGGGATTTGCAAATTTCAGAATGCCGTAATTGTTTCTTACACTTTTCATTACCGAGAGGAAAAGGCTGAATCCTGAGCTGTCGATATATTCAACACCTTTCAGGTCAATTATAATTCTTGCACTGGGAGCAGATGACAAGCGATTTATCTCTTCCCTGATGTCCTCTGTTATCAGTGCGTTTATCTTGTTTACAGTGAAGGAAATAATGTCAATTTTATCCCGCTTGTCTGTTTTTATCATCAGTTTGTATTTAAGCGGTGTCTGATTAGTTCATCAAGTTCAATTATTGCAGCTCTTGTGTCGCTTACGAAACGACCTATATAGTCACTGTACAATTCAATATCCTTTCCTTCCCTGGCTGAGAGCTCAAAAGTCTTGAGCATCACTGCCAGATCATTCATCCCCATAATCGCAACAGACGATTTAGCCTTATGAGCCAGTAAACCCAGTTTTACATATTCCTTACTTTCATGAAGGTTTTGCATCTCTTCTGAAATTTCTGCAGCCTGAACCCTGAACATCTCAACAATTTCAGAGATAATCTGCACATCTCCTCCCGAAACATTATCGAGGTAATCAGGGTTTATGAGCTTATACTCCATTTAGTTTTGAACAATACTGATTTATTAAATGTTTAATGCAAAAAAAACAAATATAGCAATATTTTTAAGCCTGCCGGACAAAAGCTCTAATTGTTTGAGTTGTTTAGTGACAGGAATTTGCTATATTTAATGTTATAAAAAATTATGTAATGTACAGGCAGGCAATAAATTCCATACTGCTGCTCTTACTGGCTACCGGATGGCTTAACGGACAGGAGGATGTCAGGATCAAAAAAAGTGACTTCCGGATTGAAAAGGCAGGATTCAGTCAGGCATGGGACCATGTTATTGCAGGAGATGCTTTCTACGCTAAAAAGGGGGCTTTTTACAGCCTTGCATTTTCTCATTATATTCAGGCCCTGGCTTACAATAATTCAAATGCCGCTCTTAATTATAAAACCGGAATTGCTGCCATTTACGCAGGCAGGAAAGAGGAAGCTGCAGGATTTTTCAATATGGCGCTGGAGAAGGATCCTGAAGTTGCACCTGATTTATTGCTTTACGCAGGCAGGGCACTGCAGTATTCAGGCGATTTCAGGGGTGCGATAGATAAGCTGACAAAATACATTGAAAGTCAGGATAAAAAGCATGAGGAAAATATATCTGTTGCCAAAAAATTCATTGAGGAATGTAATTCTGCAATAGAACTCTGCAAGGATACTCTTGCTGTGGAAATAACAAATACAGGAGGCAATATAAACTCAGGAAGCGATGATTTCGCCCCTGTGTTTTCCTATGATGGCAGGACACTGTATTTTGCATCACGGAAGAAAACGGGGAAGAGCAGTTCAGACTTTTCAGCTGAAGCGCCTGATGAGAATATTTACATGTCAAAACTTATCGGAGGAGTATGGGGAGTATCTAATATTGCAGGAGAGAATCTCACAACACCCTATAATGAGAGTCCCTTGTATGTCGATACGGCTGAGACAAAGCTGTTTATCTATTCAGGCTCAGAAAACGGTGGGGATATAAAGATGACAGAAACACGCAGGGGAGACTGGAAAAGTCCGGTTGACCTGCCATATCCGGTTAATTCCTCAAATTCAGAGACATCAATAGCTTTGCCGCTTAAAGGTGATGAGATCTTCTTCATTTCAAACAATCCTAAGGAATCACTTGGAGGTTATGATATTTTCGTAATCAGAAGAACAGGTGAGAGGAAATGGTCCAGACCCGAGAACCTCGGACCTGTTATTAATACAGCCTATGACGAACAGTCAGTAAGTATTTCAGAATCCGGAGACACACTCTGGTTCAGTTCCAGGGGACATAATACAATGGGTGGTTTTGATATCTTTTTCAGCGTCAGGGATGAGAACGGCAAATGGTCAAAGGCAGTAAATGCAGGCTATCCTGTTAATACACAATGGGATGAGTTGTTTTTTACAAAGTTCCGCGCTCAGAACGGTATTTATTATTTTTCTTCAAACAGGAGCGGCGGCCTTGGCGGTCTTGATATCTATAAATTGAAAATGCTGTCGGATAAGGACTTAACGCAAAACAGTGAATAAATGCTTCTGAAAATCTGATAATCATCAGATTTTTTACAATAAATCTTTGCTTGCTTTACAACAGGTTTGGTTATTTTAGCTCTCGACATTTTGATAATTTTCAGCTATGAAAAATACTCCTTTTACACAGTTTCATATCGTTGCAGGCGCCAAAATGGTGCCATTTGCAGGATATAACATGCCCGTTGAGTACAGCGGCATCAATGATGAACACGTTACAGTCAGGGAAAAAGTCGGTGTGTTTGATGTTTCACACATGGGGGAATTCCGTGTTACAGGTCCTTCTGCATTTGATTTCATCCAGTATGTTACTTCAAATGATGTTGCTGCCCTTTTTGACGGTAAGATTCAATACTCCTGTTTCCCAAATGGCAAAGGAGGCATAGTTGACGACCTCCTTGTCTACCGTTTCAGCCAGGAGAATTTTCTTCTTGTTGTAAATGCGGCAAATATTGACAAGGACTGGAACTGGTGTGTGAGTCATGCATCGAAGTTCGGACTTGTTCCAGGGAGGGATCTTGTGAATCTTTCGGATGAAACTGCCCAGCTTGCAATACAGGGACCGCTCGCGCTCAAGGCAATGCAGAAACTTACAAAAGTGCCGGTTGAGGATATGGAGTATTATACATTTAAGGTCATTGAATTTGCCGGAATTAAGGATGTCCTTTTCTCCACAACCGGTTATACGGGAGCAGGAGGCTGTGAAATTTATGTGAAAAACGGTGATGCACAGAAGCTGTGGAAAGAAGTCTTCAGGGCAGGTGAGGAGTTTGGAATTAAGCCCATAGGACTGGGTGCAAGGGATACTCTGAGGCTTGAAATGGGATTCTGCCTTTACGGTAATGATATAAATGATGAAACTTCACCTATAGAAGCCGGACTTGGTTGGATCACAAAATTTGCTGATGGCAAGAACTTCATTGATAAGCAGTTATTGCTGAAACAGAAAGAGGAGGGTGTAAGCAGAAGGCTTAAGGGATTTGTAATGATTGACAGGGGAATCCCGAGACAGCATTATGAAGTTGTTAATTCTTCAGGAGAAATAATAGGTGAAGTGACATCGGGAACAATGTCGCCTATGATGAAACAGGGTATTGGAATGGCATATCTGTCAAAGGGTTACTGGAAGACAGATACTGAGATTTTCATCAGGATCCGTAACAAGGACCTTAAAGCCCGGGTTGTAAACCTTCC
>JAKLDT010000223.1 GCA_022703405.1 Bacteroidota bacterium | reverse complement strand
CATGAGCCTGCTTCCCTTATAGAATACAGAATTATTACCCAGCACCTTTCGAAAACTGTCTTCCTCGATGAACTCTGATCCGTTGAAGTATCTTAGATCTCCAAACAGCGATCCAATCCAGAGATTCCCTTTTCTGTCAGGACAGATTCCCCATGGTGTTGACATTTTCATTTCTTCATGACTCCATTGCCTGAAAGCAGGTGAAAGTAACCTGTAAATATTGCTTTCAGATGATAGCCAGACTGTTCCTTCCCTGTCAGTAAATGCATCTGTTGCCTTGAACTGCAGAGGGATCACTAAATTCCTTGAAGAATCCAGATAGCTGACAATCAATTTATTATTATCATGAAGTCGTGCAATTCCATGTCTGGCAGCCTCATGATTCAGATGGAAAATGAAACGCTCATTCTTATAAGCCAGGCGTTTGTCACCGGAAAGTACTGTTACAACACCACCCCTGCCATCAATCTTTTTAACATCATTAAGCGGAAGTCTTTTCAGATGCTGGTTTTTCCACAGAAACAACTGATTTTTAAAAAGTATAAGTAATTCCTCTGAAGAATTTATATAGCAAAAATCATCTACCTGGAGAGTGTCAAGACCGGAAAACCGGGAAGAGAAATCAGAGTACTTTCCGTCTTCAAAATATACAATCCGTATCCTGGAATCCTTGCCATTCCTTAAGTCTTTACCAAGAAAATATGCCGAGGAAGGTTTTACTCCGGGATAAGGATTCCCTGAAAATGAGTATTTTGCAAGATCACTATTCCTGGGAAAGTACTGAAATCTGTCTCCTGTATACAATGAGACTCCCTGTCGGTTCAGTACCCAAAGTTTTTGTTCAGAGTCCTCAAAAACATGTACTACCTTATTGTCTGGCAGTCCATCTTTAACATGGTAATTTTCAAAATCGATCCCGTCAAACCGTGAAAGTCCGTTTCTTGTAGCAATCCACAGGAATCCCCTGCTGTCCTGGCATAAAATGCGGGCTTCACTCTGCGGTAACCCCTCTCTAACTCCATACTCCCTGAATGAGAATTCCTGACAATTACAGGGAACAGGAAGAATAAACAAGCCTGTAACAATCAAAAATGCTATATTGATAATCCTGTTCATGTAATTAGCTGACAAACAACTGCCCGTCAAGCCTTTGGTCTCATAAATGGTGCAAACATTTTTTAACTAAAGCATATTGCTTATGAAATCAATGCAGTATCCTGGCTCTTATTGTATGAGGAATTTTTTTCAGGTCATTCAGAACTGAGGCGTTAAACTCACTCTCAGTCTCCATAATAACATAACCAATTTCAGGATCGGTCTGCAGAAATTCAGCAGAAATATTTATGCTCCTCGATGCAAAGAAGTTATTCAGTTCCCTTAGTACGCCAGGGACATTCCTGTGAATATGAAGGAACCTCTGGCCTGAATTATTAGGCTGTAGTGAGATCTCAACAAAGTTAACAGCCCCGATAGTTGAACCCGTATCACTGTAATTAACAAGCTTTTCAGCAACTTCCATCCCAATATTTGCCTGCGCTTCAAGTGTGCTGCCGCCGATATGAGGAGTGAGAATCACATTGTTGAATTCCTGAAGTTCAGAGATAAAAGGTTCGTCATTTGATGAAGGCTCTTCAGGGAAAACATCTGCTGCAACGCCTGCAAGCTGCTTTGACTTCAGAGCAGAAACAACAGCCTTATAATCAACCACATCACCTCGTGAGGCATTTATCAGACAGGCACCTTTCTTCATAATGGCCAGCTCATCAACTGAGATCATGTTCTTTGTAAGTTCTGTTGAAGGAACATGAATTGTCACAGTATCAGCCACTTTAAGGAGTTCGGCCAGAGAAGGTACAGGTCTTGCATTTCCAAGACTAAGCTTCTTTACAATATCATAATAGTAGATATGCATCCCCATGGCTTCAGCAAGTATTGAAACCTGTGATCCGATATGGCCATAGCCTATTATCCCAAGGTTTTTACCCCTTACTTCAACAGAATTATTGAGAGACTTCATCCATATCCTGTTATGAGCAAGTGCATTCCGTTCAGGTATGCCTCTCATAAGCATTATGCATTCTGCAATTACCATTTCAGCAACAGAACGGGTATTTGAGAAGGGTGCATTGAAAACCGGGATACCCTTCATTTTAGCTACATGTGTGTCTACCTGGTTTGTACCAATGCTGAAACAGCCTATTGCAAACAGTTTATGAGCATTTTCAAGAGAAAGCTCTCTCAGCTCAGTCCTGCTTCGTATACCAATTATATGAGTATTGACCAGTTTCTCATTCAGTTCATCACCTGAAAGGGCTTCCTTAAGACACTCAACGTTGGTGTAACCATTCTCTGTGAAATGTTTCACAGCATTTTCATGAACCCCTTCAAGCAGGAGTACTTTTATCTTGCTTTTGTCAAGAGAGAACTTCCGAACAATCATAATAAGAAATGAAATTATTAAAATTTCAAATTTAATTCATTTTTCTACTTATAATATGAAAAAAAATAACAGTTTATGCTTGAATATTAAAAACCGAGTTTTACAGATCCCTTTTCCCTGATGAAAAGCTTATGGCAGGCTCCCTTTCCGAATGCATGTTCAAGAGTTTCAATATACCGGCTAGTCAGCTCAGAAGGAACAAAGGCCTGAATAGTGCCTGCAAAACCTCCTCCATGCACTCTCCATGCACCTTTTCCCCTGAGAAGGAACTCACTTAGTACGAGACCAAGTGCAACACCCTGGTCGTGCACATTGCTGACAGTATAAATATTCTGATTATACATATAGGAGCTGTAGCCTGATTCTGTCACCATCGACAGGAAGGAAGAAAAATCATTCTTCTCAAGAGCCTCAACCTGCCTTACAACCCTGTTGTTATCACCATGAAAATGAAAAGCCCTCAGTATTGCCCTGTCACCTGTGCTTTCTCTTAAGCGGGGAATAGAATCTATTATCTTCTCAATTGTCAGCTGCCTCTGGACTTTGAGGCCAAATACCTCAGCAACAGCCTTCATCTCATTAAAAACAGCTGCATATTCCGGAGTAAGATTATCATGGCTTCCGCCGGTATCAGTAATTATCAGGTCAAAACCTGTCGACAGAAAATCAAAGTCTATCTTTCTTACAACCGGGTTCAGCGGATCTTCAAAATCAATTGTCACAAGCCCCCCGCACGAGCAGGCAGTCTGATCCATCAGGCCGCAGGGTTTTCCAAAAAAATGGTTCTCAGCATACTGGCCTGTAAGGGCATTGTCAATAGGATCGAGAGTACCATCATTGAACAGGTTACTGAAGATTGCTCCTATAAGCACTTCAAAGGAGGCTGAAGAACTTAATCCCGATCCCTTTGGTACCCTGCCGTCTATTACCGCATCAAAACCTCCGATTACGAAACCTTTTTCTTTCAGTTTTGCGGCTACTCCCCTTGCTATGGCAGCAGATGAATAAAGTTCTTCCTTTACAGGCTTAAGTTCAGACAGATTGACACTGAATCCCGGATAGCCGACTGAATCAATTCTCACAACATTTGAATTGTTTTTTGCAGCAATTGCAACATTATCAAGGTTTACAGCCCCGGCAAGTACTCTTCCGAGATTATGATCAGTGTGGTTACCCCCTATCTCTGTACGGCCGGGTGAACTGAAAAAGTATGGTTCAGCGGCACCTGAGAAACTGACAAAAGTGTTAAGCAGGTTTGTATAGCGAAGCGACTGTTCCTTAAGTAATTCAGGATCACTACCATACAATTCCCTGTATATTTTGTGTCCGCTATCTGTAATTAAGGATTTTAAAAGATCTGTTCTGTTCATTTTTAAATAATTAAAACAAATGAAGTATTGAATGAAATATTATTATTTTTTGATTATCTGCACTTTAACGCCAGAAATTCACTCTCTGTTTCCTTAAACAAAAGTATAATAATAAGTCTTGCTTAAGATAATGCTTGTCATTCGGCAAGAAGCTCCATAATATTTCTCCTGTGAGCCCTGAAAGCCTCTATGTTGTTATCGTATGCATCAAACCTGTAGATAACCTTGTTTATTATTTCACGTGCTTTTACTGAGTCTTTTTTCTCAAGCATCCTGAACAGCTCATAATCAACAAGGCCGTCCCGCATGGCATCATAACGGATAGAACTGAATAATTTCCCGTCCTTCGGATATATTATCCAGCTGTCTCCGCCTGGCAGAACGTTTCCACCTTCATATTGAATTGAGGTCTGCTCGGTAAAAGGATCATTGCTGTTCCAGTAATTAAGTCCCCAGTGAAGATATCCCGGAATATTATATTTGAAGTTGAGCAGGTGCATGTAACGTGTTTTCAGCAGTGGCAGCTCAATAAAACGGTTCACATATTCGCCCTTTGGTGACAGGCAGGTATAAAACCATGCCTCCTTGCCTTTCATGTTCTGCTCATTATAAAACTCATAATCACGATTCATAAAATCGAGCTGAGGGACCCAGATATCAAGCACATCACCAAGATTCTTGCTATGACAGGCATCGATAAATTTAAAATCAGGTACAAGTTTGCGGACAAACCCTGCAATTTCAATGTAGCTCTTAATATTTTCCTCAATTGGCTCATCTGCAAGATGCTGTACATAAATTTTATCCCAGCCCTTTTCTTTAAGATGATTATTCAGTGCCGGGAAAAAAGTCTTGTAAAATTCCTGGGCTGCAGGGTTAGAAATTG
>JAKLDT010000222.1 GCA_022703405.1 Bacteroidota bacterium | reverse complement strand
ACCGTCTGAGGCAGTGCGATGATTCTCCGGTTGTGTTTTTTTTCAGGGGAAACTGTGATCTTGACTCAAATAAAATAATAAGTGTAGTTGGTACACGTAATGCCACATCAAGAGGCAAAGAACTGTGTGACAGAATAATAGGCGAGCTGGCGCAAAGACATCCGGAGCTTATTATTGTCAGCGGGCTGGCTTACGGCATTGACATTGCTGCACATAAAGCAGCCCTTGCCAACAAGCTTCAGACAATCGGTGTTCTGGGACATGGACTGGGCACAATGTATCCTTCAATGCATGAATCAACAGCCAGAGCTATTACAGTCTCAGGAGGACTTCTGACTGATTTTGTATCCGATGCTCTTCCTGAACGGAATAACTTCCTGAAGCGCAACAGGATAATTGCCGGGATCTCAGATGCAACACTTGTAGTTGAGTCGGGCGAGAAAGGAGGAGCCCTTGTAACAGCTGATATTGCAGCCTCATATAACCGTGATGTTTTCGCAATACCCGGCAGACCCGGTGATCAATGGTCGGCAGGTTGCAACAAACTGATAAAGAACAATAAGGCTGCCCTCATTGAAAATGCTGCAGATATGGAATATTTCCTTGGCTGGGAGTCTGAGAAAAGCAGGCTTCCGGTACAGCGTTCCCTCTTTGCCGACCTTGATGAAAATGAAAAGTCTGTCTTTGAGCTGATCTCAAAAGAAGGCGAAATGACTATCGATGCTATCTGCCGGATGCTGAACATGCCTGTTCACAAGCTTTCTTCACAGCTTCTTCAGATGGAGCTGAAAGGAATTCTCAGGTGCCACCCCGGAAATTTATACAGGATCTGCAGCTGACAGTTCCTCCTTCAGCATTAAAGATTATAGATGTTATCTGGTTGCTTGTTGCTTGTTGCTTGTTTTACAGAAACGAGAGGCTGGCACTTATTAATTTTATCCCTTATAATAATGTACTTCTGGTATTTTTTTTACTTTTATCAGTCAGAAGCATATATATATTAATATCAATAACTATGAACCAACGTGTTAGCCAGTTCATGGCTACAATCAAGGCAAAGAATCCAGGTGAGAATGAATACCACCAGGCAGTTCAGGAAGTGGCTGAGTCACTCATCCCCTTCATAGAGGAGAATCCAAAATACAAGCAGGCCAAAATCCTTGAGAGGATTGCGGAACCTGAAAGGACAATAATCTTCAGGGTTCCATGGCTTGATGATAAAGGAGAGATACAGATCAACAGGGGATTCAGGATTGAGATGAACAGCGCAATAGGGCCTTACAAGGGAGGGCTGCGCTTTCACCCTACAGTTAACCTTGGCATACTGAAATTCCTTGCCTTCGAACAGGTTTTCAAAAACAGCCTTACAACACTTCCCATGGGCGGAGGTAAAGGCGGATCTGATTTTGATCCGAAAGGCAAATCAGACAATGAGGTGATGAGATTCTGCCAGAGCTTCATGACAGAGCTCTACAGGCATATTGGAGCTGATACCGATGTTCCGGCAGGCGACATAGGAGTCGGCGGAAGGGAAATAGGATACTTATTCGGTCAGTATAAAAGACTTAAAAACGAGTTTACCGGTGTTCTTACAGGCAAAGGCATTGAATGGGGCGGATCGCTGATAAGACCTGAGGCTACCGGATACGGTGCTACATATTTTGCTGAAGAGATGCTCTCAACACGTGGCGATGGAATAAAAGGCAAAACGGTATGTATCTCCGGATCAGGCAACGTGGCACAGTACGCTGCCGAGAAGGTAACGCAGCTGGGTGGAAAAGTTGTCACCATGTCCGATTCAGATGGTTTCATTTATGATACTGAAGGAATTGATTCCGGAAAGCTCAACTTTGTGATGGAACTGAAAAACGTCAAAAGGGGACGCATTAAGGAATACACTACGAAATATAAGGCTGAATATCACGAAGGGAAAAGGCCATGGGGAATTAAATGCGATATTGCTATGCCTAATGCAACCCAGAATGAGATTGACGCCGCTGATGCCAAGACTCTCGTGAAAAACGGATGCATCTGCGTCTCCGAGGGAGCTAACATGCCTTCAACACCTGAAGCCGTTGAGGTATTCCTGAATGCTAAAATACTTTATGGCCCGGGTAAAGCCGCTAATGCTGGCGGAGTTGCCACTTCAGGACTAGAGATGACACAGAACTCGATGCGACTGCCATGGTCGAGGGAAGAGGTTGATGAACGCCTTCACATTATTATGCAGAATATTCATAAGACCTGTGTTAGGTACGGAACAGGGAAAGATGGTTACATCAATTATGTTAATGGTGCGAACATAGGCGGATTTGTGAAGGTAGCAAATGCAATGCTCGCCCAGGGACTTGTTTGATGCAGTTCATTGATACTCATTCACATATTTACCTGCCTGAATTTGATTCCGACAGGGATGCAGCAGTTGATAGAGCTGTAAAAAGTGGTGTCAGGGCAATACTGATGCCTAACATCGATGCAGGCTCCCTGGATAGTATGCTCGATACTGAAAAAAGATACAGCGGGATATGCTTTTCAATGCTTGGACTGCATCCTACTTCTGTTAAGGAAGATTATCATAAGCAGCTTGAAGGACTGGAAAATTCATTCAGCGCTCATAATTATATAGCTGTCGGAGAGATTGGCATTGACCTGTACTGGGACAAGACCTTCATCCATGAACAGATAATTGCTTTCAGAAGGCAGCTTGCCTTTTCTCTTGATGTGAAGCTACCTGTTGTAATCCATTCAAGGGAATCCTTCCCTGAAGTTTTTGCCGTGCTCGATGAATTTGCTGGCAGGGGACTGAAAGGGATTATGCACGCTTTCTCAGGCACTGCTGATGATGCATCCCGGGCTGTGAAAATGGGATTAAAACTCGGGATCGGCGGCATAGTGACATTTAAAAATTCCGGTCTTGACAAAGCGCTGAGCAGCGTAAAACCTGAGGATCTGGTACTTGAAACAGACTCACCCTATCTTGCCCCTGTACCACACCGAGGAAAAAGAAATGAGAGTTCGTATATTTGCATCATAAATAAGAAGATTGCAGATATTTACGGAATGAATGAAGAGGAGACTGCAGATGTTTTGTACAATAATTCAGCCAGCCTCTTTAAGCTTTGAAAATCCTGTATGAAAGGAAAAAAGAACGAGACAAAACTACTAATAATCTATACCGGCGGTACAATTGGCATGGTCCATGACCCTGTAACCGGATCGCTTGTACCAATAGATTTCAGATATATATCACAGCATGTTCCTGAGCTGAAGAAATTCGGCCATGACCTGTATTCTGTATCATTCGACCCGGCTATCGATTCCTCCAATATTGATCCTGCTGTCTGGATAAGGATGGCTGTAATTATAGAAGAGAACTATGACAGGTATGACGGCTTTGTGATACTTCATGGCACTGACACAATGGCTTACAGCGCCTCAGCGCTCAGCTTTATGCTTGAGAACCTTGCCAAGCCTGTAATCTTCACCGGCTCTCAGCTGCCGATAGGCTTGCTGCGCACCGACGGCAAGGAAAATCTTATAACGGCCATTGAGATTGCAGCAGCAAGGGAACAGAAAAGGTCTTATGTGCCGGAAGTATGTATTTATTTCGACAATAAACTGTCGAGGGGTAACAGGACAACAAAACTAAGTGCTGAGCATTTCGATGCCTTCAGCTCTCCGAACTATCCCTTCCTGGCTGAAGTAGGACTGCACCTTAAATATAATAAAGGATATATAGACGCTCAGAGGTCTTCAAGAAAACTTGTTGTACACAAGGACTTTGACACAAATGTGGCAATACTGAAGCTCTTTCCGGGCATAAACAGGAATTTTGTGCAATCGGTGCTTGGCACAAAGGGGCTTAAAGGCTTGATTATAGAGACCTTTGGTTCAGGCAATGCCCCTACTTACGACTGGTTCATTGACGAGTTGCAGAAATTTCTGAAAAAGGGAGGAATAATACTTAACGTAACCCAGTGTCACGGAGGCAGTGTGGAGATGGGACTTTATGAAACGAGCAGGCATTTACTTGCTGCAGGAGTTATCAGCGGTCGTGACATAACCTCAGAGGCATCTGTGACAAAGCTGATGTACCTTCTGGGCAGGTATCAGACCAGGGAAGAAGTTGTAAAAGGCCTGAACACATCTCTTGCAGGAGAAATAAGCTGAGCTGACAGGAAATAAAGAATATTTTTGTAATTTGCGCCCCTGTTTTTGGAGAGATGCTCGAGTGGTTTAAGAGGCACGCCTGGAAAGCTTGTATACCCCTAAAGGGTATCTGGGGTTCGAATCCCCATCTCTCCGCCAAATGAAAAACCTCCCGCTGAAAGGCGGGATTTTTGTTTTCAGACGAAGCAGCCAGATCTTTCTGGACTGCGAAGTATGAAAATAAAAATCATAATGAGCGAAGCGAATGAGAGGTTTTTCATTTGAAGCATCCCCTCCGGGATCACTGAAAGTAATCCCCTGTTTGATAATCACCTTTCAGCTTTACAGGGGTTTGCATTTGCCTTGCATGGATCTCCCCAAAGGGATCACGAGCGAAGCGAGTAATCCCCTGCCACAACCCGCCTCACCCCATTCCGATAGCTCCTAGTATCCGTATGATTATGTTAAAAAAGGCTGTAAAAAGTTAATAATTAAAATTTTACAGCCATAGCATTTTCACCTAAATTGGTGTTGCACAAAATACCAAT
>JAKLDT010000221.1 GCA_022703405.1 Bacteroidota bacterium | reverse complement strand
CTTCCTTCAGAAGGAAGCTATCTTGTTGTCAGCAAAACACTCATTGAATCGATGGCACTTATTGTTCTAGCTGTATTCCCTTCGGGTTATTTCGCAGGGATTGACATGCTTCTGGCAGGAAGGAAAAACAAATAATTCATTTACTGGAAAATATTGAAAACATGGCAACTACAGATAATTCAGAAAACAAAATGGAAAACAGCCAGGGAGGCATTAAACGCAGAACTCTGCTGAAGGCACTTGTTGGTGTACCTGTTCTCGGCGTTTTTGCCTATGAACTAATCAAGAAGTATTCATACGATCAGGAGAAGAAAGCAAGACTTGTCAAAGAACTTGGACTTGACAATCTGCCTCTCCCGACTATTGTGAAAAGTTCAAAGGGTTCAAAAAATGACCTTATAAGAATAGGTATAATAGGTTATGGCAGCCGTGCAGTTTCGCATGCCAACGGACTTGGTTTTATGCACCCCAATGATGTTGAAGCAAGGACTAAGAACAACAATATGGCAGACTGGCTGGCCCAGGAAGACCTAAATGTTGCAATAACAGGTATATGTGATGTCTTTGACCTTCATGCCGAAAATGGACTTGCAACCGCAAGGAATACAGTGCGTGCAGGTGGTGCTGCTCCTTCTACACTTCCTGTTAAAAGATACAGGACTTACCAGGAAATGCTTGATGATAAGGATATTGATGCTGTTATGATCGCAACTCCTGACCATCATCATGCTCCGATATCAATTGCTGCAGCACAGGCAGGAAAGCATATTTACTGTGAAAAGGCTCCAGCTCATTCCGAAGAGCAGATTATACCGCTTTATGAGACGGTGCGCAACAGCAAGGTGACATACCAGCTTGGGCATCAGATTACCCAAAGTGTTATTTTCCAGCAGGCCAGGGAAATTATAAAGAAAGATATTCTTGGCAAGATCACTCTTGTTGAGACAACTACCAACAGGAATACCGCTGATGGCGCATGGATAAGGCACCTTGATAAGAACGGCAATCCAAAACCCGGTGATGAAACAACAATAGACTGGAATCAGTGGCTCGGACATACTCCAAAAGTTCCGTTCAGTGTTGACAGGTACTATAACTGGACAAAATTCTTTGCTTATGACATCGGTCTTATCGGACAGCTCTTTACCCATGAGTTTGATGCAGTAAACCAGCTGCTTAATATAGGTATCCCGAAATCTGTGATGTCATCCGGCGGAATATATTACTGGAAGGATAATCGTGAAATGGCTGATACCCTACAGTGTGCATTTGAGTATCCCAACCACGATCTTACTCTTTTATACAGCGCAATGCTTGCCAACAGCAGAAGCAGGGGCAGGGTATTTATGGGACATGATGCATCAATGGAACTTGGAAATGCAATAAACATAACAGTTGACGGAAGTTCCACAAAATACAAGAAACAGATCGAAGCAGGCCTCATTGATCCTTCAGGTCCGATGGTTTCATTTAATCCGAATTCAGGGAAAGTTGATGCTGTTACCTCTGCAACTGAAAAATACTATGCAGCACGCGGACTTACAACAACTACAATTAATGGTATACAGGTAGATGTTACCTACCTGCACATAAAAGAGTGGATTGATTGCATAAGAAGCGGCAAGACTCCAAGCGCCAATATTGAAATGGCCTTCCAGGAAGCCGTGACCTGCATAATGGCTCATAAGTCTTATGTTGAGAAACGTCGTGTTGAATGGGATCCTGAAAAACGCAGAATAGTATAAGTAGACCTTTATGGTTAAATTAAATATCAGATTATGAGAGACATGTGTCTGACTGCCTGCTTGATGGCAATGCTGATTCTTTCTTCATGCAGCAGTCAGGATGCACGTTTTTCATTCAGGCAGACTGAGCAGGGATATGAACTGACAGAAGGAGACAGACAGGTTTTCTTTTATCAGCAGGCTCCCAAAACACTTACCGGTGAGTATGTCTGTAATAATTATATTCATCCTTTGTATAGCCTTGATGGTGATACGCTTACAGAGGAATTTCCTCCTGATCACCCTTATCACAGGGGCGTGTTCTTGTCCTGGCATCAGCTGTTCAAAGGATCAGCGAACCTTGGTGACGGTTGGGTTAATGCAGGTATTTCACAGGAAGTACTTAAGGTAAATACTTCTGTGTCAGGAAAATCAGCTGAGTTGTCCGCTGAAGTGCTGTGGAAATCAGATTCTCTTGCCGGAACCGGTCCTTTTATGAAGGAAAACACAGTCATAACTGTCTTCCCTTCGGCGAATGGCATTCGTGTAATTGATTTCCGGATTGGACTGACGGCCCTTGTTGAAGAACTCATGCTGGGTGGATCAGATGATCCTAAAGGTTATGGTGGTTTCTGTATCCGGCTTGATATTCCCGATGACATGAAATTTGTATCAGAGGGGAAAAATATTCTTCCTCAGGAATTGCAGGTGAATGCAGGTAACTGGATGGATTTCTCAGGTAATTTCGGGAACAGTGAAAAGATTAACGGTGTGGCAATCTTATGCAGTCCTCAGAATCCATTATTCCCTTCTCCTTGGATATTACGGCAGAAGGGAAGTATGCAGAATGCTGTGTGGCCTGGCAGGGAAAAAGTGAAGATAGACCAGGATAAGCAATTGGTACTGAGATACAGGCTTGTAATTCACAACGGCAACACAGACAGTGTTGATTTCGCTAAGCTGCAGGCTGATTATTCCCGGGAACAGTAAAGATCATCCGAATTCAGGCCCGCTGATAAGATATTGATATTCAGTTGATCCCTGTATTGTGTTTTTGTTCAGATACATTCTTGTGAATTCCCTCTGTTTAATAAATCCTGAATTTTCAAGAAGCGGAATAAATCCCGTCCGGTCGGCAAAAACATCAACTGCTGCACTGCTTCCTTCAAGCTTTGACAGTGCTGCTGCCAATAATAACTCTGCATTTTCCCCAGTGTTGGCACAAAGCGGTCCGAGGTAGTTTAATCTTGTTCCATGTCGGCCCAGGAAGTATCCTGAAACACTGCTTCCTTCACTTAAAATAAGGGATCTGTCCGGCGAATTATTATAGAGATAGGAGAGGAGTCCGGCTCTTGATGTGCCGAATATAGGAGCATCAGCTTCAATGACTTTTTCAAGCGACTGCTCTGTAAGCTGTGAGACACCTGATACGTTTAGATCAGGTTTAATTCTTACGATCTTTTCAGCAGTCATCCTGACAAGGGAATATTCACTTCTGAAGCCGAGGCTTTCATATAAAGGCTGGCCTGCAGGTGTGGCATCAAGCTTAATGCATTCTGTATTCTCAAGCCGCTTTATAATTTCTGTCATAAGCTGTCTGCCTATCCCCAAGCTTCGGTATGACCTGCTGACAAGCACCATCCCTATCCATGCCAGCCTGTCTGAATAAACAAGAGCTGTTGCAGTGCCTGCCAGCTTGTTGTCAACAAGGGCTGCAATGCACTTATTATGAGGATTATTCAGCAGGAATTTCCAGTCGGACTCTGTCTGGTTCCATCCTTCGGAATGCGCAAGAGCAAAGGCCTCGGGCAGATCGCCCTTTTCCATTGTCCTTATTTTGAAAGGATTACCTGTTGTCATTTTCTTTTAGCTTAAGAAAGCCATTTGTCAAGGTTTTCCTTCACAAAACTGTCATCATTTAAATCAGGATACCATGAGTATACTCTGTCTATTTCTTCTTTCTGTCCGGGTGACAAGACCTCTTCAGGATCAAGTGTCCACAATCCCTCAAGCAATCCCTGACGTCTGAGCACTTCATGAAGTCCTGTTATACAGCCGGAAAAATTATTCTTTGCGTCAAAGAAGGCAGCATTGGAGTCGGTGATCCTGTTTGCCATTGCAAGAGTGGTATGGATATCTTTATCATATTTTCCTGAATGCACATCGTTCAGAAGCTTTACTGCCGTGTGAGTCCATACTGCCCAATGTCCAAGAAGACCACCGCATATCCTTTTCCTTACGATTCTGCCATTATGTTCCATCTGAAATTCTGAAAGCAGATCGACGAGAATACTGTCATCATTTCCTGTGTAAAGTGCAATTTCATCAGCGCGTCCTGATTCTATAACTCCTCTCACAACATCGAAGGTCTGGTACCTGTTGAAAGGAGCTATTTTTATTGCAACTACATTTTCAATTGCTGTAAATTTTCTCCAGAAATCCACATCAAGCCTTCGTCCTCCCACTGCAGGCTGCAGATAGAATCCAACTATTGGCATGATTTCAGCAATCTCTTTGCAGTGTCTTATAATTTCCTCATTTTCGGAATCTTTGAATGCTGCAAGACTTAGCAGTACGGCCGAATAATTATGCTTTTTTGCGAGCGCTGCTTCTGATGCAGCCTGAGCTGTTTTGCCAATAACTCCTGCAACCCTGATTAGTTTTTTATCATGCTTTCCTTCGAAGCTGCTGAACTCTTCGTTTGCAAGCGAAAGCAGTGGTTCATAAAGACCAATTTCAGGTTTCCTCACGGCAAACTGGGTTGTATGTACTGCAACGGCAAGACCACCTGAACCGGAATCGAGGTAATATCTTATTAAAGCCCTCTGCCTTCTCTCATCAAGCTTACGTTTGCTGTTCAATGCAAGCGGCATGGCAGGAATTACAACACCCTTTTTCAGGCTGTCTTCTACTGACTTGTCAATCTGAATCTTACTCATAGCTAAAATTATTCTGTATACATTTTATCGTTAAGGCGCTGGGTACTGGGCTC
>JAKLDT010000220.1 GCA_022703405.1 Bacteroidota bacterium | reverse complement strand
TCAAGCAGGAGTACTTTTATCTTGCTTTTATCAAGAGAGAACTTCCGAACAATCATAATAAGAAATGAAATTATTAAAATTTCAAATTTAATTCATTTTTCTACTTATAATATGAAAATAAATAACAGTTTATGCTTAAATATTAAAAAGAGAGTTTTACAGATCCCTTTTCCCTGATGAAAAGCTTATGGCAGGCTCCTTTTCCGAATGCATGTTCAAGAGTTTCAATATACCGGTTTGTCAGCTCAGAAGGAACAAAAGCCTGAATAGTACCGGCAAAACCTCCTCCGTGCACTCTCCATGCGCCTTTTCCCCTGAGAAGGTACTCGCTTAGTACAAGACCAAGTGCAACACCCTGGTCATGAACATTGCTGACAGTATAAATATTCTGATTATACATATAGGAGCTGTAGCCTGATTCTGTCACCATCGACAGGAAAGAAGAAAAATCATTCTTCTCAAGAGCCTCAACCTGCCTTACAACCCTGTTGTTATCACCATGAAAATGAAAAGCTCTCAGTATTGCCCTGTCTCCTGTTTTTTCCCTTAAACGGGGAATCGAATCTATAATCTTCTCAATAGTCAGTTGCCTTTGGACTTTTAATCCAAATGCCTCAGCAACAGCCTTCATCTCATTAAAAACAGCTGCATATTCCGGAGTAAGATTATCATGACTTCCGCCGGTATCAGTAATTATCAGGTCAAAACCAGTCGACAGAAAATCAAAGTCTATCTTTCTTACAACCGGGTTCAGCGGATCTTCAAAATCAATTGTTACAAGTCCCCCGCACGAGCAGGCAGTCTGATCCATTAGTCCGCAGGGTTTCCCAAAAAAATGGTTCTCAGCATACTGGCCTGTCAGAGCATTGTCAATAGGATCGAGAGTACCATCATTGAACAGGTTACTGAAGATTGCTCCGATAAGCACTTCAAATGAGGCTGAAGAACTTAATCCCGAACCCTTTGGTACCCTGCCGTCTATCACAGCATCAAAACCTCCGATTATAAAACCTCTTTCTTTCAGTTTCGCTGCTACTCCCCTTACTATGGCAGCAGATGAATACAGTTCCTCTTTTACAGGCTTAAGTTCAGAAAGATTGACACTGAATCCAGGATAGCCGACTGAATCAATTCTCACAACATTTGAATTGTTTTTTGCAGCAATTGCAACATTATCCAGGTTTACAGCCCCGGCAAGCACTCTACCGAGATTATGATCAGTGTGGTTACCACCTATCTCTGTACGGCCGGGTGAACTGAAAAAGTATGGTTCAGTGGCACCTGAGAAGCTGATAAAAGTGTTTAGCAGGTTTGTATAGCGAAGCGACTGTTCCTTAAGTAATTCAGGATCATTACCATACAATTCCCTGTATATTTTGTGTCCGCTATCTGTAATTAAGGATTTTAAAAGATCGGTTCTATTCATTTTTAAATAATTAAAACAAATTAGGTATTGGATAATACATTTTTAAATTTTTGATAATAAGCACTTTAGCAGTAAGAATCAAAACTCTGATTTCTATTCAAAAGTATAATAATAAGTCTTGCTTAAGATATGCCTGTCATTCGGCAAGAAGCTCCATAATATTTCTCCTGTGAGCCCTGAAAGCCTCTATGTTGTTATCGTATGCATCAAACCTGTAGATAACCTTGTTTACTATTTCACGGGCTTTTACTGAGTCTTTTTTCTCAAGCATCCTTAACAGCTCATAATCAACAAGGCCGTCCCGCATGGCATCATAACGGATAGAACTGTATAATTTCCCGTCCTTCGGATATATTATCCAGCTGTCTCCGCCTGGCAGGACGTTTCCACCTTCATATTGAATTGAGGTCTGTTCGGTAAAGGGATCGTTGCTGTTCCAGTAATTAAGGCCCCAGTGAAGATATCCCGGTATATTATATTTGAAGTTAAGCAGGTGCATGTAACGTGTTTTCAGCAGTGGCAGCTCAATAAAACGGTTCACATATTCACCCTTTGGTGACAGGCAGGTATAAAACCATGCCTCCTTGCCTTTCATGTTCTGTTCATTATAAAATTCATAATCACGATTCATAAAATCGAGCTGAGGAACCCAGATATCAAGCACATCACCAAGATTCTTGCTATGACAGGCATCAATAAATTTAAAATCAGGTACAAGTTTGCGGACAAATCCTGCAATTTCAATGTAGCTCTTAATATTTTCCTCAATTGGCTCATCTGCAAGATGCTGCACATAAATTTTATCCCAGCCCTTTTCTTTAAGATGATTATTCAGTGCCGGGAAAAAAGTCTTGTAAAACTCCTGGGCTGCAGGATCAGAAATTGGCAGATTCTCATATTTTTTGTCCTTGTCCTGTACCTTAAGCGGAACCGTTACAACAAACTGTGACAGCCAGGTGCTTTCACGGCCTCCGATATGTCCGCCTTCAATTCTTCCAATAACACCTTCTTCAATAAAAATATCAACAACCCTGTCAAATTTTGCAAAATCTATATTCCATGTACCATTCTCATATTTGAATTCAGAAAGCGCTATTGGAGATATTATTGCAACATTCTGCCTGTACTCGGCCATTTTCCTTGCAAGTGTCCTGATATATTCCCAATGCTGATCCGAATATTCTTCAAAGGTCTGTCCTCCATTCATCCATTTTAACTGTGCAGGATTAATTGAAAACCAGTTGGTAACCCAGAGAGTTGGTTTCCCTACTGTAACAGGATATACCTTTACTGAGTATTCGTCAGACAGCCTGAACTTTTTATTGCCATTTATTCCGGTGATTGTAACAGTACCCTTGTATACTCCAGGTACGGCATCAGATGGAATTGGTATGGAAATCCAAATTGGCTGTGTATTGCCGAAATTAACATCCACAGATTCTGCTTCAATAACAGGGTCAGGATAGTAGCCTGATACTGAAACTATTCTGTCGCGTGAATAATCCCAAATCGATCTTCCCACCTTTACATATCCTACAAATCCGGTTTTAGCTGCAGGCAGGGAATTATCATTACTGACAGCCTGTGATACACTGACCTTAAGGTCTTTAATAGTAAACGGAGACCTGACAATAAATTGCAGAGTAGTATGCTCACCTCTCACAACTTCGCATTTAGCCTCTTTTTCAGGAAAATATGATGCTTCGGCGAGTACTTTTTCAAGAGGATCAACATATTCAAATTCAAGACTGTCCTCAGCATTCGGCATATTACAGCCTTGCTGAAAAAGCAGAACTGACATCAGAAGGAAGCTGATTGCCAATTTCATGGCATTATTAAACAGAAGTTTTTTCATATTCTCTATTTTGAAATTAATATGTTCCAATCGAACAGAAAAATACAACTAAATAACCATAATGCAAATTTTTCAATCTGCGAAGTTCTGTTAATCGAGAATGATGAATAATTAAATCATGAAAAAAAGTAAATTTGATAAAGCATGAAAAAAATAAGATGAAAAAGAGATCACGCCGTCAGTTTGTAAAGACTTCTTCAGCAGGAGTTTTGGCAGCCGGAATATCAGCCTCATTGCCAGGATTCAGGGATTTTTTTATTGAAGGGAATATTACCTCCCGGCGCGGGAGTATTTCACCTGTTGATGACCTAAAGTTTGCTCCGCACAGGGCTGCAAGCTGGTGGTGTGGTATTGAGGATCTTCAGTGGCCACAGAAAAAAATTGTTGACAAAATAAAAAGAAGAGCAGAGTCATTTTCAAAAGCCGGAATTGACACTGCAATCAATTTTGGATTTCACATACGGTTCGATTTCTCCAATTACTTTGGCCAGCTTCATGGTTATTATGCAAATGTCTGCGAGGAACTGCATAAATACGATATCCGGTTCATGGATCACTATTCATGCAATCATGTTGAAAGACCAAGAGGAGAGAAAGAGTTCCGAAAACTACATAAGGAACAAAGGCATCACACACTTCTGTTTCATGACCCGGTTGCAGCAGAAACAGCACAATATGAAGGTCATTTTTTCAGGGATATTTGTGAGGTCGATCTTCGCGATGGCTCGCGAGGCTATGCTGCTCAATACCAGCTTGAGGCATTCTGCCACAACAATCCAGATTTCCTGGACATGCATACCAAATATCTGAGGAGACTGATGCGGGAAGTTCCTTTTGACCTTATTGAAGTGGATGACATGTGCGATTATGCAGGCCTTACAACCTGTGGATGTGTTCATTGCAGAGAGAGATTAAAAAAGGAATATGGCCATGAAATACCTCCGTTTGGTGAGAAATCATTCTGGGGTGACACTTCAAAACCAATGCTGCTGTGGGGCAATTATGAAAATCCAGTCTTCAGGGATTGGGTAAAAATGAAAATGGATATTGTTGCTGACCATATCAGGCTTGTAAAAAGCATAGTGGGTGAAAAACCTTTGCTTACATGTTGTTCCAGCACAGGACCAATCCTACTGAATTCAATCGCTTTGAATCTTGAAAGAATGGCCCCATCTCTTGATATGTTCATGCTTGAAAACGTAGGAACAAATATCAGGAGTACTGATTGGGTCAGGATGGATGCTGAAGCTTTGCAGCAGAAAGATATAGCATTGAAAAGGGGTAATACACCTGCTATAGCGCTGAGCTATACAATCTATGAGAAAGGAGGTTACCTGGGGTGGGCACTCAGCCGTTTCTGGGGAGTCGCAAACTGGAGCAGCACCCTTAACCAGAGACTGGAAGAGGATCCGGCAGATGCAATGGAAATTGAAGATATTATTGC
>JAKLDT010000022.1 GCA_022703405.1 Bacteroidota bacterium | reverse complement strand
ACACCCCAGGCTTCTATCCTTAGCTCATTTGCTTCACTTGTGTTGGGGTAAATATATGCCTTGTCGAACCTGTAACATTTACTGGGACCTACATAACCGAATATCTGAATGTCAAAATTCATCTTAATCTTAACAGTATCAGGGCATGCAACACTGTCAACTGCAATTGTATATGGTTCTACTGTTTTTGTATTTATGCTGCATGAACCAAACGTAAATGCAAAGACTGAAATAACCAACACGCTTATTATCAAACTGATTCTGTTCATCACAATAAAATTTGAATGCAATTATACAAAAAATGCTTAAGACAGGAAAAACTAAGCCTGTAACAGCAACAGAACGCTATATTTTCACATTTATTGCAAAGATGTTTTTCATGCCTTCCTTAAGTAAAAGAGGTTTTTTAAGAATTACAGTTCCGAGGCCTTCAATTGTCATCCTGCCAGCTTTTATTTCACCTCCAAGCACCTCAAGTTCAACCGTTTTGCCGCTTTTCTCATTTTTAATTTCTGCCATACCATAAGAATAGCCGGTGGACCAGAAAAATTTTCCGGTTTTATCAGCAAATTTCATTTCACCGCTGACTCCGGAATAATGAAATCCTGTGAGTGCCGGAATAGCAGACCAGCTTGCCATAGCCCTGCCATAATGATGTCCGCATTCTGCTTCATCAAAAGGACTTCTTTTTCTGCCGTCATACCTGGTTCTGATGTTCGAAATGCATTTCAGTCCGTCATCAGTCAGGTTTTCATATAACATTCCCACAGCTGCTGCGTATTCAAATCCTGTCATGACCTCTGTAAAATATGGGAAGGGATTTACCGGACGTGTATGAGGGTAAGATGCCATAAGCAGGGCAGCCTCATTTCCGAATGCGTAACTTCTGAAGCAGTTGAAATGATCTGAGAGATTCTCCTGGTAATTATACTTCATTATGCTTTGTAAGGTCTTTGCAACATTTTCTTTTTTTACAAGGTATCCAAGTCCGCAAACATGAGCAAGGTATTGTCCGACAAGCTGATCAACAAGACAGCCTTCACCGAGCTGATAATCCGGATTTCCATAATCGGCAGAACCCATTCCGACAAGCTGTTCTGATGGAATATCCTCTTTATTCGGCACTGTTATCCTGTGTACATAATATTCACCGTTGAACAGATTTTCGTCAATCCATTTGCTTCCGCTCTGAAAAAGGCTTCTGCATTTTGAAGCCATCTCCCTGTCTTTCATGTAAATTGCCATTTCCTCAGCAGCCCTCAATGCCCCAAGGTACCATATTGTCATCTGGGGATTTGGACCGTAATATTCAACATCCATTGTATTGTGCTGAACACCCTCCATAACGCCGTCCTGGTCACCATCCCAGCCTCCTTTTTTCCATGCATAGCTTAAGGCGCTCACAGCTTTTGGATATAGTTCCCTGAGAAAGGTGTCATCTCCTGACAGCTGCCAGTCCCTGTAGAGCTTTATAAGGCAGCCCATCTGTCCGTCTGCCGCTACCTTGGCAAAATCAGGGATGTTGTCGAGGGGCAGCTTCACTCTGAAGCTCATTATACCGTTGTGTGTAGTTGCGAGTGAGAATTCAACCTTCCTCATTGTCCGGGCCAGGTCGCCAAACAGGAAGGCAGTAGCTGTTTCATAATTCCATACATGAGTGCATGATCCAAAGCAACAGCCTTCATTGTCCCCGCATCCTTCCCAGGCATAGAAATTACCGTCAGAAAGCCTGAAGCAGGTCTGTGACCTGAGGGTGCTTAAATTAAAAAGAGCAGCCTCCTTTACATCCGAAGGCAGATCACTGTTACAGAGCGCACTGACAAATTTTATTGTTTTGTTTTCAAGGGTTCCTATTACCGGAAAAGTTTTTTCTGCAACATCCCAGGCATCTTTGTAAACCGAAGCATAATAATTCCTGAGAGGCTCCATTGACCAGGCAGTACGGTTGGGAAAGTGCCAGGTGAGAAAAAATCTGACTGTTACTTCCTCTCCCGGCTTAATGACAGATCCTGTTGCCAGGGATGCCATAGGTTTGTCGGAGACCTTATCTGACCTGTTTTCGAGACTTCCGTCAGCAGACAGATCATCCCAGAAATCGAGTATTGACGAACCCCATCTTTCCGGCAGCCAGGCAGTGCGATAGCTTATATCTCCGGGAAAAGTAGTGCTGAGTGCCATGCTTCCCCACTGATCAGTACTCCGGTCAACACTGTCGCTGATCATATAAATTCCCTTCAGGCCCTGGCCTTCCCTGAAAATATTCCTGTTGTCTTTCGCTTTGCCTTCCTTTCCATCTTCTCCGATGAAGTTCTGCATTGTCCCGCAGATGCTGAATTTTATTTCTTTGCCTGAATTATTTTTAATTATGTAATCAATTACAGCTACCGGAATACCTGAATTGTCTGTTTCTGCCGGAATAAGCGGATTAAATGCTCTCATTCTTACACTCAGCGGCAGTTGCGGAGTGCTCATCACTACCTGTCCGAAAGGATATGCAGTTTCGAATATGGCTGTGCTGAAACGCGGAAGGCCATGGTTTGTGGCAACAGCTCCTGAAGCACCTTCATATTCATAAAACGGGACCGGACCTTCAAGAAGCCGCAGATCCTTTTTCCCGTTAATTTCTGTATAAAGGGTGAAGAAGGCTGAATTGTTCCTGCCTGAACCGGGGTTGTAACCCTTGGCAGGGCGCCCCATAATCTCCCAGTCCTGAAGATTTCCCCTTCCGCCGAGCGAAACTGTACCGGTTCCTATTCCGCCAACAGGCAATGCAATTTTATAGATATGCTCCTGGTCATATTTTTTCAATACGGGCCAGTCTTCTGCGCGAACTGTATAAGAAAGGGCAGAAAATACAAGTAAAATAGCAGGAATGATTCTTCTCATTGTGACGGAATTTGTTGTGTTAATAATTTAACAATATGGGTGTTTCACAGGAAATATATTCACTATTAAATCAGTCTTCCTGTATGAAATACAATCTGTTATCTTCAACTCTGTAATAGAGCGGAGCTATAATTATCTTAGGGTATCTCAGCCTCAGGCGTTTTGTTTCACTCAGTGTGAAATCCTTTTCATTGCCAACCTCAAACATCGGAGCAAAATGCATGAAGTGCTCTTCTGCTCTTTCCCGGTCCCATCCTGCATTCTCAATAAGCCCGTTGACAAAATCCGGTTCACGTGAAATAAGATTGACCATTCCGCAATTATTATGGGCTATAAGAGCAATGTGCCTGACATTGCCGACTCCGATCGCATAGGAGACCTTGAATTCACTGTACCGGAGGTTCGCCCCTCCTGATCTGATAATGAATGCAAAATTATCGGGGATATGAAGGTGCTTCCTGTTATCCATGCACATACCGACAAGCAGTCTTGCCTTATCATAACTCTCATAGTGCCTTCCCAGGTTGTGATATTCAAGAAGCAGACCAATTGGATTATCCCTGTATTCAGCCATGATATCGTTCACTGAATTAACCGGAATCAGCTTATTCATAAGTCATGAAGGTTTTTTGGATATTAATATTTTGTCGATCCTTTTTCCGTCAATATCAACAATCTCAATCAGATAATCATTAAAAGTGAACTTGTCTCCAATCTGGGGAACCTTATCTATTCTGCTGAGGACAAAACCGGCTACAGTAGTGAATTCAACATTTTCAAGGTCGGTAATGTGGTTCTCAAAAATGCTGTCAAGGATCTCAACTGAAGCGTCTCCGCTGACAAGATATGATTTGTCGTCCCTGACAAAAATATCAGGTTCATATTTTTCACCTTCTTCAGGGATGTCTCCTATAAGGTTTTCAAGTATATCATGCAGTGTAATGATTCCTTCAATACTGCCATATTCATTTACAACTATGCAAAAATGAACCTGTTTCTCCCTGAAGAACTTCAGTACTTTATATGCTTCTGCACTTTCAGGAATAATTATTGGCTGTATCAGAAGATCCTGTACTCTGCATTCACCTTTTGAACGGTCGAGGGCAAGGAAATCCCTTATGCTGAGGATCCCTGCAAAATCATCAATATTTCCCCTGGAGCATATAAGCCTGCTGTGAGTTGATTTCATCACCTGCTCCCTGATCTCCTTTGCCGGTTTGTTTATATCGATCCACTCAACCTCCCTTCTGTGAGTCATAATATGTTTTGCCTTCTTATCAGAGAAATAAAAGACTTTCTCATGGATAAGATCCTGTTCCTTTTCAATTATTCCCTGGTGAGATGCAGTTTTCAGAAGTTGCCTGAGTTCAGCTTCACCAAGGTGGTCATTGTGTTTCTTGATTCTTAATAATTTGTTTATCAGCAAAGTGGAATAGGACAGCACTCTGACAACAGGAAAGAAAATGAGGCTGAAATAAAATATAACAGGAGCTACACGACAGGCAATTTTTTCAGGGTTGCTGAGTGCGATTGTTTTCGGCACAAGTTCGCCTATCAGGATAGAAAAATATGTTATTATAAGTATTGTGATGAAGAGGGAAATCTCATAAGCTGATTTGCTGAAAATGCTTATTTTTTCTATGAAAGGGGTAACGTCATCTGCAATTCCCAGTCCTCCGAAAACTCCGGTAAGTATTCCGATAAGAGTTATTCCTACCTGAATTGCCGAAAGGAAATCTTCTGATTTTTCAAGCAGGAGGAGGGCGCTTTTTGCACCGATCCTTTTTTCAGACTTCATTCTTTCGAGCCTTGTTTTTCTTGATGAAATAAGTGCAATTTCCGAAAGGGCGAAAAAGCCGTTCAGAAGTATAAGCAGGCCTATAATTACTATTTCCATGAAACCAAAGATAGTTTAATGCTGTAAATTCATCAATAACCTTAAGCATGAAGATGAAATTCATTAACATATAAAAAGATATCGAAAAAAACTCTGTTTATATCTAAAGTCAGACAATTATGCATTAAGCCTGTTTCCCGGTTACCATATCCTGCTTGTACTACTGATATTGTTTTAAATGAGAAAGGCTGATTAGTTCATCTACAGCAATTATCGGTAATGAGTAATTTCAGGAGCTTTTTGAATAATAAATTGTGTATATTTGCATCGTTGTTGCATTTGAGTTGTTTTTGCATTTATGAAACCAATTGATATATTAAGCAGCCATAATCTTAAAAGGACAAGTTGTCGTGAAGGCATAATTGAAGTAATAATGAATGCAGAACAAGCACTTTCTGAGTTTGAGATTCGCGAAAAGTTGCATGGAAATTATGACAGGTCAACTTTCTACCGTTCCTTTAAGACTCTTGAAGAACATAATGTCATTCACAGAATAAACATAGATAATCAGTTAGTTAAATACGCATTTTGCGCACAACAATCACATGTAAATGGGCATTTGCATGGGCATTTTTATTGCAGGGAATGTCATACAGTGAGGTGTCTTGACCCGATGTCAGGAGAAGCACCGGTTCTTCCGGATGGTTATTCAGCTGATGAAACAGTGATTATAGTTAAGGGACTCTGTCCTGTTTGCAGAATAAGTAATTGAGATTGAAGAACAAAGGGGAAAATATAGCAATATCTCTTCTGGGGATTTTTCTTTTTCCGGTTATTTTCCAGAACCTTCATGTTATCCTTCATCATCATCATGAAATAGCATTCGGATATGATAATCACGAAGAGCGGCATAGCACAGCCGATTACTTTTTTGTCGTTTCTCATCATGAACAGCATTGTCCGATAGTAGATTATAAATTCCAGATTAACAACCTTCCGGGTTATTTTATATTTGATTTGGTATGTCCGGGTTTTGTTGGGTTAGTATCTGTATGTAATTCAGAAGAACCACACAGATTAATCAGATCAGCAAGATCCCCCCGGGCTCCTCCTCTTCCTGTTTAGAATCAGAACAGATTCCGGGAATTAGATCTATTAATCTTTATAAGAAAATATGAGCAGATATCTCATGCTGGTGATTTGCATGAACTTTCTGGCTATTACAGTTTTTAATCAGGGCGTTTTCAGACTGCATGGTTTGGTGATTGATGAAAATAGTCATAATCAGCCCGGCTATGCCGTGTATATTAACACTCAGGAAAGTTGCCTTTACAGGCAGCGACTGATGGTACTCAACCTTAAACCGAATGGGGCCAAGCCAGAAAGAGCGCACCATATAATCTATATAACATAGCTATACCACATTTAAAGATAGACAACTGACAGGTAAATTTCAAAGTCGTAATAAAAATGAAGAAAATCGTTTTGATATTTTTTGTGATGTTTCTTTTCATAAGAGTAAACGCTCAAAACCAAATAAAAGGCATTGTAACGGATACAAATCACGAACCATTAATTGGAGCATCAGTTTATATTCCCGAACTCAATAAGGGAACAATGACTAATCACGAAGGTGAATATTTAATTACTAAAATTCCTAATCGTAAAATAAAAATTCAATTTTCATTTATTGGATACAACACCGAAATTAGGACAATAGAAATTTCACAAAATGAAAGTGTATTAAATACCAGTTTAACACCTGCAATTATTCAATCACAAGAGGTTGTAATTACTGGCGGTTACATAACATCGCAACACGAAAATGCAGTTAAAATTGAAGTTCTGAAAAGCAAGGATATTGCTTTATCAGGAACACCTAATTTTATGGAATCATTAACCTTGGTCCCGGGTGTTGATATGATAGCCAAGGGCCAGGGAATTTCAAAACCAGTAATTCGTGGCCTTTCGATGAATGATGTTTTGGTTATGAATAATGGTGTCCGGATTGAAAATTATCAATACAGTGAAAATCACCCGCTAGGCATAGATGACAACGATGTTGAAAGGGTTGAAATAATTAAAGGTCCGGCTTCTTTGCTTTATGGTTCGGATGCAATAGGCGGGGTAATAAATTTCATTAAAGAAAAGCCGGCCCCGACAGGAAAGATAACAGGAGATTACCGTATGCAATTGCATTCCAATACAATAGGGATGAACAACAGCATCGGACTGAAGGGAGCTTCCAAAAATGTTTTTGGTGGTTTCCGGTTGGGAAATAAGGCCCATGCCGATTATTTGCAAGGCGGCGGAGATTTTGTTCCTAATTCCCGGTTCAACGAAATGGCATTTAATACCAATGCGGGATATACAGGAAAGGTTGGAACTTTTAAACTATTCTACGACTATTCTAAGCAAGATTTAGGAATGACTGTGACTAATGTAAAGACATTGATAACAGAGAAAGGACGTAAAAATGAAATTTGGTTTCAGGATTTAGTACATCAATTAATCTCATCTCAAAACAGCCTCTATTTAGGTAAATTCAAATTGGATATTAATGCAGCTTATCAAAATGCACTTCGGAAACTCCAAACAACACTTGAAGTTCCTTTTGTTGAAATGAATTTGAATACCGTTACATATGAATCAAAACTGTCTTTGCCTTCCAGCGATAAGTCGGAATATATTATTGGAATACAGGGAATGTCGCAAAAAAACAGAAACCTGAATAACCGGCCTTCTCAATTTTTACCTGATGCTAATATTAATAATATTGGATTTTTGGGATTGGGGCAATATACTTTTTTCGAAAAGCTTAAAATACAGGGCGGTTTGAGATTTGACATATATAGAACCGAAACTTTTGCATTGGGAACAGAAGGAACAAGTGGTTATCACCCTCCTGTAAAAAGGGATTTTTCTAACCTGAATGGTTCTCTTGGTGCCACATATCAGCCAGTAGAAGAAATCATATTCAGAGCTAATTTTGCAAAAGGCTATCGTGTGCCAAATTTATCTGAATTAACTTCACTGGGTATGCACGGGAACAGATATGAGGTTGGTAATGAAAATTTATCACCCGAAAATTCTTTTGAAGCAGATATCAGTATGCATTATCACGGTGAATTTTTATCCTTTGACTTGGCTGGTTTTCATAATAAAATCAACGATTACATTTTTATTTCACCAACTGTTGATATAACTTCTTCAGGTGCAAATATTTATCGTTTTTCCCAAACAAATGCAACTCTAAACGGTGGAGAAGCAGGAATTCATTTTCATCCTAAATCATTACCATGGTTGCATGTAAAAGGGACATATTCGTCTGTTGTTGGAAAACAGGGGAATGGAAATTATTTGCCATTTATACCTGCAAATAAAGTACGATATGAAGTTAGGGCAGAAGGCAAAAAATTAGGGTTTTTACATAAACCAAATATAAAAATTTCTGCGTTAACAGCGTTTTCTCAAAACGATCCTTCTCCTTATGAGTCTGTAACAGATGGTTATACATTGGTAAATGTCAGCGTGTATTCTGAAATATTGGTTTTAAATCAGGCTTTAATGTTTGTGCTGTCGGTTAACAATTTATTTGACACACAATATTATGACCATCTCTCAACATTAAAACCCTTTAATTATTACAATCAGGGGAGAAATTTCAGTTTATCTTTAAAAGTCCCGTTTGGAATAAAGTAAAATAATATGATTATTATAATAACTATATCAAAATTTTCTGTAACGGAGACTTCCCGGGTATGAGTCAGAAAAAATTTAATATTATATGATTTCGAGCGTAAATGTTTTCAAAAAGAGACAATAATTCTCATAAAAGCATTCCGGCCAGGCTCAATACTTATGCTTCCTCTGTTTGTAGAAAGGTGGTTTGTATATCTGGTATCTGTAATATTATCAATACCGGCAAATAGTTGTAAAGCAGTTTTCCCGATCGCAATTCTCTCTGAGTTCAGCGAAAGGTCGAGGCGGATATACCCGTCAGTAACCTGTTCTCCTTCAGCAATCTTTTCCTGCTTTGCTGCACCGGTTGCAGACAGCTCCAGTGTTCCTGTCTTATTATGAGTATAACGTATACCAAGACGCCCCCTGAGCGGCGGAATAAGAGGGAGATCTTCCTCTGCCTCCGTATCCTTACCCCTGGTGTATGATGCTGAACCATTCAGTACAAATCCACCTGCAATATTATATTCAAACTGCATATCAAAACCGTAAAGAAGCGCTTTACTGACATTGGAGTTTATAAATGCCGGCAATGTGTCAGTTGAAAGATCAGTTCCGGTAATTGTCGTATAGATAAAATCACCCGGAGCTTCGACAATCATGTCCGACAAGCGGTTAATGAAAAAGTCCATCCTGAAGTTAACAGCTTTTCCCCAGGTCCTTATACCCATATCGGCAGATAATCCGCTTTCAGGTTTCAGAGCAGGGTCGCCCAGGCGAACGTAATTTCCCAGATCGATATATTTAAAACGTTCTTCGAGTGAAGGGGCTCTGAATGACCGTGCCAGATTAACAGACAGGTCAGTATTGCCTGCTGCCTTAAATAGTAATCCTGCATTGGCACTCCAGGAGATGCTATTTTCAACACCTTCGTCAAAAGTGATTCTGCGTGCCGGCGCACTGTTTTCCACCCCATTCATGATTATATAATCAACATCATAGCCTTCTTTATTCCTGACCTGCACACCATCTAATCGTCCTCCGCTGATAACAGTTAACTTTCCGCCGGGCAGCCTTGCCTCATCCTGAAAGAAAATCCCTGTACTTGTGAAAGAAGACTCAGGGATTGGTGTCTCACCTCTTTCAACAATGTTGGTCTTTATAATAGTACCGGCAGGATTTATGATATCTATTGTTATATATTTTGTCCTGTCAGTTGATAATTTCCTGCTCCATATATCTGCTCCGGCTATAAATGTGTTGTTTGGTGAAAAGTCCCATGTTGTTTGCACCTGCCCTCCATTGGTCAGATGCCTGCCGTTAGGGGTCATAAGATCAGGGGTAGTCCTTTGTTTATTCCCATTAGTCAATGTAGTTTCTGTCACAGTATTTGGTAACAGGGAAACATTACGGTCAATGTACTGGTTGAAATAGCCAAACTTCACTGATTTAAGTTTTTCACTGATATCAGTTATTTCATAATTTGCAGATAATAAATATCTTCCAATATCAGTGTATGTGGCTTCAGCAGGGCCCGGGAATGCATCTCCACCCGGTATTCCTACATCGGATGCCTGATAACGCTGATACTGTATTCCCAGAACATGGTTTTTAAATGGTTTATATCCGAATCTTGTAGTAACATTGTTATACTTAAACTGGCTGTTTGGCATTTCCCCGTCAGGAGTTCTGATGTCATCCGCGTTTCCATAAGTGCCTCCAATACGCATATGCCATTTTTTGGATCCGGCTTCAAGGTCGCCATGTCCGGAAAACAAAGTATTGGCTGATGCGAAACCAGAACCTATATTACCCGACAGGTAAGGTTTATCGGAAAAGTGAGCATTTTTAGTAATAATATTCACAATTCCACCCATTGCACCGGTGCCATATAATGATGACTGGGCCCCTTTTATCACCTCAACCCGGTCGATTTCCCAGACATCTGTCATGCTCATGGAAGCAGCAAGATCTGTGGCAGTTTCAACCCTGCTGCCATCTATGAGAGTGACCAGCCGGTTTTCGCTTAAACCCCTGATATTGATATTAGTGGACCATATACCATCACCTCCCATTGAAATACCGGGTTCCCTGTCCAGTGCATTTGACAGGGTAAGTGATGATTGTTTCTGATAATCAAGATTACGGATAACAGATATGGGCGCTGGAAGGTCTTTTACCTTTCTGTCGACCCTGAATCCCGATATAACTACTTCACCAATTTTATTAATCCTTTCCGAAAAAACAGTGGAATCATTTTTCAATGATTGCGAATTTTGACTTTGCCCATAAGAGCTTAGCGTAACCGTTATTGAAAATACAAAAAAAGCAAGGTAAAGTTTATTCATTTTTATTGTTCTTTAGAAGTACCGATTTAAGATGTATTCCTTCCAGCCTGCCCAAACGGCCTGCCAGAGATCCAATCTGATCTGTGGTACCTTCAAGAACAAGAGAAATAATGCCGAAATCAGTAATTCGGGGAAGCCCCTGCCGTCCGATAATAATATCAGAATGTGATGAAATAATTTCATTCATCAACGGGACATTTTCCCGACTGTCAATGCGGATAAGGATTGTTCCTATTCTCTTTTCCATCAGATCACCTCCGGATTAGATTAATGTATTGCCCGATCTCACCTGGCCGGAATAAAATCCCGTCTTCAGTATCAGTTCAGGCCTTTTTTTCAGAGGGTAAATATAAAAATTATTGGAATATTAAATATTGACGGAATTACTTTTTGTTTACTATATTTTTTTGTTTTGATTAAACCATATTCACAGGAAAGCTTTAAAAGATAAAATCAATAGCTTTGTGCAAAACAAGTTATATGTTCCGTTCCGCAATAGTATTGTTTGTAACTGCTCTTCTGGGTTTTTCATGCAATACCCCTGCCATTAAAGAAGAAAGCCGGAAAATAACCATTGCCAGCCTTAACGGCCCGTCGTCGATGGCCCTGATAAAACTTATAGACAGTCTTGATAGTGAAGAAAATAGCAATATAAGTGTAGAGATTCTGGCAGAACCTGTTCAGGTAAGGAAGATGATGCTGGACGGAACCGCCGATTTTGCCCTTCTACCTTCAAACATGGGAGCAATAACATACAATAAGGGGCTTGATTATAGACTAATGGCAATCCCGGTTTGGGGCACATTATATCTGTTCGGACAGGACAGCACCATTAAAAACTGGGAAGATCTCAGGGGGAAAAAAGTATATGTAATGGCAAGGGGAATGATCCCTGATGTCCTTTTCCGTTATCTTCTTATAAAGAATGACATCGAGCCTGATAAAGACATAACTCTCGATTATAGTTTCCCCAGCCATATCGATCTTGCCAATGCGGTAGCAGCAGGAAGGGCAGAACTTGCTGTTATCTCAGAACCACTTGTGAGCCTGGTTATGAAACGCAATATTAAGGTCAGTGCCATAATGGATCTGAATAAAGAATGGGCCCTGTTACAGGGGACTCCGATTCCCCAGACGGCATTGCTCGGAAGAGGAAGCTTTATTGATAAAGATCCGGTACTGGCAGTAAAGATATTATCTGCCTGCGATAGATCCGTTGCCTGGGTAAATAGCAATCCTGACAGTGCAGCTATTCTGATAGTAAAGCATAATATACTGCCCGATATTGATGTTGCAAAGGCCTCCATCCCCCGTTCAAACATGAATTTTATGAGAGCTGACAGTATTTCTAATGAGATAAATGATTTTTTCAGGGTATTTTTTGAAATGGACCCTGATATCATTGGCGGAAAAATACCTGATGAAAAGTTTTATTACTAAAAAGACCTTTCTGGGACTGGCATCAGTTGTTACCATGCTTTTAATATGGGAGGTGCTTGCATTATATTTCAATTCGGATTTCATATTGCCAACACCGGTAAAGACACTTACCACAGTATTAAGGCTATTCACCGATCCCGGGTTTATTTCTATAGCAGGAACAACTATCGCAAGGGGGATCATTGGTTTTATCATTTCATTTATTGCGGGGTTACTCTTTGGTGTTCTTGCAGGCACCAGCAGAAATTTCAACATCTTCTTCCGTCCCTTTCTTGTAACGATACGTTCTGTTCCTGTTATTGCTGTAACTCTTCTGGCGCTTATCTGGTTCAATCCTGGTTCTGTACCGGTATTCATTGCCATATTAACCATGTTCCCGTTTATCTGTACCAATGTGACGGACGGTATCCGTAGTGTTGATCCCGACCTGATCGCAATGGCTTCATTTTACAAGGTAAGCCGGCGCAGATTATTAACTGAAGTCTATTTACCCGCTATAGTGCCTTTCATTATCAGCGGCGCATCAAGCGCAATGGGGATAGGATGGAGAGCAATAATCATAGGGGAGGTGCTCAGTCAGCCAAGATATGGCATTGGTACAATTATGCAGGCAGAGCAGACTTTTTTAAATATTGATGCAGTAATTGCATGGACGATTATTGCTGTTCTAATAAGTTATGCATTTGAGAAGCTTATACGCTGGTATGAACACAGAATTGTAATCTGGAGGGATAGAAATGACTCTGAAAATCAGTAATCTGAATAAGAAATATAATGATATCAGGATTTTTACTGATTTCAGTATGGAGATCAATCCCGGTCTGATCACTTGCATTCTCGGTCCTTCAGGATGCGGGAAAACAACGCTCCTGAATATAATAGGAGGTATTACTTCTGCCGACAGCGGGGAATTGACAGGTTTCGAGGGGAGGGGCATGTCATATATTTTTCAGGATCCGCGATTGCTGCCCTGGAAAACAGTCCGTGGCAATATTGAGTTTGTAATTTCAGGAGACATCTCTCCTGCTGAGCGTAAAGAGCATAGCGACAGGCTATTACGATCAGTAGGACTAAGAGATTTTGCCGGCTATTACCCGTCTCAACTCAGCGGTGGAATGCGCCAGAGAGTATCAATTGCGAGGGCTTTCGCATGCTCTTCGGATATAATTCTGATGGATGAACCTCTGAAAGGGCTTGATATTACCCTTAAACAGAATATAATAAAATGGTTTTCCGGAATATGGGCCTCCGATAAGCGTACTGTTATTTTTGTTACTCACGATATTGATGAGGCTATTATGCTTGGAGACGAAATTATTGTCCTGAGTGGATTACCTGCTCAGATCACAGCTCACGAAAAAATATCCCGGATTCCCGGTTCACAAAATAATAATAACCCTCAGCTTTTTAGGACAAGACAGGTTATAATCAATGCTTTGGGAAATATAACTGGGTCTCATCAGGAGAATTCAAGTGAAATAGCCGATTGAGAATTATTGTATCAATGTCGAATCACTGTAAACAAAAATATTCCTTTCTTTAAGGTAACTGATGTTTAATAATGCTTTGGTTTTGAAGGCATTCCAGTTTTTATTTTCTGCATTGCTCCATGCAGTTTCAGCCAAACCCAGCGCTCTCGGGAACAACTGTTTGTCAATATTATTTTCACTGCGGTCGATATGCGACCAGAAATTTGCCTGAACACCCAGGTAATTTTTCTCACTTGTACCTGGAATCACGGGATCATAGTCGAATATTGTCCTGGTGCTTATGCTCTTGTATGGATAGTCAAAATAGCAATGAGTGGTAGGAGTACAAACAACCCTGAAACCGGCTTTCACTTCCTTCTCCACTTCAGAAAGTTTCCAGCCTCTCCAGAACATAAGTACTTCATTACCTGCAAGCATACCCCCATCAATAATCTCATCCCATCCTACAAGGGTTTTATTTTTTGTTCTCAGATAATCCCCGATCTTTTTGACAAAAAGACTCTGAAGTTCCTCTTCATTACCAAGATTATTATCCTTCATCATTTTCTGACAATCAGGGCACTTTTTCCACGTTGCCTTTGGTGCTTCATCTCCTCCTAAGTGGATATAGGGTGACGGAAACAATTCGCACAATTCATCCAGGACCCCGTAAATAAACTTATAAGTGGATTCTTTACCGGCACAAAAAATTTCCTCATGTATTGACGGACCTTCAAAAAAGGTATGGATCTTTGGCCTTGTTCCTTCACATGAAAGATCAGGATACGAAGCTATTGCTGCAACTGCATGGCCTGGCATTTCTATTTCAGGGACCAGCATTATGTTCCTTGCATGTGCATATTTTATCAGGTCGCGGATTTCATCCTGTGAATAATACCCTCCCATTCTGTTGAACTCAGGATCGAATTTTGATCCGATCTCAGTCAGAAGAGGATATTTCTTTATTTCAATCCGCCATCCCTGGTCATCCGTAAGATGAAGATGGACTACATTAAGTTTATAAAGTGAAAAGTGATCAATATATCTCTTTACGAGGTTTAATGGCATGAATGTCCGGCTTACGTCGAGCATGACACCCCTCCATTGAAAACGGGGGAAATCTGTTATGGTCTGTGCCTTCAGAGCACCTGATCCATTTATAATGAGCTGTTTCATCGACTGCAGGCCATAGTAAAATCCTGCATCTGAAGAAGCTCTTATTGTAACTGAACCCGGCAAAATATCAAGCTGATAACCTTCTGTATGAACTATGTTCCTGTCTGACAGAAGCTTTATATTGCCTTCTGTTTTTCCCTTTGCTACTACCGTTAAATGGTAATCATTCAGGCTGTTAATGTCGTCAGTGAACAGCATGGCAACGGATGATAAGCTGGATGGAGCAACTACCAGGGCATCTTTTCTCAGGGTAAAGACTCCATCATGATAAGTTACTTTAGCAGGCGTCGGAATTATTGGAGTTTCCTGTGATGAGGCAACTGATAACACAATAAAGGAATGGAAGATCAGGGAAATTATTTTTTTCATTTTAATCCGGTTGAGTTATTAAATATTTGGAATGTTGATCCTATGAGCAAAAATACTCAAATTATACCGGGTTTGCCTGTGATAAAATGCAATAAAAACAAATTCTCAGATAATCAGCCTGGTAACAAAACGTTTTTTGCCGGAAATTACCTCAACTATATAAAGTCCGTTTTTAAGTCCGGGAATATTTAAAATGATTTGTCCATCTGACTGCATGAAAGAATTCGTTGACCGGTAAAGCGCTTGTCCTGTGAGCATGTAAAGGGAGACAGAGTCAATACTGCTTATTCCTTCACCGGGCATAAACAGTGTAATGATTCCTGAATATTTATTGCCTGTAGCCGTCAGCTTATCTTCTCCTTTATCAGGAAGATATTTATTCTCCTGTGGATTGCTATTCCTGATATGTGCAATGATAAGATCTACCCAGTATCCGTACATTTCACCGGAAGGGTGCAGTCCGTCATTTGCCAGGAGTCCGGGTTTCTCCTTAACCATGCGGGATATTTGTGTTATATCAAAGTAGGCTACATTATATTGAGATGAGATACTCCTGTTTATCTCATTGAATTTATCTATTTCAGAGCTGGCTTCGGTAAATCCTTCTCCGAAAGGAGTATAGCTATAGTCCGGTATTGACAGGACAAATACACCCTTACTGTTATTTCCTGCCAGACTGATTGCCTTAATGATCAGTTCATTAAAATCCTTTTCATACTTTTTTGCTGAACCTCCCTGATACTGGTTGTTTACTCCTATAAGAAGAGAAACAAGATTGTAATTATCAGCTGGTTCATATTCCCTGATGGCGTTCAGAAGATTATCTGTCCTCCAACCTGCTTTAGCGATTATTTCGATTTTTTCTCTCCGGAATCCATCCTGTCCGAGCCTTTCATAAAGTTGCACCGGCCAGCTTTCATTATATGTTACAGATGTTCCTGCCGTATATGAATCGCCCAGAGCCAGGAACCTTACTGGTTGCTGAAGTTTAATTTCCTGTGCAGCCATGCCTGCACTGAAAAGCAAAAAGATATTTAATAATAATGTTTTCACATGATTATTAACAAACAAAATACTTTAAAAGTTTATTTTTGATCAATAAAGTAGTATTGCCGTCTTTATCATAATTACTAAACTATCGTAATCAAAAAGATGATGAAAATTCTGAAATTTGAAGGTCTTGTAGCTGCTCCTTTTACTCCGCTGGATGAAAAGGATAATCTTAATACCGACATGGTGCCCTTGTATTACGAATTTCTGAAGAAGAACGGAATTAAAGGGGCGTTTATAAATGGTTCAACAGGTGAAGGGGTCTCACTTACAAAGAAGGAAAGGATAGTCCATACTGAGAAATGGTCTGAGGCAATGAAAAAGCAGGGAGGAGTAAGGGTGATAAATCTTGTAGGGGGTACCTCTTACAAGGAGTGTATTGAGCATGCAGTCATTTCCAGAGATACAGGGATCTCTGCAATTGCGGTGCTGGGGCCGTATTATTTCAAACCGGCTGATGAGAACTATCTGGCTGATTTTGTTGCAAAAGTAGGTGAAAGTGTACCTGACATGCCGGTCTATTATTATCATATTCCTGTGCTTACAGGTGTCAATATACCAATGTCGAAGTTTCTGCCTGTAATTTCCTCAATGCTTCCGAATTTTGTCGGTATAAAATACACCCATGAGGATTTCATGGACTACATGACCTGCCTGAATTATATGGATGGTTCATATGATATGCTCTGGGGCAGGGATGAGAACCTGCTTCCGTCTCTTTCCATAGGATCAAAAGGTGCAGTTGGCAGTACATATAATTATGCAGCTCCATTGTATCATGCACTGATAAAGGCATTTAACGAAGGACATGCAGATGAGGCTGTACGGCTTCAGCAGGTCGCAATAAATATGATAGGCTTGTTGGGCAAATATGGTGGCATGGGTACAGGGAAAGCTTTCATGAAGTATGTAGGTGTTGATTGTGGTAAGTTCAGATCACCTGTCAGAAACCTTACTGCAGATGCATATGCAGCATTTGTAAAAGATGTAAAGGCATTGGGTATAGATGATCTTCTCTCGGTAAGATGAGGATAAAAGAAAAGCAATGGTATCCCTGGCTGGTCGTTGCCCTATTATGGGTGGTAGCCCTTCTTAACTATATGGACCGGCAGATGCTTTCGACAATGAAATCATCAATAATGGTCGATATCAGGGAACTGGAGACTGCCGAGAACTTTGGCAGACTTATGGCAATATTTCTCTGGATTTACGGATTGATGTCACCTGTAGCAGGACTCATAGCTGACCGTATAAACCGCAAATGGCTTATTACAATAAGTCTTGGAGTGTGGTCTGGAGTTACACTGGCCATGGGATATGCCACCACATTTGATCAGCTCTATGTGCTAAGGGGCATCATGGGTATTAGTGAGGCTTTATATATACCTGCAGGACTGGCACTTATCGCAGATTATCATAGGGGAAATACAAGATCTCTTGCTGTAGGAATACACATGACCGGACTTTATGCTGGTCAGGCTCTTGGTGGTTTTGGAGCTACAGTTGCCCATTCCTGGTCATGGCAGACTGCTTTTGGAAGTTTCGGATTTGTAGGTATTATTTACTCAGTTATACTGATGCTTTTTCTTGAAGAGAAGAGGACGGAACAAAAGACTGAGCCAGCTAATACACCATCATTAAAAGTATCAGTATCGGTGTGGCAAAGTCTTTCAATGCTCCTGGGAACAGTTAGTTTCTGGGTCATATTGTTTTATTTTGCAACTCCGAGCTTTCCAGGCTGGGGAATAAAAAACTGGCTCCCCACTCTTTTTTCCGAAAGCCTTAACATTGAAATGTCTGTTGCCGGACCGATGAGTACAATTCTTATCGCATTTGCCTCATTTTTAGGAGTAATAAGCGGAGGGATCCTTGCTGACAGATGGGTTGGGAAAAATGTCAGGGGAAGGATCTATACCAGCGCTATCGGGCTGACTCTTACAGTTCCTGCACTCTTCCTGCTTGGCTTCGGAAACGGCATTGTAAGCATTGCCGGCGGCGGAGTGTTATTCGGACTCGGATTCGGCATGTTCGATGCTAACAATATGCCCATACTGTGTCAGTTCGTATCTCCTCGTCACAGGGCAGCAGGATATGGCCTCCTTAACATGTCAGGTGTATTTGCAGGGGCGCTTGTTACAAGCTGGCTGGGTAAATCTGCCGATGCCGGCAGCCTGGGACCCGATCTTGCACTTCTTGCAATACCTGTTGCCGTGGCAATAGCCTTGCAGCTGTACGTCCTGCGACCTGCAGTGACAGATAAGACAGATGATTGAATACCTTATTTTCAGTAATTGTCTTTAGGTTCGCTCCCCATTGTAAGTTTCATTGAACCGCCTTTTACAACATCGGAAAATTGAATAAAGGTCCTGTTCTGCTTATTCCCGTTGAGTGAAACAGACTGTATATATAAATTATCAGGAGAGTTGTTTTCTGTCTCAATGACGAACTCTTTGCCTGCGTAATACTTGTTGTTAAGTTTTACAGTTATTTTGTCGAAAAGAGGGCTTCCGATACCGAATTCGGGATTCTGATCTGTTAATCCTTTCACATCAAACAGTCCCATTCCTGCCATTACAATCCAGGCTCCAAGCTGCCCCTGATCCTCATCCTGTCCAAAGCCATAACCATGGATTCCTTCAGTACCGTAGAAATCTCTGCAGATCAGTCTTACCCATTTCTGGGTTTTTGAAGGCGCTCCGGTATGGTTGAACAGAAAAGATGTGTGCAGGCATGGCTGATTACCATGATTATAGGGTTTTGTTATCCCTGCAAATGCATGTATCTGTGTGCCACCTCCGAAGAGGTCCTTTTCAGAGATAAGAAATATGCTGTCGAGCCTTGTATTGAATTCATCCCTTCCAATTTTTGCAGCCATTGCTTCGGGATTGTGGGGAACATAGAAAGTGTACTGATATGCATTTCCTTCCTGGAAACCGTTATGTGGCTGTGTGGCATCAAATTCCTCAAAGAATTTGCCATTCTCCAGCTTAGGCCACATAAGCTGGCGTGTGGGATGAAAAATATTCTCCCAGTTTTTAGAGAGACCCATCAGCATATTGTAATCCTGCTCTTTACCAAGAGATTTGGCCATCTGTGCCACTGCCCATGAGGTATAAGAATACTCAAGGGTATGCGAGCATGCAAAGCGCCATAGTTCATCTGAACCCTTTCCGTTTTCGATATATGGCACATAGCCGTATTTTACAAACTGGCCAACATCCATTTTCCCTGCTCCGAATGGTCTTCCTTCCTGGGTAATTTCATTTTTAAGGGAGGCTTCGTAAGCTTTTTCAACGTCAAAGTCGCGGATACCGCACATGTATGCTGCAACAACTGCCAGCGGAACCTGGTTTGTTCCGACGCCCGAAACGTATTTGCTGTTTGCAATGCCATCGCCAAACCAGCCGGCGTCGTTATATACTGTAAGATGAGTTTTAACAAAATCAGTCAGATATTCCGGATAGGCAAGAGCCCAGAGCTGAACAAGGTTCCACTGGCCACCCCAGATACCGTCGGTATTGTAAAAGTTATAAAGTGGTTTATTGTCAGCGCCAGGCGGAATCTGACCTACAGTGCCATCATTTTTCGGGTAGGCTCCGTTAATATCGCTTGCAAGTCCTCTTCCCTTAAGTGCATGATATAATCCTGTATAGAATTTGACTTTGTCGGTTTGATTTTTGCCTTCAACATCAATTCGTCCCAGGTAACTGTTCCAGTTCTCATGAGCAAGGTTCCGGGCCTTGTCAAAATCGAGGTCTTTTGCTTCTGCTTCAAGATTAAGCCTGGCATTCTCTATACTTGTAAGAGAAAGACCGGCCTTTATTGTAATGCTTTCATTATCAGTCGTTTTAAAAGTCAGGTATAGACCGGCGCCAACACCTGTTGCTTCATTTTTGCCTGCTTCGGTAAGAGTTTTATGGAAAATACCAAAGCTTTCGGGTTTCTTATCAATATCTGCTGAAAAGAACATTTTAACGCTGGCCCCTGTCTGGTATTTCTTAACATATTCGGGATAGGTCTCAACAAAGCCCTCGATCCTGCCTTCAGGAGTATATGTAACCCTTGCATCTTTGACCTCGCCACTCTCTCCCTGCTTGTTTCCGATATCGAAAAGAATATGTGAATTATCCGAAGCCGGGAATGTGTATTTATGAAAGCTGACCCTGCTGGTTGATGTCAGTTCTGCCTTAATATTGTAATCCTTCAGAAGCACAGAATAGTATCCGGGTTTAAGTATTTCATCCTTTTTTTCAAATGATGAGCGGTAACCGGTGCCAAGTGAATCAGGATGACCGGGAACAGTCTTCAATTCGCCTGTTGTTGGCATGAACACAACCCCGCCAACCTGAAATTCATGGAAATTCGGAAAACCCTCGATTGAGGTGTGTCTGAAGTCGTAGCCTACTGCCTCCCAGCCACTGAGGTTTCCTAGGTGACCATCGGTTGAGGGGCCTGGTTTTGCCATTCCGAAGGGATTGCATCCCGGTGCAACATGAAACCACCTGCAGTGTGCCGTGCCGATCATCGGATCGACATACTGTGTATAGTCAACAGATTCTTTCTCGGCAGTTTTGCAGGAGTAAGCAATTATCAATGAAGAGATTATAAGAAACGAAAGAAGTGTTTTTTTCATGGCAGATTACGTTAATTGAGTTTTCAAATGTAACAGAAAAGCCGCTATGTTCAAACTCGTCTGAGTTCAATTGACTGATTTATCAGCGGCGCTGAAATTTTCGTACCAGAATAGTGCCACGTCGGAATAAGAATAATTCTCTGTTTTAAATAACCTTGTGTTGAAATATTTTTTATCAGTCATCTTTTCAATTTCTTCCTGCTTTTTATTAATGCCGTAGTTATATGCAGTCGCAAGGAACCTGATCTTCATTTTTTCATTCATACTGCTGAGGTCAAATTTTTTTTCACAGATCCTGTAAAAGGCAATTATATAAAGGAATTCTCTTTCAGGCGATTCAAGATCAGTGACAATTGATTTCCTGTAATCTGAAAGATTGCTGAAGTCCTCCGGGCGGGGGAATTGTGGAACTGATCTGCGCTTAGGCCTTGATGAGCTTTCTTTCCTTATATATTCTGCAAATGAAGGTTTTACCTGGAAGCGGCCAATTGAAAAATTTGCATACTGGTCGCCAAGGTTAATATACAAGGCCTTCAGAACGGTGATTTCCATTTTATCGCGTAATGCCGAATAGCGGACCAGTTCCGGAAAAATGACAGCTATTACATCATTGTAAGGCACCTTATTCTCTTCTGCAGCTTTCTCCATCCATAGCCTGTTCTCCTTTTCAAATTTTAATGCCTGCTCCCAGTCGGTTCCGAATATCTTTGAATAATCTGCGGGTTGTGAATAAATACAAATATTGAGGAAGAAGAATACTGCCAGGAAAGAAATAAACAATGGAGTTAATCCTGCCAGGTGGCAGGTATTTTTTTTATTTGAAATGGCAGCAAAAGCAAAGAGGGTGGTAATAGTTTCCCCTCCTTTTGAAGGAGGGGAAATGGAAACCTGCCATGTTTCCCGATAACAGATATGGTTTTCCAAATTATAAATCAGAACGGAATCCTGCATTCAATAATTGAATTCTTCTTCGGGGAGTAATACATATAGCTCAGGTAGATTTTCCCGTCGACCCTGGTAAGATTGGGATTGAATAGTTCCGGTATGTTCTTTTTATCACTAAATATCAGACTGCCATACTGGTAACTGGCCCATTTCGAATTGTCGGAACTTATGAAGATATCAGAACCAATAATTTCATTCGGTATGGTAAGCACCTTATTGCCTTTCAGGTCGTTAATCTGTGCATAGGCGTCAACAAGTATCTCATCATATTTATATGTACTTTTCATTGTGCCGCCGAGCATGGGATTAAAAGTGACACCTTCAATATTTGTTATGAGTTTCGGTGTAGTTCCCTGAACACCACCTGCCTGCATCATGCTTTGCTGCATCTGCGAAGCATATTTCATTGCAAGGTCCATTCTTTCCTGGTCGGTTTTAGCCTTTTTCATTTCCTCGTCCATAGCCTTGCCCTGCTTCTCAGTAACTGCTATGTTTTCAGTTACAATGGCAGCAAATTTGTCCTTAGATTTTGTAACAGTGAAACTGTTGATTAGGGCGTATGGGCCATAGGTTTTTCCGCCGAAATTAATTGTAAATTTATCCCCGGTTTTGCTGACATATTTTTTCCAGACTCTCTGTATCATTTCAGATTCTGACTCATCGTCGCCGGCTGGAACTTCAAATGCAGCTAGCCTTGGATCGCCCGGCTTTATCGGACCGGCAGTACTTCCTCCCTTTGCAATATAATAATCGCCTGAGACCATGTCTTTTACAAGTATTGAACCGTCATCTCCCGAGCTAATGTCTATTTCAGTGTACATCAGCTGCAGCTTGCCTCCCAGATCCAGAACCGGAATTCCATCCTTGCAGGCAGATGCTGGTTCAGGTTGTTCCGGAGCCTTGCTTCCTGATGCTGAAGGAGTCTTTCCAAGCAATTCGTCTGACATCGATTTGGTTACTTTCTTCAGAAGTCCCTGAGAAAATGCAGTGCTCAGCGAAATCAACAATATAGCTGTTGTGATGAATAATGACTTTTTCATATACAGTTTGGTTTTATTGTCTCAAATATAGTTATAACTTTTCTGATCCTGCATTTCAAAATTCATACCGTTATTGTTTAAAGGTAAGCAGGTTTTTATCAAAAGATGGAGAGATATAATCAGGATTAAAATCAGGATTCACAGTAATTTCGCCGGAAATGTGATTTATATAGCCTTTTATAAAATGTTTCGGCAGGGTATAAAGTGGTTCCCCGTTTTCATTTCTCCTGACCGGCAGCTCGGTTATAATATTTTCAAATGAAACATTCTTCAGGCCTGATTTTCGGATCTCCTCAGTATATTTATTTACAGTACCGGATGAAATACTTATTACTACAAGAAAGTGACCATAGTATTTCTGGCTGTTGTGCTTTATTATCATATCAAGCTTATCCCTTGTGACCTGGAGGGCTGTTTTATGGAAATAATTCGCAAACAAAAAGCCCTGCCTCAGAATATTCCTTGCATCGTCTTCATAGCGTGTATAATGCATAAAGATCTTTAACCTGTCATCGTTCTCAAGAATGAAGTTGCTGATTCTTTCATCAGAGAATTTATCGTGCAGGGCAGGATTAAAAGCGCCGGTCTTTCCAAGTTCTTTCAGGAACTCTGTCATTTCATCAATGCTCCTTGTTTTTTCTATCCCTGAAAGCCTCTTTAATGTCGTTTCTATGAAGATATTCTTCTTCGACAGCTGTATCTGCAGATAAATTATATATGAAAGCAGAATCAGGATTATAAGGCCTGTTAATAAGAAGGGCAGGGTCATAA
>JAKLDT010000219.1 GCA_022703405.1 Bacteroidota bacterium | reverse complement strand
TGGGGCAGTGATCTTCCCGGTGGAAAGCTTCCTCCTGTAATGCAATCTGACAGCAAAACCGGCAAACCACTTTCCTGGCCAATTACAAATTGCATAGTTCACTGGGCCGCTCTGGGAAAAGTGCCTTCTGCAGGTGAGTATGAAGTCCGGTGCCGGACAATAGACTCAAACGGTATTGCCCAACCAATGCCCAGACCATTCGGCAGATCGGGAATGAATATAATTGAAACTGTCAAGTTCATTGCAGAATAATCTGTTTACTGTTAATCAATTAACAATACCTGAAAATGAAAGCTTATCGTTTTTTTCTCTTTCCTGCAGCTTTAATAATTTCGTTTTTTGTTCTTTTTGCCTGTTCCTCAGGTCCTTCTGAAGAAAATAAAACCAGGGGGTTTATTGATCACGGAGTGCTTAAGGTTGATAAAAACGGCCGGTATTTCGAATTTGCTGACGGAACTCCGTTTGTGCCGGTGGGGCTGAATCATTTTCTTATCTACAGGAAAGGTCATGATATTGATTCGATGATGAGTTTATGGTCGCAGAATGGAGTGAATTATCTCAGAATCTGGGCAGGTCTCGGAGCAGATCCCGAAATTGAAGTGGGAGTGTATGATGAAAAACAGATGCAGGCACTTGACACTGTAATTTTCTATTGTACAAAATACGGCATTCATCTGAATATTAGCTTCTGGAATGAGAACTGCATAAGGGAACAGAAGGGCGACTGGGGCTGGAACGGGAAGGATCAGATTTACAACAAAGACCACAGCAAATCCGGAACGACAACAAATGCCGATGATATGAGGGATACCCTTCATACTGCAACCTGGAATGCTATGAAGAACAGGTATGCATATTTTGTGAACCGCTGGAAGGATAAACCAATAATAATAATGTGGGACCTTGCCAACGATTCAAAGAAAACCGATGCCTGGAAAGCAGGGATGTACGATTATGTTAAGAAACTTGATGGAACCGGTCGCCTTGTAACATTCCAGTACAATACCGGCATTGATCCGAAAGGTGAGATGGATTGCGGTTCTGTGCGCATATATGGGTATAATCCTGCAGGGAACGATCCTGAAGTGATGATGACAGCTCTTGTTACTCGTATAAAAGAGGCAATTGCTCATGGCGATCCTGTTTATGTCGGTGAAGGAGGCATGGATTATCCCGATAATACTGAGTACAATTTTGAAAGAGGCTTCCTGCATTTTCTTTGGGCTCCGGTTGCTGTTGGAGCTGCGGGTAACCTTCACCCATGGGTTTCACCGCCGACCTGGCCTGAACTGACCGAACAAAAACTCAATTGGATTAAAAACTTCAGCGCCTTCTGCCAGACAGTTAAATGGAATGAATTCAACAGCAGGAATATTGATGATAAAGTAAAACCCTCTGATAAAAATGTAAAAGTCTTTGCCTGTGCTGACAGTAAAGAGATGCTCCTTTATCTGATGAATGATGACCCGCAGGATAAGTTTGAACCACTGAAAACCACACTCGCAGTTACGTCAGATATGGAAGCCGGTAAATACAGGATTGAATGGATTGATATACGCACAGGTAAAATATTGAACAACAAAAAGATATCTTCATTCCCTGCTGAAATCACAACACCTGAATTCCGGGATGGCATTTTTGGTCATATCCGGAAGGTAGAATGAAATAACAACTAATTCCAATTCACAGTCTGTCTCCTGTTCTTCGCTCCCCTTGGGGCAGGGGTAAATGAAGAACAGGAGACAGAATGTGGTATAACCTTTTATGGAGAAAACAACTATAGTACTTATTGTTTGTGCGGTTTACTTTTCAGTTCTGATAGTATCCGGTCTTATTCTTTCATCAAGAAATAAAAAGACATCCGATTACCTTGTGGCGGGACGAAAGCTTAATCTGCCCTTTACAGTTGCAACTCTTTCCGCCGTGCAGATTGGTGCAGGCATAATACTTGGAGGATCCTCAAACGGCGCTGAGATGGGTGTCTGGCCGGGAATGTGGTATGCAATAGGATGCGGCGGAGGGCTGATACTTGCCGGACTTCTTGTTGCAGGTAAGCTCAGGCAGAAGGAGAGTTTTGTACCTCTTGATTTTTACGAAACACGCTACGGAGCTAATAAATGGGTGAGGATCTGGGCCTGGCTGAGCAATGTCCCCAGCCTTCTTGGCATTTTCATTGCTCAGCTGCTGGCATGTGGAAATATCCTTTCAGGTTTCGGCATTTCATACACAACAGGTATTATAATCTGTGCTTCAGTTATTCTTATTTACGCAACATTTGGCGGGATGTGGGGTATTGTAATGACTGATGTTGTGCAGACATCGATTATCATAATAAGCATTCCGCTCATCGCATTTGCTTCCCTGTCGTTGCTCCATGCAGGAGGATATTCAGCAGGAAGCATATATTCGACACCTTTCATCCCTTCCGGTACTTTTGTGAAATTCATTTACCTTGTTGTACCGTTTCTTCTGGCGATATCAGTTTCGTATGATGCCTATATCCGCTACCAGTCGGCAAAAGATGCTTCAACTGCAAAATGGGGATGCATAATTGCAGGCATTGTGGTAATAGTTATCGGCATACTGACTTCAACAGTTGGTGCAGTTACTAGGACACTTTATCCTGAAGTGAAGGATGGCGTTTTCTCTTTTATGGTCATGCAGTCACTGCATCCTGTTGTTGCAGGAATCGTTATAGCAGCAATACTTGGCGCCTCAATGTCGAGTGCATCAGGACTTCTTATTTCTCTCGGTGCGACTTTCTCGCGCGATTTCTACAACAGGTTCCTGCATCCCGAATCAAAGCTCGACGATCTGCCATTTTCAAAGACTGTTTCACGGCTTGCAATAGGTCTGTGTGCCCTGGCGGGTATCCTGCTCTCATTTAAGGTCACCAGCATCCTTGATGCAATAATAATTTTTAATTACCCATATATGGGCAGTCTCCTTGTTCCCCTGCTTGCCGGTGTGCTGTGGAAGGGAGCCACAAAAAAGGGAGCAGTTGCTGCAATGTTCACAGGTGGCGCAATAGGAGTGGGAGCATTTTTTGGAGGAATACCGGGGCCGCTTAACGGCTGGGTAAAACCCGATCTCGGGCTGTTCTTTGCTTATACAGTGTCCCTGTTGGTTTTGGTAATTGTAAGTAAATCAGATAAAAGCAAAATAGTTTAAGATATGCATAATTTCAAATGGCCTTACCCGCTTGAGTACGATAAGGAAGAGATAATCACTGCCGATGTGCTTGTGCTGGGTGGTGGCGTTGCCGGCTGCATGGCTGCAATTTCTGCTGCCAGGAGAGGGCAAAAGGTGGTTCTTGTTGAAAAAGGGGCAACTAAAATGAGCGGGGCAGGCGGCTCCGGAAGTGACCACTGGGAGTCAGCTGCAACAAATCCGTGCTCTGGTGTCAGTCCAGAAGAACTGACGCAGGCCATGCTCGATGACAACGGAGGATACAATAACGGTATTAGCCATTACATAGAATGCCGTGAAGGATATGACCGTCTTCTCGATATTGAGAGAATGGGAGGAAAGATAAGAGATACCGAAGATGAGTTTAAGGGAGCTGCCTTCAGGGATGAGAAAACGAAATTCCTCTTTGCTTATGATTACAGGAGCAGGATCACTTTCCGCGTATGGGGAACGACATTCAAACCGGCTATGTACAGGGAGCTGAAAAAACTCGGCGTTAAAATAGTTGACAGGGTCATGGCCACATCACTGCTTACTGAAAATGGCAGGAATGGGGCTAAATGTGTTGGTGCAACAGGCATTCATACACGTACGGGCAAATTCTTTATATTCAGGTCAAAAGCCACGATAATGTGCCTCTCGCGGCCTGCAAGGATATGGCTCTTTTCTTCTGACCATACAGGTCTGTGCGAGTTCAGGCCGCCCCAGTGCATTGGCGATGGTCACGCAATGGGCTGGAGAGCAGGAGCAGAATTCGCAATGATGGAAAAGTCGGTAGGCGCTGAATTCTCTGCATCAGGACGTAGCTACCCTCCTTATGGGGCAGGGAACAATCATAATACCTGGTATGGAGCTTCAATAATCGATTCAACAGGAAAGGAAATTCCTTATGCCGACAGGGACGGCAGGATACTGAATTCAGTCGAAGAAAGGTTTCTCCCATCTGAAAACCAGGCATTTTTTCTTAAAGGAGGAGCAATTGATGATCCTTCATACAAAATAGCAGGGCCCGAAACACTTCCTTTCTCAAAAATGCTGGAGCAGGGATATAAGCTTCCTTTCTATGCCGACCTTTCAGAAATGCCTGAAATGGAGAGGAAGGCCATCTGGGGTCTTATGGTCGGGGAGGAGGGCAAAACCCGTGTGCCTGTTTATGAAAACTATAAGAAGGCCGGATTTGACCCTGAGAGACACGTTCTCCAGTGTTATGGCACCGGATGGACCTCGGCAAGCTTTCTGCCTCAGGAAAGGCAGCTTTTTGGCCTTCCCGGGGGTTTTATGAACGATTGGCACCTGGCTACAAATATTGAAGGATTATTTGCGGCAGGAGATGCTCTCTATGCATCGAACTGTTTCGGACATGCTGCAGCAACAGGCTATTATGCTGCACGACATGCCTCCCGGTATGCATCATCTTCAGTTCTCGTTGATTTTGACAGGTCGCAGGCTGAAACGGAGAAAAAACGGATCTATGCCCCGCTGGGAAACAGGCCCGAGAACTCAATCGGATGGAAGGAGCTTAACCAGGGTATCTCAAAGACAATGCAGAACTATTG
>JAKLDT010000218.1 GCA_022703405.1 Bacteroidota bacterium | reverse complement strand
ATACGATCCTTGAGCTGAGCGGACTCGGAAAGACAACATCATCTGTTGGTAATCCCGATCAGCTTTCAGTACTTATGCAGTCATTCTATCACAGCGGCATTACATTTTTTACAATTGGTTATGGCGATGTCTATCCACAGGGTGTAAGCCGGATTTTTTCCGGTATTGAAGGATTTATGGGAGTGTTTATGATGTCCTACTTTACTGTTGCCTTTGTAAGGAAAGTCCTGCGCTGAATCCTTATTCCATCTCCCGCTGAAGAGCAGCCATTTTTAATGCCGTTATTGCAGCCTCATCTCCTTTATTGCCATGTTTGCCACCTGATCTGTCAAGAGCCTGTTGCAGATTATCAGTTGTAAGAACGCCAAATATAAATGGTATGTTATATTCAAGATTAAGCTGAGTAATACCATGTGTTACTCCCTGGCATATATAGGTGAAGTGAGGTGTTTCGCCCTGTATAACACAACCGAGGCATATAACACCATCCAGATCATCATATTCAGCCAGAAACTGTGCTCCGAGAGTCAGTTCAAAGGTGCCAGGTACATGCTTCACAACAATATTTTCCTTGCTGACCCCATGCTTTTTGAGAGTTTTAACTGCACCATCAAGCAGGGAACCTGTTACTTCATTGTTCCAGTCTGCAACAACTATTCCGAATCGCATTTCTGATGCATCAGGAATTTGACCTGTACCGACTTCTGATAAATTCTTCGTTGCCATGCTGTAGATAAATTAAAAACGCATCATTCCCTGTTTAAATGGAGCCTGATGCGTTATATTATAAGGTGAATAGTCCTGATTATTTTATCAGGAGTTTTACCCTTGCAATGTATTTTTCTATTGATGATCCCTCTGTACTTTCAGGATAATCGCTTTTAATACGTTCATATATATTTAACGCATCAGTGTATTTTCCTGTTTGTTCATAAAGTTCCCCTGCCTTCAGAAGAAACAAAGGAGTATTGAATGCGTTTTCTGCAAATCCGGCAGCTTCAAGATATAATGAAATGCCTTTTTCAATATCGCCAAGTTCAACGTAGGCGTCACCTGTGGCTCCAAGTGCAAGAGAAGCAATTACCTTATCCTTTTTTGAATACTTCCCGAGATAATCAATAGCCGACTGGAATTCACCAAGGTGAAGGTAGCAGATGCCTGCTCCGTAGTTAGCCAGGTTGCCGGTTTTTGTAAACTTATAATTATCAGCAATATCAAGAAAGCCGAGATAGTTTCCGTCTCCATTTAGAGCTAAACTGAGCGAATCCATCTCAAGATATTTTTCTGCCTGGTAGATCTGTGACTTAGCTTCTTCATTGCGCTTTGAAATAAAGAGCCTTCCGAGCCAGAATAAACCTACAATTACTACAACGACTCCAAGTACTATGAGAAGTGTTTTATAGTTTTCCTCAAGATACTGTTCTGTTTTTGTCAGTGTCTGTTCTACGTTTGATATTGTCTGCGGATTGTTATCCTTGTTGTTCTTTGCCATATCGGTCTTACTGATTAAACTTGAAAATTTTCACCGCAAAAATAATTTTTTTCAGCTAATTATGAAATAGTCTGACTGATGTTTATATAGTTATACCCTAAAAAAAAATTAATTATTTATAATCAGACTGTTAAAAACTCTCATATTACCTGCGATCCGGCTTTTGACTTTATTGTTTTGTCTGTTAACTTTGCAAAGGAAACAATAATTTAAACCCTGGAAGTAAATGTATCTTAAGAATCTTGTTCTTACCAACTTCAAGAATTATGAATCAGCTGATATGCAGTTCTCTCCGAAGATAAACTGCTTTGTTGGCAATAACGGGGTCGGTAAAACAAATATTCTTGATGCGGTGCATTATCTTTCGCTTGCCAAAAGTTTCTTCAATAATATCGACAGTATAAGTATCAGGCACGGTGAGGACTATTTCATAATCCAGGGCATCCTTGAAAGAGGAGGGGAGGAAGATCAGGTTTATTGTGCCTTTCAAAAGCAAAAGCAGAAAGTGCTTAAAAGAAATGGCAAGGAATATCAGAAGCTTTCCGATCATGTGGGCCGGTATCCGGTTGTTATGATCTCTCCCGCTGACAGCGCCCTTATTTCAGAAGGCAGTGAAGACCGTAGAAGATTCATGAATAAGGTAATAAGCCAGTATAACTCCGGATATCTTGATGCCGTTCTCTCTTATAACAAGGCATTGCAGCAGAGGAACAGGCTTCTCAAGGATTTCAAGTCATCCGGGCGCTTTGATCCTGATATGCTTTCAATATGGGATGCACAGCTTGTCAGGTATGGGGAATATATTTTCGGACAGAGGGAAATGCTTGTTAATGAGTTGATTCCTGTTTTTCAGGAATATTATTCACTAATTTCATCGGGAAAAGAAAAGGTAAGCCTTACATATAAATCACATCTGTCCGAAGGCAACTTCGGTAACCTGTTGATTGAAACGGTTGCAAAAGACAGGTTTCTTGAGTACACATCTACCGGAATACACAAAGATGATCTGATATTTACAATGAATGATTTTCCTGTTAAGCTTCTTGGCTCACAGGGACAGCAGAAGTCCTATCTTGTTGCTCTCAAGCTTGCAAAGTTTGACTATATCAGAAATAAGGCCGGTTATCCGCCAATAATGCTTCTTGATGATATCTTCGACAAATTTGATGCAGAAAGGGTTGAACAGATAATCAGCTTAGTCGGGAATCAAAGGTTTGGACAGATCTTTATTACCGACACTCACAGCAGCAGGCTGCATGAAATATTGTCATCACACAATACTGATTACAGGCTTTTTGGGATTTCCGCTAATAAAGTTGAGATACGATCACATAATGGAATCAGCCACTGATGCGCAGAAGTAAAACTATAACACTTGAAGAGGCTATCCGTGATTATATAACGGAGATGAACCTTGGCGACAAACTTGCTGAAACTTCACTTATAAATTCATGGGAAGAACTTGTAGGAAAGGCTATAAGTTCAAGAACCACACGTATTTATATAAAAGAGCATGTGCTTTACATTCATCTGAGTTCATCTGTTGTCAGAAATGAACTTATTATGCTGAGGGAATCCCTGCGCAATAAGCTGAATGAAAAATCAGGCAGGGAACTTATAACTGATATCCGTTTTCTTTGAAACTCAGCTTACTGTTATTTCAAATCCCCTAAATTCTATCCTTTTCTGAAAATGTTTCAGTGACCTAAACCTGAAGATGTCATTATTGTAACTGACTACGACCTCAGGATTACCGGCATTAATTAATATACTTGCTGTCCTGTCTCTCTGGAGAATAATATTTGCCATCAGTATTGCCTTTTCAATACCGTCGCCTCTTTTGAAATTCCAGACTTCATCGGGAAGTGCAAGCCTGTTATTATCGTAAACAGACTCGTCAGGAAGCATCTTAAGATCATTGTAAACGTCAGTAAGTTGTTTATTTCCAAGATCATTAAAGCATACAGGATTCCGCTCAACGGCAGCCTTCATGAAGGGAAGCCATCCAATCCTGTCCATGTCCCTGTAAACGTATAAGGCAAGCGCTCCGAGTTCTGATTTCCCGGAATTTTCAACAATCCTGTCAATTATTGTCTGCCGGTCGTCATTAGTTGAAATACAAAGATTTTCAGGTTCCAGATATTCTTTATCTGCATCAGGCAATACAGGATCGGTATGAATGAACTTTCTGAGCTCGGCAAACATAGTTTCAAGTGTCTCAGTGTTTTCAGCTGATGATAGACCGGCAATTTGTCTCTGTATTTCATTGATATCATTACCGTTATGCTTCATGAGAATATCTTCAACATCATTGAGCATTATCCTGCCCTGGATTGGGCTCAGGTGAAATTCATCCCCTTCAATTTCACGGACAAGCGCTTCACGTGTCTCTGCCGATACATTGTATTTGCTTGTATGCTCATATTCGAACATTTTGTCGAGGGCTATGTAGCGGTATTTTCCGGAACATTCACAGCGGAATTGAAACAGGCTTTTATATACTGACTTGAATCTCAGAAAATTAATGAATACAGGAGCAGTGAGTTCCGTTGACAGAAAAGCTTTTAGTTTCGAGCTGAATAATTCGTAGGCCTTTTTATCAATAGTAGCCTTTCTGTTGATTATGTGAATAAAGCCGGATATATGTGACACAATTGTAACTTTCTCGTTTTCAAGGGCTCGCCGTGCCTTTTCAGTTAAAGAGGTTCCATTGAACCACATATTGCGTGTAACTATCCTCCTGTTGTTTGTGACTAGTCCTTCTTTTTCAGTAATAAAGTTTTGGGAATGCAGGGGAGTTGCTATAAGAAAGATCTTTTCAAGTGGTATTCTGCCAACAATGAACATAGCTGCTGCATATAGTGCTGATAATGAAACACATTCACCAGCGCCTGTTGTAAAACCTTCCCTGTGCCTGAAGGCTGTCATGGCTTCAACAGTCTCTGTTTTCCAGTAAGGTATTATGTCAGAATCAAATTTATCGAGTCCAAAATGCTTCCTTATGTCTATATCAAAGTAGTATTTGTCACCCTCGTATCCGAATAATGCATTTGACTGTCTTAGCATTTCAATATCAAAGAACTCACTGAATCTGTCAATTTCCCTTTTCTTTGTAGTCAGTCCCCATGTGGCAAGGTCAAGGTTAAATACATAATTCTGAATAATATACTGCTTTATCCTGTTAGCCTTACTGTTGAAATTCTTTTTTTCAATATCAATGAACCATGGATCGTCCCTCCATTTCCAGATTAAGG
>JAKLDT010000217.1 GCA_022703405.1 Bacteroidota bacterium | reverse complement strand
TAAGGCACTGGTCTGTCGTGGTGCTTTGACTTCCCATAACAAGTGTCTTTTCAACTGAACCTCTCTGGTTTACCTCTATGCTTAGCGCTACCTTTCCTGATCCCTGGCATTTATATATAGGTATAGGAAGATAAGTGTGTGTGCGGTTGGCAAGTTCGTAATATATTCTGGTAGCGCCATCGTAGTCTGCTGCCATCTGCTGCGATTCGGCAGGTTTGTCCTCTGTGTCTTTTACCTTTGATTCATCTTTGAAGGCCAGATTCTCATCAGGATTCTGGGCTTTCTGCTTCTGTTCATCGATATAGTTGCTGGCATTAAGCTTACCGCTTTTTATTAGCTCTTCCTTGACCTGATCAATATAATCGTCCTTGTTTATTCTCGGATCGGCCTTTTTAGCAAGATTCCTGGCAATGTTGAGCATCTCCTCATCACCCTGAAGGACTCTTTCTATTGTTGTAACAGGTACTTCTTTCAGCTCATCCTCAGTTTTTATCTCTTCAGGCAAAAACTCTATAGCAAACATGTCGCTTGACTCAACCTTTAACGACCTGATCTGAAAGGACATGAAAATGATACCTGCAAGAAGATGAAATATCACCGTTCCCAGTATTCCCACAATCTTGCCTTCATAGTTTTTCATACAGGGCCAAAATTATAAATTATTACCTTTGCCCGGCCACAGTAGCAGTATAATTAAATTCTTCAGGCTATATATGAAAACAGAACTTACGCTCGAAATAATAAGGGAACGCTGGAGTCCTTATGCTTTTTCAAAGAACAATATTGAGGAATTCAGGCTTAAGGCTATGTTTGAAGCGGCGGGAAAGGCACCTTCATGCTTTAATGAGCAGCCATGGATGTTTGTTTACACAACACGGGAGGATGAAAGCATCTTCAACTCCTATCTCGGTTTTATGGAAGAGTCAAACCAGGCGTGGGCAAAAAATGCCTATGCAATAATAATAGCAATGGCCAGAACAAGATTTACACATAATGGAAAAGTGAACAGGTTTGCTTTGTACGATACAGGCATGGCTGTTGCCAATATGTCCCTTCAGGCTCTTGCCTTCGATATTTATGTTCACCAGATGGGTGGCTTTTCTGTTGAAAAAGTAAGGAAGTATTTTAATCTGAGTGACGATGTTGAGCCACTTACAATGATTGCTGCCGGTTATCTGGGTTCAGGGGAGAACCTGCCTCCGGAAATCCTGAGGAAAGATGAGGTCCGCCGTCCGCGTAAGTATCTGAATGATATTGCCTTTAAAGACAGGTTGTATAATCCGGCTTTTTAAGCTTAAACTTAAACCCACCCCCTCCCGATAGCTATGTAACACTTCACAATTCAGGTAACAAGCTGTATAAATGAATTTTGAATACAGTTTTCTAATGTTAAAACCCCCATCCTGGCCTTCCCCCAGGGGGGAAGGTACAAAAAGCCGTTTTGCACAGGAGAAAGTATAAAAAGGCGTTTCCCCCCGTGGGGGGAAATTGAAAGGGGGGTTATAACGAAAAAAAGTGTTACATGAATTCTGAAGAAATACATAGCTATCGGGACCTCCCTGGAGGGGAGCCTGAAAAATCTGATTTTTAGAGCCTTGAGTCGTGCGCCTTGAGTCGTGCGCCTTCTAATCTGATTTGGACTTCACCTTCTTCCTTACTTTTGCCTCTTCAGGTTTTTTGAATTTCTGATTCTTGAGCAATCCGTTCTTTACGCCCTTTATGAATTTTGACCAGGCCCAGGGATTGAGCAGATTATTAACAGGATACTGGTTCTTTGTTGTAAGTGCGCTGAAATTCTGCTCCATAACATATTTGTATCCGGCTTCAGGGGTTACCTGCAGTCCGATTTCATTCTGCAGCGCCACATAAATTGAGGCCAGATTGTCATTCATGTTCTGTACTATCGGATCGACAGGCTTCTCCTGGGTAATATCCCTGATAAACTCACTGTAAGTCTTCCATGGAAAAATATTAACGCCTTCAATGTTTACAGTATCGAATTCGAGCCTTATATCGACATTTGCATATCTGCCGCCATAATTGGCAGGAACTATTGTATGATAGCGTTTATACCCCAGAGCCCTGAAAAAAATTGTATCGCCCGGGATGCTTGTTATTGAGTAAATACCTGAGTATTCACTGACAGTTCCTCTTTTAAGTTTCCTGGAAATAATTGCTGCGCCTGAAACCAGCCTGTTGGCTTCATCGGATATGATCCCACTGACCTGTATATATCTGTCTGCTTCTGAGACCTGCCCGTGCAGAGCGTATGTTGTAAGTAGTATTAAAACTATACTGTATAATAGTTTCTTCAAAAAAGAGATATTAAGCATTAGTGCCTGCAAAATAAACATTTATGTACATACAACGAAACATTTAACTATATTTTAACAGCTTAATCTTACAGCTGATATCCTATAATTAAATTTCTCTGCTGGAAAAGTATCCCTGTTTTAATTAACTTTATGAATCAAAAAATCCACTTATGCAAAACAGGCTTGTTATTCTGTTCATTTTGTCATTTAACCTGATCCCGTTCAGGGTTTTTCCACAGCAGGCTGTTTATGAAAACCTGGCCGATGCATTCAGGAATCCTCCGTCTGAAGCCAGACCCAGGGCTTACTTCTGGTGCCTGAATGGTCATATAGATACAGTCAGGGCAAAAATTGAGCTGAAAGCAATGAAGGATGCTGGGCTGAGCGGATTTGACCTTTTTGAGATAGGTGTTCCGCCGTCAGATACGATGGTGCCTGCAGGACCAGCTTTTTTAAGTGATGAATCCCTGAAAATGATTAAAGCAGTTGTCAATGAGGCCGGGCGTCTGGGACTGACAATGGGGCTTAATGTTGCCAGCAGCTGGAATGCAGGAGGTTCATGGGTGAAGCCTGAACATGCAGGGAAATCTCTTTATTTCTCAAAAGTAAGTCTCCGTGGAGTTCAGGGAAAGATAGAAACTAAACTGCCATTTCCAGAGGTTAATTTTCCCAAATCGTCACTGGTTGGAGGCACGGGAAAAGAACTGATAGCGTACAATGATAACGGACGTCCTGCATATTATGAGGAACTGGCGGTACTTGCAGTGCCGGCCGGAAAACTTACCGGTTCAGTTGATTCGTCATCTGTAGTTGATCTGACCTCAGGTTTTGATTACAATACCGGTATTCTCAGATGGGAAGTGCCGGCAGGCGAATGGGATATTTACAGATATATCTGTTCCAATTCGGGCCAGCAGCTTGTTCTTCCAAGCCCTCATTCAGCCGGACTTACTATTGATCATTTTGATTCAGTTGCTGTTGAGATGCATTTTCAGTATGTGATTGACCGTCTGCTGCCGGTTCTGGGTGATTTCAGAAAAACAGCCCTGAAGAGCCTTTATCTTGCAAGTTATGAAGCAAGAGGGCTTGTCTGGACCTCTTCAATGAGGGCAGAATTCAGAAAACTCAATGGTTATGATATTATTAAATTGCTTCCTCTTATAACTGATCCTGAGTTATTTGCTACAGAAATAAAGGAAAAGGTCATTTCTGATTTCCGGAAGACTCTGTCGGAGCTGATGATAAATAACCTTTATTGTAAAGCCAGGGAAATATGCAATAAATACGGACTGAAGATCAATTCCGAAGCAGGAGGTCCGGGCTATCCGCTTTACAATGGCCCTGCTGAGCCGCTGAAAGCCCTTGGCTCAATTGATATTCCAAGGGGAGAATTCTGGATAAATCATTCACGATACTATAAAGACGATAACGGCATTGACAGCATTGACATACTAAGGGTAGTTAAGGAAGTGGCTGCAGCCTCACGCATATATGAAAAGGGAATTGTTGAGATGGAATCATTCTCTTCATTTCAACACTGGCAGGAGGGTCCGAATGACCTTAAACCTATTGCTGACAGGGCTTTCTGTGAAGGTCTGAATAAGGTTGTTCTTCACGGATTCAATCATAACCCTTCTCCTGTGCGTTTTCCGGGCTATGTATACCATGCCGGCACGCATTTCAGTGATGTTATGACCTGGTGGCCTGTTGCAGGCCCCTTCTTCGACTACCTGGCACGTGTCTCGTTTATTGCCCGGAATTCAAAGTTTATGGCAGATGTTGTCTGGTATTATGGTGAGAAAGTACCAAATTCAGCTTCTCCGAAAAATGCGCATTTCAGGGTTGGGCCCGGTTATGATTATGAGGTAATCAATAGTGATATTCTTGTAAATAAGTTATTTGTAAAGGATGGTAAACTGTGCCTTCCTGACGGATCATCATTTTCCCTGCTTGCTATTGAAAAAGAAAAATTCAGAAGTCCGGGTGTCGAACAGGCTCTTAAGCGGCTTTCAGCACAGGGAGCAGTAATAACAGGAACAGAGCCGGAGGAGATGCTTAAATATCTTACTGTCAAGCCGGATTTTATTTACAGGGATCATGACAAATCAATACTTGATTTCATACATTATAAAAAGGAAAACATTGACTTTTATTTTATAAGAAATACTACAGGTGAATGGGTATCAAGACAATGTGGATTCAGACAGACAGATAAAATACCTCAATTATGGGACCCTGTAAGCGGGAATATTGTGCCGGTCAGGATATATGTTGCTGATAATGAATATGTAAAGCTTCCTGTTTCCCTTGCACCTTATGGTTCATGCATAATTGCATTCAGCAAAACAGAAACAATCCGCACCTATGCAGGTATTAACAGCGATACCCAGGATCCTCCTGTTCTGGAATATCTGAAGGATGGCTTGCTTATAAGAACTTCT
>JAKLDT010000216.1 GCA_022703405.1 Bacteroidota bacterium | reverse complement strand
GAAGGGAAATCCAGACAAAGACCGACGCTCTGCAGAATGAAATGAACCTGATATCCAAAGAGATAGGCTCACTCATGAAAGCAGGGAAAAAGGATGAGGCCGAAGCTGCAAAGCAAAAAACCTACACTCTGAAGGATGAAATAAAGACACTCTCGGAAAAAATCGGCCCCATTGAGGCTGATCTTAAAAATGAACTTGTAAAACTTCCGAACCTGCCTCACTCATCTGTAAATCCCGGAAAAAGCGCCGAGGATAATGTTACAGTCAAACAGGGAGGTGTTATACCTGAACTATCAGGCGATGCCCTTCCTCACTGGGAACTAATCAAAAAATATGATATTATCGATTTCGACCTCGGCATAAAACTGACAGGCGCTGGCTTTCCTGTTTACCTCGGTAAGGGTGCAAAGCTTCAGAGAGCGCTTATAAGCTTCTTCCTCGACGAAGGAACCAAAGCAGGCTACAGGGAAGTGATGCCTCCCATTGTTGTAAATGAGGATTCAGGCTTTGGTACCGGGCAGCTTCCCGACAAGGAAGGACAGATGTACCATGTGACTGTCGATAATTTCTATATGATACCAACAGCCGAGGTGCCGGTTACAAACATTTACAGGGACGTCATTCTTGGTGCTGACTCGCTCCCGGTGAAGAATATAGCCTACACTCCATGTTTCAGAAGAGAGGCCGGCTCCTGGGGGGCTCATGTAAGAGGCCTCAACAGGCTGCATCAGTTCGACAAGGTTGAAATAGTACAGATTGCCCACCCCGATCATTCATACGAAGCGCTTCAGGAAATGGTGAACCATGTTGAAAGCCTCGTTTCAAAACTTGAACTGCCTTATCGTATAATAAGGCTTTGCGGTGGTGACATGTCATTTACTTCTGCACTTACTTACGACTTTGAAGTATGGTCAGCAGCTCAGAAACGCTGGCTTGAGGTAAGTTCCGTATCAAACTTCGAATCTTTCCAGGCAAACAGGCTTAAGTGCAGGTTCAGGGATAAGGGCGACAAGCAGACAAGGCTTGTTCATACGCTTAACGGAAGCGCCCTTGCACTGCCAAGAATCGTTGCAGCCATCCTCGAGAACAACCAGACCGGGGAAGGTATCAGGGTGCCGGAGATCCTCAGGAGCTACACCGGCTTTGATCTTATTAACTGACCACTCCTGAGCCCGGACAGGTACTAACCAGATGAGCAACAGCAAAATCTCATACCTGTATGCAATAATTGCCGTGCTCTTCTGGGCTACAGTTCCCACTGCCTTCAAAATAAGCCTCGGGGAGCTGGGAATTCTGCAAATGCTTACGATTGCTTCTGTAACATCAGCAGTTGTATTGTTTGTCATAATCCTTGCCCGTGGAAAAACATCATTGATATTCAGCTCCGGCAGGAAGGAGCTCCTCAGCTCAGCCCTGCTGGGGCTTATTAATCCCACTATTTATTATCTGATTCTCCTCAGGGCATATTCCCTCCTGCCCGGACAGGTAGCTCAGCCACTAAATATGATCTGGCCTGTAATACTTGTCTTTCTATCTGTTCCACTGCTGCGGCAGAAGATTGCAAAGAAAAGCTATCTCGCCCTTGCAATAAGCTTCATTGGAGTATATGTAATCTCATCGCAGGGCCGGCTTTTTCAGCAGAGCAATGTCAATCTTACTGGAGTGCTTCTGGCATCAGGCAGCTCTGTTTTCTGGGCATTTTACTTCATCCTTAATGTCAGGGATAAAAGGGATGAGGCAGTTAAGCTATTCCTGAATTTCCTGTTTGGCTCTGCGTATCTTATTGTTTTAATGACACTTACCGGACAATGGAACATCAAACCGGGATTCCCCGGCATAGCCGGATCAATATATATCGGCTTATTTGAAATGGGATTGACCTTTTTCTTCTGGCTGCGAGCCTTGCAGCTGGCTCCTTCAACCGATAAAGTGAGCAATCTTGTTTACCTTGCTCCCTTCTTTTCACTTATTTTTCTCCATTTTATAATACATGAACCTGTATATTATACTACTCCGCTTGGACTGATGTTTATTATAGCCGGCATTTTTATCCAGAATTATAAAACAAAAAAAGTTGTTTAACCGTTATATTTGCACTATTGGATTCTAAATTAATTTCCCGGTTAAGATGAAAAGCAGTTATTTTTTAGTCCTTGCTCTCCTGATTGTCCTGATGACAGCCTGTGAAAAGAAGGAGGATCCTGTTCCTGATCTTCCTACAGAAGACGAGGCGGCAAGGGATGCCCTTTACAGCATAATGAAGACCTATTATCTCTGGTACAAGGACATGCCTTCGGTTAAAAAAGAGGACTATGCCGATCCTTATGAACTTCTTGAGGCTATGAGATACAGGAAGCTCGACAGGTGGAGCTATATTCAGACTTACAAGGATTTTCTTGACCAGGTATCAGCAACCTTTGTAGGACATGGAATAAGGATAGGACTTGACCAGAACAACAAGACAAGAATAGCCCAGATATACAATAAATCACCAATGTACGACCTTGGTGTACGACGCGGCTGGATAATCAAAAAACTTAACGGCACAGAACTGGCTCCGATTTTCATCTCCGGCGATGGCGCTGCATACAACGCTCTGATAGGAAAATCAGAAGCAGGTATCACAAATACCTTCCTTTTTGAAACTCCCGAAGGTAAAGATTCCACTATTACAACAACAAAGGCAACATTCACATTAAATACTGTGCTGCTGTATGATACTCTTCACCTGAAAACAGGCATTACGGGTCATCTGGTATTTGAACAGTTTGTTGAGCCATCCAAGGCTGAGCTTGAAACGGCATTCGCATATTTCCAGGCAAATAATGTGAAGGATCTGATAGTTGACCTCAGGTACAATGGAGGAGGAAACCTTACTGTATTGCAAAGCCTTGCAGCGCATATTGCAGGAAGCTCAAAATACGGGGAGCCTTTTCTGACACTTTCACATAACGACCTGAATATAGCTCGTGACAAGACCTACACCTTCGCCACTGTGGCTTCTTCAGTCGCATCAAAGAAAATGGTTGTAATTACAACAAGATCAACAGGTTCTGCAAGCGAAGACCTTATAAACGGTTTAAAGCCCTTCATGGAAATCACAACTATCGGAGATACAACAAACGGTAAACCGGTGGGAATGTACGGGTTTAAACACAAGGAACTCTACTATTACTGGCCGATATCATTTGAGCTTCTTAACACTCTGGGGCAGGGTGATTTCTACGATGGATTCGCGCCTAAAAAATATGTTATGGATGACATTACCCACGACTGGAATGACAGAGGTGAATATTGCCTGAAGGAGGCAATTTACTATCTCGAAAATGGCAGCGTTTCATCAAAAGGGGAATATCAGTACCGGAGAGCCACTCAGTTCGATGAGGGTAACAGCAAACCGAACAATCTTTACCTGATAGAAAATAATTAATTAAATCCTTCATTTTGAAGGCAAAAGCCACAGAAAGGATAATTCTGGGAATCGACCCGGGAACAAACATCACAGGATATGGTGTAATAAAAGCCATAGGAACTGTTCCCGAACTAATAGCAATCGGTGCAATTGATCTGTCAAAATATGACGATCACTATGTCAAGCTGAAACATATTTTTGACCGTGTCACAGGAATTATTGATGAGTATCATCCTGATGAGCTGGCAATTGAAGCGCCTTTTTACGGGAAAAATGTTCAGTCGATGCTGAAGCTTGGCAGAGCACAGGGAGCCGCAATTGCTGCCGCCCTTTCACGTTCGCTTCCTATTTTTGAATATGCACCAAGGAAAATCAAAATGTCAATAACAGGCCAGGGAGCTGCATCGAAGGAACAGGTTGCCTCAATGCTTATGAATGTTCTCCGCTTCAGGCTTAATGAAACCAAACTCGATGCAACAGACGGACTTGCAGCAGCGCTATGTCATTTTTACCAGACAAATAATCCCATTGCTGAAAAAAGCTACAACAGCTGGAAAGACTTCATGAATAAGAATCCTAAAAGAGTCAGGCGGCAATAGTTATCAGGCAGGGGCAAAAGCCAGTGCAGCAACACTTACCTTAACGCCTTCAGCTTTAAGAACCTCATTAACACACGATTCCATTGTTGATCCTGTAGTTATCACATCGTCTATTATCAAAACATGCATGCCTGCCAGCTCTTGAGGCTTGTCAACACTGAAGATGCCTTCAACATTTAACCACCTTTCGTACCTTGTCCTCTTAGTCTGGGTGGCAGATGCCGACTTCCGTAAAAGGATACTTTTATCATACCTTATACCTGTAGCCTGTGAAAGGCCTTCAGCAATTAATTCGCTCTGGTTAAATCCCCTTGCTCTTCTTTTTGAAGGATGAAGCGGTACCGGTAGTATAAGGTCGATATCCTTTATAAAGTCGGAAGAGATGAGAGTTGAACCATATATCCGTCCCAATTCAGGCCCAAGCTCCTGAATACCTTTATATTTCAGATTGTGTATCAGGTTCCTTATCCTGCTTCCCTTGTTGTAAAATGAAAATGCCGCTGCCGAATCTATCCGGCACCTTCCCCAGAATACCTTTTCAAGCGGATTGTCCCTCAGATCATGATAACCTGTTCTAGGAATTTCCACAAAACACTCAGTGCATATAAGGTATTCATTGCGTAGAAGATGATTTCCGCATCCGTAACATACACGCGGAAAAAGCAGACTCAGAAAGTCATCGAGCAGATCATAAAACCATTTCATGCAGCGAGCACGGTAATTTCAGTAAAGTTACTGAATTATCGGTGAA
>JAKLDT010000215.1 GCA_022703405.1 Bacteroidota bacterium | reverse complement strand
GGTAATTCATTGAAGCAAGAGCTTCTTTTATCTTGTCGGGGTTAGCGCTTGGCTTATCTATTTTATTAATTGCAAAAATTATGGGAACACCGGCTGCTGATGCATGGTTTATTGCTTCCCTTGTCTGGGGCATGACGCCGTCATCAGCTGCAACAACAATAATTGCAATGTCGGTAATCTGGGCGCCGCGGGCACGCATCGCTGTAAATGCCTCATGGCCGGGAGTATCGAGGAAGGTGATCTGGCGACCATCCTCCAGTATAACCCCGTATGCACCAATATGCTGGGTAATTCCTCCGGCTTCACCGGCTATAACGTTAGCATTTCTTATATAGTCGAGAAGCTTTGTCTTACCATGGTCAACGTGTCCCATAACGGTAACAATCGGTGGCCTTGGTTTAAGTTCTTCCTCGCTGTCTTCCATTTCCTTGACAGCTTCCTGCAGTTCAGCGCTTACAAATTCAACCTTATATCCGAACTCGTCGGCAAGGATAGCCATTGTTTCGGCATCAAGTCGCTGGTTAATTGACACGAAAAGGCCAAGGCTCATGCAGGTGCTTATAATATCAGTCACAGGAGTATTCATCATTGATGCAAGCTCATTCACTGACACAAACTCAGTAACCTTCAGGATATTCTTTTCCTGTTCAAGCCTGTCAACTTCCTCCTGCTGTTTCTGACTTATAGCTTCCCTTTTATCACGCCTGTAGCGGGAACCTTTTGATTTTCCTTTTGTAGTAAGTCGTGCAAGAGTCTCCTTGATCTGCTTCTGAACTTCTTCTTCATTCACTTCGGCTCTTACAGGTCTTTTCTTTATTATCTTCCTGTTACCAGGCTTGTCTTTTCTTTCCTGATCCTGGCTTGTGACAGGAACAACTTCCTTGTCCTTGAGGATTCTCTTTCTTTTCTTTTTCTTTCTGAAATCATTATCAGCTTCAACTTTGACAGGCTGAAATGGAGTTTTCTTCTTTTCCTCAACAGGCAGTTCGATTTTTCCTACAACCCTTGGCCCTGTAAGTTTTTTGAAATCAGTCTTATAGAGTGGAGCAGGAACATCTTCCTGAGGTTCTGCAGGAACTTTCTCTGCTACTTTTTCAGGAATTGAATCTGTTACAGTTTCTTCAACTGCTTCCTCGACCGGTTCCGGCTCTGGTTCTGCTTTTGGAGTATGTTTTGCTACAGGTTTTTCGCTTTCTGCTTTTACCGGAGTCTTTTCCTTTTTCTCCTCTTTTTTAGCAGGTTTTGTTTCTTTTGCAACAGTATCAAGATCAATCTTGCCTACAATGTGAAGATCGATATTTGCCTTTGTTTTCTTTTCTTCAGGCAGTACAGGTTCAGCAGGTTTTTCCTTAACCGCTGCATGTACCTCTTTTTCATGTTTTTCAGGTTCTGCAGGTTTTTCCGGTTCTGCATGTTTTGCAGCCTTTGCAGGTGCAGGAGGAGTTTCTGGCTTTGGTGCTGTTTTTGGTTTAAGGCTTTTTTCCAGATCTATCTTTCCAACAAGTTTGATATCAGGCTTTTTGATCTCTGCCTTCATGTCAACTGCAGGCTTTGCTACAGTAGAGTCCTTGACAATGACATCCTGTTCGCTTTCTGACTCTTCGGTTTCAGGTTTCTCAGACACATCATCTATTGAAAGTGTCTCTTTTTTCTTATGAAGATCCTTAAAGACAAGCTTCTCAGATTCTTTTTTTGCACTTATGTCTGTGCTGTATTCCTTAACAAGCAACACATAAGCCTCATGCGGCAGTTTTGTATTGGGATTCGGATCAAGGTCAAAACCCTTTTTATGAAGGAATTCCACAATTGTGGATATCCCCACATTGAATTCGCGGGCTGCTTTACTTAACCTTGTTGCCTTTACATCATCAGTCATATATCTTTCCTTGCCTTTAATTTATTTTAAAAATATCCAAAATCGCCGGAAGTATGCCGTATACTATTCAAATTCGGCGCGAAGGATATTAATAACCTCTTTAACTGTTTCCTCTTCAAGATCTGTGCGTTTCACAAGATCGCTTATCGACAGGTTAAGAACACTTCTTGCGGTATCACATCCGATAGCTTTAAGCTCTTCGATGATCCAATCTTCAATCTCATCCCCGAATTCCTCAAGGTTGACGTCTTCCTCATCCTCGCCTCCCGGTTCCCTGTAAACATCTATCTCGTAACCGGTAAGCTGACTTGCAAGCTTTATGTTCAGACCGCCTTTGCCAATAGCAAGCGATACTTCATTTGGCTTAAGGTAGATCTCTGCCCTTTTTGCTTCTTCATTCAGTTTGATTGAAGTAATCTTTGCAGGACTAAGGGCCCTCTGAATAAAGAGCTGGTTGTTATTTGTATAGTTAATCACATCAATATTCTCATTGCGCAGTTCACGCACAATTCCATGTATCCTTGAACCTTTCATACCAACGCAGGCTCCCACCGGGTCAATTCTTTCGTCGTATGATTCAACGGCAACCTTGGCCCTTTCACCTGGTACCCTTACTATTTTCTTAATAGTAATAAGTCCGTCAAAGATTTCCGGAACCTCGAGCTCAAAGAGCCTTTCAAGGAAGACAGGAGACGTACGGCTGAGGATAATGAAAGGAGTGTTATTCCTCATTTCCACCTTAATAACAACTGCCCTAATTGTATCTCCTTTGCGGAAGTGATCAGAAGGTATCTGTTCGCTCTTCGGCAGTATAAGTTCATTGCTGTCGTCATCAAGAACAAGTATCTCCCTTTTCCATACCTGGTAAACTTCTCCGGTTACTATCTCGCCAATCCTGTCCTTGTATTTCATGTAAATGTTGTTCTTCTCAAGGTCAAGGATCCTTGCTGTCAGATTCTGCCTGAGTGAGAGGATGGCCCTTCTGCCGAAATCAAGGAATTTGACTTCATCGGAAACCTCTTCACCAACCTCATAATCATCATCTATTTCCTTGGCTTTTGAAAGCGGAATCTGGATAACCGGGTCGGTAAGTTCATCATCAGCCACAACTACCCTGTTCCTCCATATTTCAAAGTCACCCTTGTCGATATTGACAATTATATCGAAATTGTCAGCTGAACCATACCTCTTTGCAAGCATGCTCCTGAAGACATCTTCCAGCACACTCATCATTGTTGGTCTGTCGATGTTCTTAAGCTCCTTGAATTCCGAAAAAGTGTCGATCAAATTAACATTTTCCATTTGGCGTAAACCTCTAAATATTATTTAATTGTTAAAACTATTCTTGTTGATTTTACCTGATCGAAGTTGAAGGAAAGTTCCTTTATTTCCTTTTGCTTCCCTTTTACCTTTACTTCAGAATCAAGCTCAAAGCCCCCGGAAGTGATATTTTTAAGAATCCCGGAGAACTTTGTACCATCATTATCAGTCACTTCAACTTTTTTCCCTTCATTCTTGAAATACTGTTCCAAAACAAGAAAAGGAAGGTCAAGTCCGGGTGAAGATACCTGCATTTCATAATCCTCCTCATCCCTGTCAAGGTTATTTTCAATGTGCCTGTGAATCGCAACACACTCATCTATTGTGATGCCATTCTTTTTGTCGGCAAGAACCGTTATGCGGTTTGCACTGCTCACCTTTACAGAAACAAGGAAAATATCAGTACCACTGATATGTTCTTTTATGATCCCTTCAATCCTGTTTTTGTCAATCATTTTGAAACTGATAATAAAATAGGGGACTTTGGTCCCCTAGGTCTCAATTCCCCTCAATTCGACTGCAAAAATAAATATTCTTTTGAAATTAGCAAAATCTGAGGCAAATAATATGAAATTTATATGGTCAGAATCAGGCTTTAACATGAAATCATCCTTATTGATTATAATTATCAAGCCATATTCTGATAATAGCTCAGGATGATTTTGCTTACTTTGAACCGGAATGACTCATTCAGTATTTCAGAGATGTTGTCATAATTGATAGGATATGAGAAGTTTATATACAGAAGATGAAATAAGCCTTCTTGTAGATTGTACCCTGTGTCCAAGGGAATGCCATACTGACAGATTTTCAGGGGGAGGAGGCTATTGTGGTGCCGATGCGGGTATGAATATTGCTTCAATATGTATCCACAGGGGAGAGGAACCTGTAATAAGCGGAAATGACGGGATCTGTAATATCTTTTTTTCGGGATGCAACTTAAGGTGCATATTTTGTCAGAATCATGAGATATCAAGGCCGGGAAGCCGGCAGAATGCCAATTCTTACAGCCTTCATGAAGCCCTTGATGCTGTTGAAGAGATTCTGTCAAAAGGCATCAGGTCAGTCGGCTTTGTTTCTCCTTCTCATTCTGTCCCACAGATGAAGGCAATAATCAGAGGTCTTCATGACAGAAATCTGAAACCTGTTATCGTTTATAATACAAACGGTTACGATAAACCTGAACTTATCGATAGCCTTGACGGGATCGTAAATGTCTATCTTCCAGATTATAAATATATTACACCAGGCTTGTCGAAAAGATTTTCAAATGCATCCGATTATCCCGTAATAGTTATGAAAGCGCTTAAACGAATGTATTTTCAAAAGGGATCCAGGCTGATAACGGATGACAGTGGCAATCTGGAGGACGGTTTAATTATCCGCCATCTGGTTTTGCCTGGACATGCCGAAGAGAGTAAAAAGGTTCTCAGAAGCATTGCCGAAGAAATCTCAACAGGAATAAGCATCTCACTTATGTCACAATATCATCCGATACCATCTGTTCGGGAGTTTAAGGATCTTGGTAGATCGCTTTACCGTGAAGAATATGAGGAAGTTGCTGCTGAGATGGAGCTTCTTGGTTTCAGGAA
>JAKLDT010000214.1 GCA_022703405.1 Bacteroidota bacterium | reverse complement strand
CGTCCTTGTCTTTTCCGTCATTTGTGTCGATAAGGTTTTTCAGAGCTTCTTCTGCGGAAGGATTTTTTCCTTCAAGAGTGGTTATAAGGAAATCGCGGTATTCATTAAGAATATTTTTAAGGTCATACGCTTTACCGTTTTCATTTGCGCCTATAAGTATTTCAGACGGGACATTATTGTCATCAATCCTTTTAACTTCTTCAATAATAACCTCATTTCCCTTTACTGCTGTTGTTTCAGGACCCTCAGCTGTTGTTATGATTTCTATTTTCAGGCCCTGTATAAAGTTGAATGTTTCATCAGCCCTTTGTTTTACATCATAAGCCTGAGTTTTGTATTTCCCTGCTTTAGCCGGGTTTTCAGCTGCAGCCCTGTCGAATTCCTTATATATAAGGTCATTCTTTATTGCATAGTTGGCTATTGTTTGGGTAAGACCTTTATCAACCTTTTTAAATGCTTCCACGGCTTCCTTGGATACGTTAAGTGCAAGCATGGCGGTGAGTACCAGGTACATCATACCGATCATCTTTTGCCGTGGGGATAGCTTCTCGTGACCCATTTTTTTGGAGATTAATTAGTTAATAAAGCCATGTTTACTTAACATTCATTGCGGCAAGCATATTTCCGTAGACATTATTCAATGCTGACAGATTGTCGTTGAGTTTTGTTATTTGTTCACGGTATTTTTTTGTATCACCTGCTGAATCAGTGAGGTCTTTCATCAGGCCCTGTATACCTTTATATAATGCATCTGATTCTTTGAGATGTTCGTCAGCACCTTTTTTCTGCAGTTCATAAACTGTATTAAGGGCTGAAAGGTTTTTATTAAGAGTCTCGAGCTGCTGCTGGTATGATTTTCCGCCAACTTCAATAACTGACAGAGAATCAGCCATATTCTTGTAAGTTGAACCTGTTTCATTAATAACCTTGGTTGTTGCCTGGTATGAATCGGCAAGTTTTGACAGGTTATCATTTGCAGCATTAATAGTTCCCATGTACTTTGTGGAAGCAGCTGTAACATCTCCCATTGCACTCATGTTGGCAGTTGTTTCGCTGAGTTTCTTCATTCCTACTCCAAGCTTCTGGAAAAGGTCCGGAGAAATTTCTGCTTTTTCAAGCATCTCATCGAATTTTGCAAGAGCAACAGCTCCAGCTCCGCCTCCATAGCCGCCACCGTAACCGCCGCCACCGCCACCGCTTACTGCAACTCCTGAAGCAACAACTCCGCGTTCAATGTCGCGTTGTTTACCGCTTACGTGATGTGATGCAGCTGTTTCATCTTCAGGAATACCAGCTAATTCAGGATATACAAGTGACCAGTCGATCTCTTCATGCAAAGGCTCAAATGCAGAGAAGAAAAAGATTACTGCTTCAGTCAGAAGACCCACTGTAAGCATCATCCCTGCCAGTGGCCAGTGCTGTATTTTAAACAGTGCACCGATAATAACAACCGATGCTCCCAAACCATAAAGTTTTGCGATGAAATTCTTCCACCCGCTGCTTTGTACTAATTCTGCTAGGCTCATATTCCTGATGATTTTAGGGTTATATCAATTATTAGTTTACTCCGATATATGATCTTACATTGCGAAAGCCAACATAAGGTTTAGTTGAATCCTGGTATTCGTAATCTCTTGTGCTTGTCTGAAGAAAATATGCTATGTCCTTCCATGAACCACCGCGGATAACCTTCCTTTTCATTACAGGAGGATCCTGTGGTTTTGCATTATACTCATAGTTAGGCTGGAGGTCATGCTGGAAGATATAGGCTGAAGGATGATATGCACAGCAGGTCCATTCTGCAATATTACCTGCCATGTCGTAAAGGCCATATTCATTTGGTTCGTAAGAACCTACTTTTCCTGCATATACGTTTCCGTCGTCAACATAGTTGCCCCTGAGTGGTTTGAAGTTTGCAAGGAAACAGCCTTTGTAGTTACGGGTATATGGTCCGCCCCAGGGATACATTGAAAGGTCAAGTCCGCCTCTTGCAGCATATTCCCATTCTGTCTCAAGCGGAAGCCTGTAGTTATGAACATCGGGGATACCGCTTTTCCTGAGAGCATTGTTCATGTAATCTGTCCTCCAGATACTGAAAGCAGTAGCCTGTATCCATGTAACGCCTACAACAGGATAGTCGTCATAGGAAGGATGCCAGAAATAGAGGGAAGCCTGAGGATCGTTGAATGAATATGTGAAATCCCTGATCCAGCAGAGTGTGTCGGGATAAACGTTTATGTAATTATGCTTTATGAATGAAGAACGGTCCTTAATATCACTTGTTGTTCCGTCGAGGTTTGTGATCTGCCCCTGGTACTTGCCTGATGTTTTCTCGAAGTTGTCATAAGCATATTTTGATTTTGCTGCTGACTGGTAGTCAACCCAGAAATAAGAATAAATAAGTTTTCTTACGTCAACTTCTTTTTTACCGTTAAACCTCTCTTCAGGAGGATAATACATCTCTTCAAGAACTGTTTTTGTTGTTTCTTCTTCAGGATCTATTTTTTCTTCCCAGTTGATAATATTCGGTTCAATAACATTTCCTTCATCATCTACCATGAAATATTCCCTGTCAGCTATACCTGCGTTTCCAAGTTTTGTGCGGAGGATAGAGTCACGTACCCAGTAAACAAACTGACGATATTTGTTATTTGTGATTTCAGTCTGATCCATCCAGAATGCATCAACAGTAACTGATTTTGATATGCTGTTCATTGCAAAAACTGCATCCTGATCGCTAGGGCCCATGATAAAACTTCCTGCCGGAATAAAAGCCATTTCCAGAGGTTCAGGTTCGAAGAATTTCTTCCGCCCCAGTACACCAGTCAGCTCTCCTGTATTTGAAGATCCGCAGCCTGACAAAAGTATTATTACGATCAGAGCAGATAAAGTAACCTTTTTCATACACGACTATATTTTATAATGCAAGTAAGTTATTTTTTTTTAAATATTCATAAAAATCTGATACTTTTATATTTCATCGGACTTTTCCCAAGATTCAGGTCAAAACAATAATTGACCATGAATTCATGAGAACCACTGCTGTTTTTACTCATGTCCGACAAAGTAAAATCATAAGCATACCCAAGCCTCAGGCCATTATACAGTTCTATCCCGGCCATTCCGATCAGAGCATCTCCGGCCCTGTATGAAACGCCACCCCAGACTTTCTTATTGTACCTGAGGATGGAAGAAATTGTGAATTGCATTACTTTTCCGTCACTGTAAGCAAGACCTGAAGGTATCAGTTCCAGAGCAGGATTCCTTAGCTGAAGCCTGTATCCTGCAGTCAGGTAATAATGCCTGCTTACGTAGGGTGTTCCCTTTGTAAACTTTATTTTAGGCTGGTTTATATGAGTTACAGAGAGTCCGGCATAATAATTGTCGGCATCGTAATACAGCCCCAACCCTGCATCAAATGCCACATAGCTCTCTTTGTTCTCAGGTATCAGCGGATCCCCGGAAGCTGGTGTGTGAACATCCCCCGAGGGAATCTTCCATTCAGGTTCAAGTTTCTTATTGAGCATGCCCAGGTTTACTCCTATACCCAGCTTTCCTGTTCCTACACTCAGATGGTATGAATATGCGGCGGCAAGGTTTATATCCTTATCAAATCCCACATTATCGCTCTCAATTATCAGCCCTGCACCATTGTTGCCTTTAAAAATCGGGAGGGGAGTATTTACGTTGAAAAGAGTTGTAGTGGGGGCACCGTCAAATCCTACCCATTGCTGCCTGTTGATTGCTGTGGCACATATCATTCCTGATATGCCGGCAACACCGGGGTTATACGTAAGCGTATTGAAGGTATAATGACTCATCAGGGGATCCTGTTGTGAATATCCCTGGGAGACAGAAATGCAGAGAAAAAGAACAATCCCTGAAATCTTTTTCATCCGGTGACCTTTAGTTTTGCTTCGCATTAGTTGAACCCGTAAAATAAATAAAAAACAAACTCGTTAACAAATTTCAGGGAAATAATTTGATCAACAGATTCCCTGTAATGACAAGGGAATATGTTCCCAGTTATGAACTGAAAAAATACGGTATTATTGTGTAGTAATTTTTAGTTTTTCAGCCTTTCACAAGCCATAACCCAGCGTTCGGGAACTTCATTCCTGTTTGCCCTTGCATAATCGTCATGTGAACATGCAACATATACATTCAGGTCTTTACCTGCCGGCAGCTCCATCCACCACCTGTCGGTGAGGTTGCTTTTTACGAAAATCAGGTCATCTTCAAGGTCAGTGACCCTGACATGATATTTTGTGAATCTTCCTGCATTTGCCTGTCCCAGCGCGGCTGCTTCATACTGCTTCTGGGAAAAACCTTCAAGGAAAAACCAGATTACCTGTGCAGCCAGTGCTGAGGTCTGATTTCTGACGTCAAGCTCAGGATTCACCTCAAACAATCCAAAGATTTTCAGATTGTCAGAAATTCCGGAATACCTTGCGAGCAGGCATATTTCCTCTCCATAGAATCCATTGGGAGTAGAACCCTGTGAACCCGGTGCATCCGACTGCCTTACAGCCGAGATGTCAAATACAGCCAGATCAGAATCTCTGAGAAGAGGCTCGGTAAGGTAAATGGCCTGCCTCACATCACCTATCCTTACAAGTTCCGACCTTTTTCTGAGAAAACGGTTAATGACCTGCTGATCATTAAGGTAGATCTGGTAACCAATATTGATGTAATGGCTGAAAGTTCCCTTGTGGTTATTTATTATTGTGTTAAGGTAATTATATGAATCCGGAACCTTTTTCTCATGGCTGAAGTCTATTCTTGAATC
>JAKLDT010000213.1 GCA_022703405.1 Bacteroidota bacterium | reverse complement strand
AGATTACAATCCGCCTGAAAACCACTCAAACCGATTCCTGTTCAAGCTTAACCAGAGAATCAAGCAGCTGATAAGCATTGTGCCCTATCTGGTGAAAGTAGCTGTTGTTACAGTAGTTATATCTATTGCTTCCTTACTTGTCTGGAATAATTTCATAAGAAAAGACAGGGATGCAATATCACTTAGGGATAAAGTATCCCTCGAATTTTACAGGCTCCTGGATTAGAAAAACTTTTAAAGCATCTTCAAGATTCACTTCACAATTTTTACAGACCTTACTGCAGAATTGTAATAAGGAAATAATTGAGCTACAACATCCGCCTTAAATAACTAACCTTCTCATCATGGTTTTGAAGCAGGGACAGTATAGCAGTTATGTTGAAATCATCAGTTGCATTAACATCAAAGACTTCGTAATAGTTAAGATTCCATTTGGCCTTAATATCTTCAAGAAAGGTAGTCCGGACTGTCATAAGCAGGCGGGACTTTCTGTCATTAAGAATTTTTGTAACATACTCAGCCCAGCCTCCTCCTTCAAGTTCCAGCAGGCCCACCTCATCAATTATTACAAGAATATCTTCCTTTGCAGCTATCTGCTTAAGTAATTCCTGACCACCTTCCAGTCCTTCGGGACAGATGAAGAATCTGCCTATTTTTTCTGACCCGCATTCAATATTCTGCCTCAGAAAACAGATCCTTCTTCTGCTTTTCAGGTGAATGAGATCATAGCCGGTTGTGATATTATCTTCAACTATCCTTTCAGTTATAATACCATCTGATTCAATCCCTTTTTCCTGCAGAGTGTCGTGAAGATTTTTTGCAAGTGTAGTTTTACCTTCTTCCACTCCGCCGCTTACAATAATTACAGGAGCAGGCAGATCCCTTTCACGTATTTCTGTAAGCCTTTTTTCAGCATGTTTCAGCACTTTTTGAAAGATTGATACAGGATCTTTTATGACACTTTTAAAATCAGGGATGCTTGCAATGAAATCAGGAAGACTTTCAACTGAAAGCTCAATGGCCAATGGAAGATTTTTAAATGATGTTCTCTGAAAAAAGTTCCTTACAACCGGATTATATAACTCAGTGCCGATAACCGAAAAACCGACAATCATGGCCACAGCCCTGAAGTTCATCTGAATACCTGTCAGAAGGCCTGCCTCAAAAAGACTTTCCCCTCCGCTTGTATCAGCAAAGACAAAGGCTGTAAGGAGGGTAATAACAACGAAAAATATCCAGAAACCGGGCTTTGAAAGCTGCCTCAAAGCTCTTTTGTACCTTATTGCCCACACTATGATAAACAATAAAATCACAGGGCCCCAGATATACCAGTTTGTAAAGCTGATAATCAGAAACGAAGCAATAAGGGCAATACTGTTATATAGGAGCCATTTTACAGAGTAGTCAAATTTTGACTGTGGAAATTTTTTGAATCCTGTATTCATTCCTCCATGCTTCATTTCAATTTCCTGCTCCGGCTCTCTTAACATCCTCCTGCCAGTTCTTATTCCCACTATTGCCGCCAGTATCCCGAAAAAAGAGTAGGCAATAAGCAGTATTATTACCGGTAGCCAGACAATATCTGTCTCAATATTAAGCTGTCGCTGAGCCATTTTGAGCAGTCCTGAATATATTTCAACAATGCCCGATCCATAGAAGATTATAAGGTTAATTATTTTCTGAAACAGGTTCCACGACATTGCAAGCATAGCTCCCAGGATATAACCTGCAATTGTCCTTCCAAGGAGCATTACTGAAGCTTCCAGAAGAATCGATTCCATGAAGATTGCAAGCATTGGCCCGAAAATTATCGCGCTGGGTGACATAGTCTTCAATATGGCGCAAACAAGGCCTGCCCGCCAGAAAAGCCCCTTCTGCTGCCAGATATAACTAATTGATATCAATATAATTATGCCAATACCGGTAAGTATATTACCACTGAATGGCACCCTGAGATTATGCAGAAAACTGCCAAGCACTATCTCCGATGCAGCCCAGATTGTACCTGCAATTGAGGCCTTGATCCATTTCTCGCTTAACCTGTGTTTCATATTATCGCAGAAGGGTTATCTTCTCAGCACAGTACTCAAAAAGGTGAAAACCCGTTCCTCCCTCACCTACAACATCAAACATCAGCCTGCTGTCAGTTATCCTTGTTGCTCCTACAATGCTCACATTATTGCAGAAAAGTATATCAGGAATAATGCTGCCTGAAGGTCCGGTGACAACAACTCCTGTACCATCAGCAACTGAATTCAGCAAATTGTCAATTGTATCATTAACGAGAGTCTGACCTGTGATTATCACAATATCTGACTCAGGTATCACTGTAGCATAATCACCTGCAGGAACGAAATATTTCCTTTGTTCTTCATTCAGCGCCTCCCTGTTCATTTCCAGTACATTAAGCCTGCTTCCTGCTGCTGAAATCTTCCTGATGTACGACTGGAAAGCACCGACAATTGTAACAGTCATTTTTTCATTCAGATCAAGAAATTCAAGAGGGTCACAGTTTCTGTATATCCTGTAAGTGGCTTCAGTAAGAAGTGTCGACGACAGGGCATTCATTACAGCCATCCTCAGTGATGAAATAAGGCCGGAATTTTTTTCGCTGTACAGAATATCGGTAACGGAGATCCCCTTTATTTTTGAAGGGGTAAGCGGGCCAAAATCCCTTTCAGTCTTCCTGCAGAAGGGATGATCAGCACAATGTGTCGCTGCAACACCGGCACTGCCATCAGACAATTCAACTGCAGTCAGGAACATACCAATCCTGACATCAGATACCCTCATTGAATTCAGTTTATTTCCAAACCTTTCACAAAGCAGATCTATTGTTTCCCTGATAATCATGAAGGCTAATTTAGCAACAATTATTTCAAAGCAACAGTCAGAGCTGCGCCAAACCAGTTAACTTTTCCGTAATCTATTGTACTGTAAGGTAATCGGCCGGAATAAAACTCAAGCCAGATTCTTATAAGAGGAGCTGCTTTCTTCCTGAAACATACTCCGTATACTGCTCTTATGTCTGGATTGAAATCATTCTCTGACAATATTTTAATGTCAGCTCCTGTAAAGAGGCTGACAGGATGCTCCTCCCTGAAATTCATAATCCCTCCGGCCTGGAATGATAACCTTTCCCTGAATGCATAAATAGTATAGATCCATCCGGCTCCTGCATAGAGATAATTATTGCCTTTCATTCTCATATAAGTAAGGTCAGCCTGTTCGTAATTGACTGTCTTATCATTCCTGAGAGTGTCGGGATGACGCAGAATAAAATCATCCCCGAGATGAGATGAAATATGAAATGTCCTGAGGCGCAGGAGATTTTGTCCTCTTCTTACTGCCAGGTCTCCGCTCAGCTTGAAATCATTGTTCATCAGGCCGGCAAGGAAAACACCATCTTCTCTTTTTACCAGGTCAAACTGCGAGAATATCGCTGTCCCGAAAGAAAATTCCCAGTCAAACGCTTCCGTTCTTCCGGCGAAGACAGGCATGCTGAAACCAAGATTCACTGTTGAGTACAAGCTAGAAGTACTCCCATAGCCAGATAAAATATAGGACCCACCCATCACCTGGCATTCCAGAGGATCAAGGTTCATCACAGGCCATAGCCTGTTTTCAGGCAGAAGGCTGAATTTATTCAGATCCGATTCAGTCTGGGAAAGCGCCGGAACAGTCAGATACAGTAAAAAACAGGGAAGGATTATCCGGTACATTCAATAAAGCTTATCCGGTTTCACTGATGTGTTTCATCCTATCCAGATCGAGCAATCGGAATCGTTTTCCATCTATTGAAATAAGCTTCTCCTGCCTGAAAATCCTGAGCATTCTTATCACAGTCTCAGAGCTCAGACCTGAGAGTTCTGCAAGGTCTTTCCTCGACAGTGGGAGATCAAATTCATCGGTTTTAAATACTCTCTCTGACAGGCATAGAAGAATGTCGGCAAGCCTGCCATACGATTGTTTATGTGTAAGGCAAAAAAACCTGCCATAGATCTGTACACTGTTTGAATTCTGAATGTCAATAACTTCCTTGGAAAATACCGGATTAGAGCTTAATAATTTTTTAAATACCTCTGTGCTGATCTGCCTTATCTCAGAATCAATATAAGCCATCACTGAATATTCAAAGGTCTTCAGGTCATCGGATACTGATGCCAGACCGAGCAAATTCTTTTCCGGGAGTATCTTAAGTACCAGTGTATTCCCACCATCCTCGATGTAGACCTTTGCAAGTCCTTTTTCCAGGAACATTATATGAGAAGCAAAACCACCTCTTTTGCAAATAACCTCACCTTTCTTATACCTTACTATAACCGAATTTTCATCAATAAGCTGCCTCTCCTTATCATCCAGCGTATCAAAGCATTTGCATTGATATACACCAACAGAACAGCTTGTAAGATTATCCTTTGAATTCATATAACTGACAGAAACCACAAAAGTAATAAAAAAACAGCTTAAAATATGATCCAGATCAGTTCCTTCTATGTCAAGTATCATATTGAAACAAGGGTTTATTACCTCTGTTATTTATTTAACAGTCCTTCTTCTTAACCTACTTTTGCAAGAATCCAATATCAAAGAAACATGTTAAAATATACTTCAAAACTTATTATCACTGGTATAGCATTTACAATAGTAATTAGCGGGTGCGAGAAGAAACAGCCCGCAGTTGCCGATGACAGAAATGAGTGCGAAAAATGTCATACCGACTACTCCCTTCTTCAGAAAGTTTTTTCACCTGACACTGAGCCTCCGGCCAGTGGTTGCGGAGGAGATGCCCCATATTATGAACCTTTTGACAGAGTTTACATTTCAGGTA
>JAKLDT010000212.1 GCA_022703405.1 Bacteroidota bacterium | reverse complement strand
ATTACTTCCGGAATTGGCGGCACAACCGGTCCGAAGGCATAAGTTTTCGGTCCCAGGTAAAGGTCGGAGTTCATTACTTCCTCCCAGGTAACATCCTTACCGGTATATGCCGACATCCTGCCCATTATAGTAACAAGTGTTGAGTTCACCTGGGCTACGGCATCTGACAGATAATTACCTGTTCTTATTGCTGTTACTAGATTGATATGTTCCTGTACAAAAGGATCCTTTACCTTCCAGGTCTGGTCAGCAGCGCCTTCTTCGGGATAAGGATATTTCCATATTTCCTCACCTTTAAGATTATAGATTGTTCCCTTGGCATTAGCATAACCTTCTGTACCTGTGATAAGCTGATGTGTCATATTGCTGCATCCTGTTATCTGGCGGGCAGCACAATGCACCTGCATTCCGTTGTCATAAACATACTCTATGCTGAAGAAATCATATTGGTCACCGGTAACCCTCCTTTGTCTCCCGCCCCAGCCGATAGCCTTAACAGGATTCTTGCCTATATACCAGTTCATTACATCTATCTCATGAATAAACTGTTCAGTAATATGGTCACCTGAAAGCCAGCAGAAGTTAGCCCAGTTTCTGAGCATGTATTCCATATCGGACCATCCCGGCTGACGTTTTATGACCCACAGTCCGCCACCATTGCGTATTATGTGTGCACTTACAATTTCACCTATAGCGCCATTCTGCACCCTGCGGTGAGTTTCCATGAAATCCTTCTGGCTTCTCCTTATTGTACCGCTCTGAATGCACAGTTCTTTCTCCTTAGCCCTTTCGGCTGACACCAGAACCGAGCGTGCACCAACAGGATCCACAGCACAGGGTTTTTCCATGAATATATGTTTGCCTGCCTTCACAGCAGCTTCAACATGCTGCGGACGGAAATGAGGAGGTGTGCAGAGAAGTACTATGTCAACTCCTGAATCCATCACTTTTTCATAAGCATCAAAACCAAGGAAACAGTTTTCATTTGCAATCTCTACATTCTTCTGTGTCTTAAGCTCAGCACGACATTTGTCAAGCCTGTCCTGGAAGATGTCTCCAAGTGCAGTTATCTGCAGGTTTGGCCCTGCATCAAGGAAGTTAATTGCAGCGCCTGTTCCCCTGCCGCCACAACCGATCAGACCAGCCTTAAGGACCTTACCGTCAGGAGCTTCGTTCAGTAAAACAGGCAACTTAATCTCCTCCCTGGCTGATCCTTTTCCGGAGCAGGAGTTTAACAGAGCTGCACTTCCGAGAGTACCGATAGTGGCCATTGCAGTATTTGAGATAAAACTGCGGCGGCTGAAATCTTTCTTATTTTCCATTTGAACAGTTGTTTATTGTTGGTTTCTGAATTTTTATTCAACTCTTAAAATTAATAAAAGTGTTTGATTTTATTGAACACTGAAATTTTTTATGCCGATTATTTATATAGTTTTAGAAATTTTAACTATTTTAATTTTACGATAATAAACTACTTTAATTAATGTCAAGGCAATTAACCGCAATCAGGTCTGTAATGACTTTCGGAATCCTTTACTCCTTCACTGCAGTCGGAGTGGCCCTGACACTTGTCCTTACATTTCTCAGGCTTCAGAAGCCGGTTCATAAAATTTCAATGATCTGGGCAAAATCAGTCTTTATAATTATCGGCAAGAAGTATTCGGTTGAAGGAGCAGAATTTCTTGACAGTAAAACAAAATATATCCTTCTGGCTAATCACGGCAGTCTTTTTGATATTGTTGCAATAATGTCATTATATCCGGGCATAGCCTGGTTCGGACATGAAAGACTGCTGAAGGTTCCACTATTCGGAAAATTGCTTTTGATGAATGGCTATATCCCTTTCAGAGAACCCGGTTACCGGAATACAAAAGCAATGATTGAAGAGCTCATAACAACTTCGGCAAACAAGTCAGTTGCCATCTTCCCTGAGGGAACAAGAACCCTCGACGGCAACATAAACAGTTTCTACAGGGGATTCATTTACCTTCTCAGGCACAATGAATCGGATATTCTTCCTGTGACTCTCAACGGATTTTATGATCTAAAACCAAAAAACCGTCCACATATCAATTTCAGAGCCGATCTTGAAATAATAATCCATGAACCTGTCAGCAGGAACAACCTGCTCACAAAAACCGACAGTGAAATAATCTCAACAGTAAAATCTATTATAGAATCAGCCTACAGAAAAAGCACAACCCCGGCTGAAACTGCTGACAATTAGCACCTTAACCGCTTCCTGATGATAAATAACAAACAAAAATGGGCCTTTATTGTGAATCCTGTTGCAGGCAACGGCTTTGGCAGGAAAATAATTCCTGTCCTTGAAGACAAGATTGCCCTGAAAAATCTTAATGCAGAGATTTTTCTTACTGAATATCACGGTCATGCAACAGAACTATCGGCAAAAGCAGCTGAGAATGGCTTCAGATATATAATCGGGGCCGGAGGAGATGGCACCCTAAATGAAATAGCTATACCGCTGATCGGAAATACTGACATTACCCTTGGAATCATTCCTGCAGGATCTGGTAATGATTTCATTCAGATATTAGGATTTCCAAACCGCTTTGATGAGCATGACTGGGATGTATTTTTCAGTGCCGAAGAAAGGATTATGGATGCAGGAACCTGTAATGAGTTTATTTTTCTGAACGGCATGGGGCTTGGTTTTGATGCCGAGGTGGCTGCATGCAATTATACCGGGGAAGGGAAAGTGAAAAAAGGTGGCAAAAGCAAGTACCTATGGCATATTGTGAAAACCCTTCTGTTCTTCAGGGAAAAAAGAATGATATACTTAACCGGAGATGAAAGAACCGAAACCGATTGCTTTATAAATACAATTGCAAACGGCAGAAGATTTGCCGGGGGCTTCTTCCTGACACCTCTTGCTCTTGCTGATGACGGACTTCTTGATATCTGCATGATAAGAAAACTTAAGCTTACCGAACGTTTTTATCTTCTTCTCAAGGTTCCTGAGGGAAAACACATCAGGGACAGAAGGATCAGTTATAGACAGGTACAGGAAATTAAACTTGAATTCACAGAAAAAGTGCCTTTTCATGTTGACGGAGAGCTGCATTTTGCAAGGGAATTTGATGTAAAGGTTATTCCAAAAGCGCTAAAAATAATATACAATAAAAATGGGAGCCACTACTTTGGAAAATAACTTCGCTTATACAGTTTTCATCGATCTTGACAACACCCTTATAAGAAAGGTGAGTGGCAGGGAACTGGCTGTAAATGCTACCCGGAAAGGCTTATTGAAAATTTCATCCGTCCCGGGAGTATTATTTTCTTACATTCAATATAAACTTGGGTTAAAAGGGCCTGTTGAAATGTCAGAAAAGCTTGCAGGCTGGACAAAAGGCATGCCTCATGAAAAATTCGACAGACTCTGCCAGGACACAATTGAAAAAATACTACTGGAACATATTGACAATGAGATAATAGCTGAGATTGGCCACCATGAAATGAATAAGGCAAGGGTAGTTGTGCTGTCAGCCTCAGCTTATGAGATATGCAGCCGCATTGTTTCATATTTCGGATTTGATGATGCAATCTGCACAGTACTGGAATGCAAAGACGGAAAATTAAGTGGGAAGGCCTCAGGAAATTTCTGCTTCGGAGAGGAAAAAATAAAACGACTCAGAGATTTCTGTTCTTCGAACAATATCAAAATCTCTGAGTCGTGGTACTACGGCGATTCTCTTTCAGACCTTCCTGTATTTGAAGAAATCGGTCATCCGGTTTGTGTGAATCCCAATCGCAGCTTATCGCATCTGGCAATCAGAAACAACTGGAAAATACTTAAAACCGGTCATTAATAAACCTCAAGCATCTGCCAGGAAGGGAATTTCGGAAATTTTGCATGAGGTTCTGTCTGATACCAGAAGCATACGGAAGATATATCTGACTTCTGCGCAAGATATCTTCCATCTTTCCTCCAGCCAAGGTCCTGAATTGTAACCCGGAGATCCTTGTCAAACCTGACAGGATCCATCACATGCCAGCGATACAGGCCAAACCTCTGCATGACGTTATAATGTCCATCACCCCTGACTACCTGATGCAGTCCGGCATAAGGAGTGCAGAATTCTGTATAGTTTACCTCGGTTACCCCTGCAGCATTCTTTTTGGCTGTGTCAAAGTCGTATGAACCGCAGAAATAGTCCTCAGTGCCTGTGCCGCAAATAGTCGGGTACTGTGTATCTCCATCCATGTAGAATTTGATCTCTCCTTCACCCCACCAGCCGTTATTATGTACACCCCAGGCCATGTAAACACCTGCATACTGACCTTTTCCCTTTATGCCATCAACAATTGTGTAATTTGATGATTCATTGGGATTTGACCTTCTGAACTGAGCATGAAAGTAAGCAGCATCTGAAGGTACCTCTGTGAGTGTATAATCGATCTGATAATAAAGAGTCATCGGATCCTTGTCATTTATGTTTTCCATTGTGATCCTGCATTTCTTCCTGAAAGGCATTGTCCAGTAGCAGTTGAAAGCGCTTCCGGGATTCACACATATTGCAAGCGATGAAAGTTGGGCATAACTTCCCCAGCCCATTGCAAAGAAATCGCCTACAGGGCATTCAATAGAGGGCTCTGTCTCATCATCCCAGTAAAACCTGAGAATCGAATAGCGCCAGTTGCCTGTTGGTGTCATCCATATATGCTGGATTGCCCCCGGTCCTGTTATTTCGGCCAGAGTGTATGTCTCACCTGATTTAATCCGGATGTAAGGATTTACCTTCCATCCCTGTCCGAGATCTCTTGCAGCATAGGCTGCATTGGCAACATTTGGTTTGTCCTTGTCGGCAGG
>JAKLDT010000211.1 GCA_022703405.1 Bacteroidota bacterium | reverse complement strand
TTCAATAGCTGTTGACAATAAAACCGGAGACGTATGGCTGGGGACAGCAAAAGGAATTCAATCTTACAGGAACGATGCTACTGAAGGTCTTGAAAAATTCACTGAGGTCTATGCTTTCCCAAACCCCGTAAGACCAGAGTTCACAGGCAATGTAACGATAACGGGATTGATGAAGGATTCCGACATCAGGATAACAGATGTCAGCGGCAACCTTGTATATAAAACAGTATCATCAGGAGGAGAAGCATCCTGGGACCTCAAAACTTACAACGGGAAAAGGGTTGCCACAGGCGTTTACATTGCTTTCTGCTCAAGCAGTGACGGACTGGCTTCATGTTCAGTAAAAATCCTCGTAATGAAATAAGCTGCTCAGTCGGTAATGAGGCTCTGTATCCTCTCAATCTGCTGCTGCTTGTTTACCTCCCTCAGGCTCCTGGCTGTTTCAGTGAAATACTGATGTCCTGAAATGAACTTAACCTGTATCTTGTTCCAGTCATTGAGCGAACCTATTTTGTTCTGGGCCTTTAGTTCTTCATAAAGGGTATTAGAAACAGGAATAAAATCACTTCTGCCGAGATAATCAAGGTCGGAATCACAGATTATGTTCTCAAGGAGATTAGTTGGCCTCGGAGGCAGTTTTGTTGACATTATGATATTACATATCCTCTCAATCTGCTCCTGTGAATAGTTGAATTTTGGCAGCATCTCGCGGGCTATCACTGTTCCGTGATATTCATGATTGTCATAGGCAACGGTATGCCCGACATCATGGAAAAGTCCTGCAGTTTTTAGCAGAAGTATTTCCTCATCTGTGCATCCTTCTCCCCAGCCAATAAGTTCAACCTCCGTAACCACATCCACAGTATGTTTTACATTATGATAGTACAGATAAACAGGTAGTTCCTTCTCAAGCTTATCAAGGATTATCTCCTGTATGTCGGTGAACTGAATAAGCCCGAACTTAATCCTGAAAGCTTCATTAGGCGCCTTCCCCAGCCCGTCAACCGAAAACTCAGGCTTGAGTCCAAGCACCCTGTACATCTGCAGATCGCCTTTGTATTTAACCGGAAGCTTTCCATAGTACTCACAGTCAAAGAATTCCTTCACGAGCTCGTATGTCATTACAGAAATAAGTATTGTTCCCTGCTCTGAAACGGCTTCAACCCTGCTTGCTGTGTTTACAGTATCTCCTTTAATATCATAGTTTACTTTCTTCTTCCCCGAAATTGTTGCCGTTACAGGACCGGTATGGATTCCTATTTTCAGGTCCCAGATACGGTGCCCTTCCCCTCTTTTCTTTGCTTCATACTGCTGAAGAAAATTCCTCATTTCCATTGCAGCCATTACAACATCAACAGGGTTTGTTATATTTTTAACAGGTATCCCGCCAGCGCACATATAAGTGTCGCCGATCGTCTTTATCTTTTCAATCTTGAATTTCGCAACAATGGCATCGAATTCATAAAGTATCTCATCAAGCTCATCCATAATGCCTGATGACTCCATCCCCTCAACAAGCTTTGAAAACCCGTGAATATCAGCAAACAGGACTGTCGCCATGTTGAATTTGAGCGACTTGTCCTTCTTTTCACCTTCTGCTTCCCTTGCTCCTTCAGGTGTTGATTTCTCGTAAAGCGCTTTTACCTTCTCATAGTCCCTGGAAAGCTTTTCATTCTGCTTCTCCAGCTTCTTGATCTGATCCTCAAGCTCCTGGTTCTGCTTTGCCAGCCGGGCAACACGCTTTACAAGTTCTTCGTTGTTAATTCCTGTCATACAAAGAAGATTGAACAGTAAATATAATAATTTTGTATGAAGTGCCTAAAGTGCCTTTATGTTAAAAAAAACCCGGGGCATTGTCCTCAACCAGATAAAATATACCGACACTGGAATAGTTGTCCGGATATATACCCGGGAATATGGCCGGCTATCATTTATGATTAAGGGCATGCGAAACAGGAAAACCGGTAAACACAATATCCTTTTTCAGCCACTCTATATCCTCGATCTTGAGATCTACTACAGGGAAGCTCGGGAAATGCAGACTATTAAGGAATTTGAATCGGCCTTTACTCCTTTTGATATATATTCTGACATACGAAAAACTGCAGTTGCAATTTTCATGGGAGAAGTGCTGACCTCGGTACTGAAGGAGGAAAGTCCGAACGAGGAATTGTTTGATTTTGTAGGGAATTCTATTGAATATTTTGAAAGCAGCAGGTCGGGTTTTGCAAATTTTCATCTTGCCTTCCTTGCTGGATTATGCAGTTACCTGGGCTTTGAACCGGGCAGCAAAAATTCAGAAAACGAGATCTTCTTTGACATGAAAAACGGAAACTTTGTTGCCCTTCCTCCTGTTCACGGACAGTATTCAGATCCCGAAAACTCTGAAATACTTACAAGGCTTTTCAGTTCATCATTCGAAAGCGCAGGCGACATAGCACTTACCGGAGCCATGAGGAATGTTATTCTTGACGAGCTGCTTAAGTATTTTCATGTTCACATGCCCGGGATGAGCCGCATAAGGTCACTCGATATTCTCAAGGAGGTTTTCAGCTGATTCTTAAAATTAATGGCAATTTTTTTATCTTTATAATGAAAATTATATCTCTTAATGGCTATCATTCCTTCCATTGTAAGCTGGCTTAATACCAAAAGAATCAACCAGATAGAGCTGTTCAGAAAATATCCTGCCGAAACACAGCAGGAAACGCTTTACAAGCTGCTTGCAAAAGCGGCAGGAACCGAATGGGGTCAGAAATATGATTACTCTTCAATAACAAGTGCCGGGGATTTCCGCGAAAGGGTTCCTGTGCAGACTTATGAAGACCTTATACCTTATGTTGACAGGCTGAGAAAAGGTGAAGCAAACCTGCTCTGGCCCGGGGAAATAAAGTGGTTCGCAAAATCGTCCGGGACAACATCCACAAAAAGCAAATTCATCCCCATGAGCGCAGATGCCCTTGAACACTGCCACTACAGGGCTGCCAGGGATATTCTTATATTATATTCTATGATTTATCCCGAAACGAAGATCTTTCTGGGAAAAAGCCTTACACTGGGAGGAAGCCATAAAATTGACCAGTTCAGCAATGACGCACTTTACGGCGACCTTTCAGCGATACTTATAGAAAATGCCCCTTTCTGGGTTGATGCCATTCGGACTCCGAAAACAAAAATTGCACTAATTGAGGATTTTGAGGAAAAACTCAACAAGATTACACTTACAACAATAAACGAAAACGTAACAAACATTGCAGGAGTGCCTTCATGGTATCTTGTCCTGATCAAACAGATCCTCGCTCATACAGGGAAAACAAACCTGCTTGATGTATGGCCTAACCTTGAAGTATTCTTCCATGGCGGTGTAAGCTTTGTTCCTTACAGGGACCAGTTCAGAAATCTTATAAGGGGCGAACAGATGCATTATATGGAGACCTATAATGCTTCCGAAGGCTTCTTTGGAATTCAGGATGATCCTTCCTCAGGCGATATGCTTCTTATGCTCGATTATGGAATTTATTATGAATTCATACCGGCTGAAAAGGCCGGATCGCCATCTGCTAAGGCACTCACGCTTGGCGAAGTTGAAAAAGATGTGAATTATGCTCTTGTAATCTCCACTAATGGAGGACTGTGGCGTTACATGATAGGCGACACTATAGTATTTACTTCACTCAATCCATACAGGTTCAGGATATCCGGACGAACAAAGCATTTCATAAATGTATTCGGTGAAGAAGTCATTATCGATAACGCTGAAAAGGCCCTTGAAGCAGCATGCAAGGCAACTAACTCACTTATAACGGATTATACTGCAGGACCTGTTTTCATGAGCTCAGAATCCAAAGGCTCACACGAATGGCTGATAGAATTTGCAGAAGAACCGGCTGACCTTAACCTCTTCACTGAAGTACTCGATTCGGCACTGAAATCAGTAAACTCCGACTACGAAGCAAAAAGACACAAGAACCTTAACCTTGTCAGACCTGTAATAAGATCTGTTCCAAAAGACACATTCAATAAATGGCTTATTTCTAAAAACAAGTTCGGCGGACAGAACAAGGTGCCCAGGTTGTCAAACTCACGAGAGTATATCGAGGAACTTAACAGGGTGATCGTTGGAAGTGACTAGAGTACTTAGAGTGACTAAAGTACTTAGAGTTATTAAAAAAATATAGACTTAATTTTTGATTTCATAACTTTAGGCACTCCAAACTTTAGTCACTCTAGGCACTTTTTACTACTTTTATACCGTTGAAGTAAATTATACAGAATATGCATATAGCTATCGCAGGAAATATTGGCTCCGGAAAGACAACGCTTGCTGGCCTCCTTGCCAAACATTATGGCTGGACTCCTCATTATGAAGACGTTGACGACAATCCTTATCTCAATGATTTTTATGAGGATATGCAGCGATGGTCATTCAACCTGCAGATTTATTTCCTTAACTCAAGGTTCAGCCAGATCCTTGATATCAGAAAATCTGACAAGACTATTGTCCAGGACAGAACTATATATGAGGATGCATATATTTTTGCTCCCAACCTCCATTCAATGGGGCTTATGTCAACGCGTGACTTTGACAATTATTCCACCCTTTTCAAAATGATGAGTTCATTCATACAGCCACCCGACCTTCTTCTCTACTTAAGGGCATCGGTACCTACACTTGTCAACCAGATCCAGAAAAGAGGAAGGGATTATGAAAGTTCAATCAGGATTGATTATCTGAAACGTCTCAATGAGCGTTATGAAGCCTGGATGGAAACATATAATCTGGGAAAGGTCCTTATTGTTGAAGCTGATCATTACAATTTCCCAAACAACAAGGACCATCTG
>JAKLDT010000210.1 GCA_022703405.1 Bacteroidota bacterium | reverse complement strand
CTACATGGATTATTGGAGTTAATGCTGCTGATGGGAAAATAATATGGAAGTTCGATTTCAGTTCGGTAAATGATGACAAGAAAGGTGGTAAGAATTATATTCATACTCCCATCTACAGGGATGGCTATATCTTTGCAGCAAACGGCTATGGACAGACTGCTGCCAAAATAAAGATCTCCTCCGACGGTACCGCTCCTTCACTTGTATGGAAAAATTCTGAAATCAATCCGCATGTTGGCGGGATGGTCCTTGTTGGCGATTACATTTACAGTTCAACACACGACAACAACAGCATGGGCCGCTATATATGTGTAGACTGGAAGACGGGAAAGACAATGTGGGTAACCAAGTGGAACAATAAAGGTTCTGTTATTGCCGCAGACGGCCTGCTTTATGTATATGAGGAACGCTGGGGCCATGTAGGGCTGGTGAATCCGAACAGCGAAAAATTTGATCTGATAAGTGAATTCACCGTGACAAAAGGCACAGGTCCGGCATGGGCTCACCCAGTTATTGACAAGGGAAGGCTTTTTATCAGGCACGGAGATTACCTTGCTGTCTTCTCGATAAAAAAATAATCCGGCATTCAAAAGGTATTATAATTTAATAGCCGGGCTATACTAAATTATTACTTGTAAAAATGGTTCCTGGTGTCCTGAATAAGAAAATTGTCACAGGCATAATAGCTCTTATATTTGCATCAGTATTTATCTGGTGGATAAGTGGTTATCATTATCCGGGAGATGTTCTTGTAAGGGTACCGGGACTTGACAACAGACCAAAAGTAATTCCACGCCCTGATACAGTAATTATAGGAGAGTTTTTTGATACCCTGAACCAGTTTGACGGTCTTGTTTACGGCAGCTGGCCACGATTCAGGGGCCAGATGTTTGACAATAAAAATCATGATACAATACCTCTTGCTGAAAAATGGGATTCATCAGGACCTCCCCTTGCATGGAAGATCTCTGTAGGTGAAGGCTATGCCGGTCCTGCAGTTCATAATGGAAGGGTATACATCATGGACTATAATGAACGGCGGAAAGCTGATGCTCTCAGGTGTTTTTCACTGAAATCAGGCACAGAACTATGGAGAAGATGGTATTATGTGGAGCTTAAGAGAAATCACGGATATTCGAGGACAATACCTGCTGTAACTGACAAGTATGTGGTATCAGTGGGACCAAGGTCGCATGTGATGTGCGTCGATCCTGTTACTGGGAAATTGTTCTGGACGCTTGACATGGAAAAGGAATATGGCATTCCGGGAAGCGTAAAAGGCAGGATAACACCTGACTGGTATACAGGCCAGTGCCCGCTTATTGATAATGATGTTGCAATTCTGGCTCCCGGAGGAAAAGCCCTTATGATCGGTGTTGACTGTGCAAGCGGAAAGGTTTTATGGAAAACACCAAACCGTGACTCACTCAGAATGTCTCATGGTTCGATAATCCCGATGCTCATTCATAATAAAAAAATGTATGTGTACAATGCTGTTGGAGGAGTATGCGGAATATCGGCTGAAGGTGAAGACAAAGGAAAACTTTTATGGTTGACGAAGGAGTGGAATCCGGCAACCACTGCTGCCTCTCCCCTCTATCTTGGCAACAATGAAATAGCTGTTTTCGGAAGTTATGGTGCAGGAGGCGCCAGAATACGTATTGATTATGATGGGTCTTTCAGTGCAAAAGTTGTGGAGAGTCATAAGGCCGCCGAAGGAATCTGCAGTGACCAGCATACTCCCATAATCACAGATAACATGGTCTGGACAGTAATGCCTGAAAACGCCGGTGCATTGAAGAAACAACTTGTTTGCTATACCACTGACAATCTAAAAACACCCTTATGGTCAAGTGGCAAGGACAGCCGGTTTGGAAGAGGCCTGGGACCATATATTGTCAGTAATGACCGACTTTTTCTGCTTGAAGATAACGGCATCCTGCATATTTTCAGAATTGAAAAATCAAGCGCCACTGCTGTTGCAAAATATAAGATACTTGATGGCATTGAAGCCTGGGGGCCAATGGCAATCGCAGGTAATATATTGATATTGAGGGATGCAAGAAACCTTGTAGCTCTCGATATTGGTTTAAAAAAATAATAATGAAGGCAAAAAAGTACTACGCATATTTTTCACTGCTGGTCATCCTGGCCTTCATGGCATATATCATATATGATTCTGTAAAACCTGTAAGGGAAACAGCAGAATCAAATGATACTAATGTCAGGAATGAAGGATATACTGACAAGTGGTTTATAGCCAGGGAGGTTTTCATACAGGAAGGCCTTAAGGCAATATGTGTTTCTGAAAAGGGAGAGATCTTTCTGGGGGGATCTTCATTTTTAATATCCTTTGACAGGGACATGAATAAAAACTGGGAGATCGGATTTCCGGCAGAAGTTACCGCCCTGGCAGTCAGTGGAGATAGTTTGTTTGCGGCATCTGATGAAACGGTATATATTGTGGGGAAAGACGGGAAAATAAAAGGAGAATGGGGTCCTTATGATGATGGCAGCCTCATAACTTCTGTCTCGGCGAATAAAAATTATGTTGCGGTGGCTGATGCAGGAAACAAGATAGTATTCATAATAAAGAAAGACGGTGAGGTATTTTCAATGGTTGGTCATTTTGGTGAGAAATTACATATTCCCAGCCCCTACTTCGATGTAGCCTTGACTGATGACAACCTCCTGCTCATGGCAAATACCGGCTATTATCGCATTGAAACAAGGTCACTTGAGGGGAAAGTACTTTCATCTTTCGGAACTTCAGGAATGAAGCCTGAGGGTTTTTGCGGTTGCTGTAATCCTGCCCATTTTGCATTAATTCCTCAGGGGATTATAACTGCTGAAAAAGGTATCAACAGGATCAAGATCCTTGATTTTGCAGGAAATTTTACAGAACTTGTTTCTTCTGTTAATAATTTCACAGCATCTGTGCCTCTTGATGTGGCATCAAAAGATGGAAAAATAATATACTGCGCTAATCCTGCAGACTCAAAACTGTACGTGTTTAACAGATTAACTAACTGAAAAGAATGGATAGGACTGAGTTCATAAGGAAAGTTTTCAGAATTATAATGTTTGCCGTGCTCGCAGTTATAGCTGTAATGCTTGGTAAGCGTACCGTAACCGGAAGTAATTGTTCAACCTGCTCAGGCAGGGGTATCTGCAATGGAAATACTGATTGTGAAAAATATCTGAGTGTGTCAAAATGAAGGATACAGGGAACAAATATGAATCGAGGAGGGAATTTGTAAGAAAAGCAGGCATGGCACTGGCCATTGCTCCTCTCATTGCCCTTCCTCTGGTACTTGCTAAAAAGACATCAGGGAAAGGTTATGTCTGGCAGATAGATCCTTATAAATGCACTACCTGCGGAAACTGTAAGACAAGCTGTGTACTTACCCCGTCTGCATCAAAATGCGTACACGCGCATGTTCTTTGCGGATATTGCGATTTGTGCGGTGGCTACCTTAAAGAAGGTGCAAAATCGATCAGTACCGGCGCCGAAGTGCAGATGTGTCCGACAAATGCAATTGAACGGAAATTTGTTGAGGAACCGTTTTTTGAATACATGATAAATGAGGATCTGTGTGACGGTTGTGCCAAGTGCGTAAAGGGTTGCAAGGATTTCGGGAACGGATCACTGTATATGCAGATCAAGCAGGATCTCTGTGTTAATTGCAATGATTGTGCGATAGCAAGGAATTGCCCGTCAAATGCTGTGTCAAGAGTTCCTTCTGATTACCAGTATGTTATTAAGGACAGGGCACAAGGTTAGAGAAAGGATTATAAAATGATATTTACTACCTGAATGAGAAAACGATTATTACCATATATACTGCTTGTATTTCTGGTTCTGTGGCATGTAGTTCTGTTTGCCCAGGAGCGTTTTCCCCGGCCTGAATTTGAGTCTGGATACGTCTATCCTGAACAGCATCTCCCGGAAGGACGCTCACAGGTGTGGGAATATATTGATGTAGCGGTTTTAGTTCTTGCATTGTCTGTAACCTCATGGCTCGCACTTAAGAAGAGATCCCGGCAGGGTATTGTCTGGATGTCTGTATTCTCACTGGCTTATTTCGGTTTTTTCCGGGAAGGTTGTATCTGTGCGGTCGGGTCAGTTCAGAATGTTGCACTTGCCTTATTTAATGAAGGTTACACCATTCCACTGACAGCATTGTTGTTTTTCATAATACCTCTTGTTTTTGCCCTGCTTTTCGGAAGGGTTTTCTGTGCAGGAGTGTGTCCTCTTGGAGCTGTTCAGGAACTCACAGGGATTAAGCCTGTTAAACTGCCTCATGCAGTAGAGGCAATAATGGCCGCCGTGCCTTTTATATATCTGGCAATAGCTGTGCTTTTCGCAGCAATGGAAAGTCAGTTTATAATCTGCAGGTACGATCCCTTTGTAGGTTTTTTCAGACTTGATGCGCCTTTTACTATGATAGTGTTCGGTATTCTACTGATTATTGCCGGTATCTTTATAAACCGCCCCTTTTGCAGATACTTTTGTCCTTATGGCGTGCTTCTGAATATCTTTTCAAGGTTCTCGCGTAAACATCTTACCATAACTCCTGCAGAATGCATTAACTGCCGGCTCTGTGAAAATGATGCCTGCCCTTATGATGCTATTCTTCCTTCCAATCATGATCAGGTAAAGGAAAATCCTGCAGAATCAAGGAAGATTTTTCTGAGATATGTTTTAATGCTTCCTGTTTTTACCCTTGCCGGAGCTTTGCTTTTATATAACACCGCTCCATTTCTGGCTGGTATTCACAGGGATGTGAAGCTGGCAAAGGAAATACGTGTTGAAAAGGAAACAGGTGTTGAAGCTTTGTCTCTCGCCGCCAAAGCGTTTAAAGAGTCGGGACAGACAGAGGATGAGCTT
>JAKLDT010000021.1 GCA_022703405.1 Bacteroidota bacterium | reverse complement strand
GAGGTCAACAATATTACTGCTATCAGGACAGATACACTGCCTGCATCAGTGGTTGACAGGGCTGGTATTCCTCTTAATGTAAAAACATCTGAAAAAAGAGATTCTGCAAGGAAGGGATCAATAAAATTCTTTATAGACTGCCGTTCCTGTGACATGAATTATACGAGGCAGGAGATACCTTTTGTAAATTACGTCCGTGACACAAAGGAGGCCGAAGTTTACCTGCTGGTTACAAGCCAGCCTGCCGGAAGCGGAGGCAACCAGTTCACCTTTGCATTTCAGGGACTTGAAAAATATGCAGGAATGGATGATACCCTTACATATACGAGTAATCCTGATGAAACATCAGCTATTGTAAGGGAGAAGAAGACAAACATGATAAAAATGGGGCTTATGAGGTATGTAGCCCGTACGCCATTCTTTGATGAGATTGACATAAAGAACACTGGAGAAATTAAGCAGCACGAGATTGAGGACAGATGGCATAACTGGGTATTTGAGCTTCAGACAAATCCTTCATATAACGGGGAGGAAACATATAAAAGGTTTTCAATCTACAATACTTTCCAGATTACAAGGGTGACACCTGAACTAAAGCTTGAAATTGAGCTAAACCAGTATTCTAATAAACAGACTTATATAGAAGATTCTGTTACAACCGAATACCTTGTAAGCAGTAAGTCGATACGCAACCTGTTTGTAAAGAGCCTGGGTGACCACTGGTCTGCCGGCCTGAGAATTGATGCAGAATCATCAACAAGCCAGAATTACGATTTCAATATGGATGTTCTTCCAACAATTGAATATGACATTTTTCCTTATTCAGAAGCCACACACCGTCAGTTCAGGATTTTGTACAGTATGGGTTATGAGTATTCTGATTATGCTGATACAACAATTTATAACAAAATGAATGAAGGGCTGTTAAAGCACTCATTGAGTGCAGCATACCAGATTCAGAAAAAATGGGGTTCAATAAATTTCTCTGCTTACGGATCAAATTATCTGACTGATTTCTCTAAAAACAGATTTGGTTTCTGGGGTTATACACGTCTGAGAATTATAAAAGGACTGTCTTTGTCTGTAAATACCGGAGTTACATACATAAATAATCAGCTTAACCTCGCAAGAGGGGAACTGTCAGAAGCGGAAAGGCTTCTCAGGCTTAAGCAGCAGGCTACAAATTTCTATATTAACGGCGGTGTAAGCCTCAGTTACACCTTCGGATCAATTTATAACAATGTTGTTAACCCGCGGTTTGGTATAAATAACTGATCTTTACACTTACCTGGCAGTTGTTGTTTAGTTAATTATAAACATTCTGAAATCCAGAAATATACATTTTTCCTGGCCTATGAAAAAGTATAAGGCTTCCGGACATTTTCAGCTTGTTGCAAGATATTTTAACCGTCTGTTGCCTGAATCATCCAAATTATTACCTTTAAAGCGTTTTTTCAGGATGACCCCTAAATCGAGGCTTATGAATGATAAACCTGTTGCAGTAGTTACAGGAGCAAGCAGAGGAATCGGAAGATCAATTGCAATCGGGCTTTCTGCAGAAGGATATGATATAGCAGCAATTGCGCGTTCAACTGACAGCGAGGGAATGGAAATTCTGGCTTCAGAAGTTGCAAAAAAAGGATCGCAGTTCTTCCCTATAGGTCTCGACATCTCTTGTACAAAATGCCATAAGGAGGTAGTTGCCAATATACTGGAAAGATATGGCCGCATTGACATGCTTGTTAATAATGCAGGCGTCGCACCACTTCAGAGGAACGACATCCTGGATATGACAGAAGAAAGCTATGACAGGCTTATGAACATCAATCTCAAGGGACCGGTGTTTTTCGCCCAGAAGGTTGCAAAGGAAATGCTCTGGTTAAAAGAACATGTTGATAATTACCGTCCTGTAATTGTTTTCATCACTTCTGTATCTGCTGCACTGACCTCAACAAACAGGGCTGAGTACTGCATATCAAAAGCGGGCCTGAGTATGGCATCTTCAGTATTTGCCGACCGGCTTTCATGCAACGGAATTCTTGTTTATGAGGTGAGGCCCGGGATTATTGAAACAGACATGACTGCAAAAATCAAGGATAAATACGACAAGCTTATTGGAGAGGGACTCATTCCTCAGAAAAGATGGGGAATGCCTTCAGATATTGCCAAAGCCGTGGCTTCCCTTGCCCGTGGCGACTGGGCTTTCTCAACCGGAACAATCTTCGAAATAAGCGGCGGGCTTAACATCCATAAACTATAAAGTTTCACAAAAACTGAACAAAACAGCCGGAATCAATGTTTATAGTCGAAATAAACATTGAATACTATGAAAAAAGCATTTATCGTACTGGCATTTTCAACATTGATTTTTATCAACATCGAGGCACAGCAGAAACTGACTGCTGATGTTTCAAAAACAAAACTGGAATGGCTTGGTGAAAAAGTCACCGGAAAACATGATGGCGGCATTTCACTGCAGTCGGGCTGGTTGTCACTGAAAGACAACAAAATACAGTCTGGTGAGTTTGTAATCGACATGACAACAATTACGAGCAATGAGAAACTCGACAATCTTGTTGGTCATCTGAAATCTGATGATTTTTTCGGAGTCGAGAAATTTCCGACAGCTAAACTTGTTCTTTCAGAAAGCACAGGCTTTGATAAGGGAACTGCCTCTGTAAAAGGGAATCTTACAATCAAGGGCGTTACAAACCCGGTTGAATTCAAAGCAGCCACTCAGAAGAAAGATGATGGGAACTGGTATTTTGCAAACATTGTTGTCGACAGGACAAAGTACAATGTTCGATATGGCTCAGGATCGTTTTTTGATAATCTTGGTGACAAGACAATCTACGACGATTTCAATATTAAAGTGAGCCTGCTGGTTAAGTAAGGATATAAAATTCGGGTTTAAGTTTTTCCTGCAGATAGCGCTGATTGTCACAGATAAATTCTGTGAAGATCTGCAGGATCTGCGGGAATTTTATTTTTGATATTAAATATGTCCGGAAGGTTCTGCTAAGAAATTGCAGTTAAAATGAAATACCAAACATCAGGGAGTATTGTAATGAATTCTGACTATAAAACTTTTTGTATGATGCTCCTGAGGAATATCCCTGGGGTGGTGAATTAACAAAAAGACCTGAACCATAAGCAATTCTTGCCTGCAGGTTAAGGTTCAGCCGGTTGATTAACCGGTATCTTAGTCCGGCTCCAAGCAATGCTTTGTACTCTTTTTTATCTATACTTAAATTTGAATCTTCATAGGTGGAAATTTCAGGCAGGGAATATGCCGTTTCTTTTTCTTCTGTATGGTAATATGAGCCTGAAAGAAAATGCTGATATGCAACTCCTGTGTTAATGTAAGGAACTAACCTGTTCCCGGTAAAGGAATATTGCAGCAATACAGGCACAGATATGGCTGTAAAGTCAAAGAAGGCATCATGCCGGCTTGTATATATTGAGTACTTTGATTCACTGTAACAATAAAAATTCTGTTTTTCATATAGAAGCTCAACTCTCAATGCCAATTTATCAGATTTCCGTAACAGCAACTTTTCCAGAAATACTCCGGCTACCGGCCCGCTTTCACTTTCGGGTACAGGAAAAAACAAATTGCCTGTATATGTTACTCCCGGTGCTATTCCAAGTGATAGCTTATATACATTGATCCCTGATAAAATTCCATATCGAAATTGGTAAGCTCCGGTAAGGCCCGATTGATTTATAAATTCCTTTTCTGAAAATGACCGGTTAAAAGTATAATATCCGCTTCCGGAATTCTTATTATAGGATTCAATTAAAGGAAGAAGATCTTCATTTAATGAAAAGTTCTTACTTATAGGGCCACATTTACCTTCAGTAATTGTTTCCAGATATGAGATCAGATTATCATAGGAAGCGCCACTGTCGGAAATATTTGTTTTTTTCAATTCAGTAAAGGAACCATTTTCCTTTTTCAGGAAATAACCGGATCCATTCGTGTAAACAGATATTTTCCCTTTTATAAGAACTTCGTAGAATAATGTTTTTCCTTCTGACTTAAATGACTCATATCTTTTTCCATTATTATATCCGAAGCTGATAATTTTATCAGCGCTATACTCAATTTTCTCAGCAATATCAAATCGTTTGAAAACACAGTTGGAAGGTATTTTATTAGTTGGTTTATATTCTATGAGTCCATTTAATACTGAACCATTTTGTTTTTCAACATATCCCTCGCGAAACAGATTCTGAGCTGTTAATGATGTTCCGAAAAACAACAGAAGTAAAAACAGGGAATGATATTTTACTTTCATAATAGATTGCCAGGCATCTTGGACTAAATTAGAAAAAAATTCTAAATTGTTAATTGTTTTGTGTATTTTTTTTTAAATTTGGAATAAACCCGATCTGTCTGAAATCATATAGAGTATGTATGATCTTTATAACAAAGCCAAAAATGGAATTACAATTGCAGCTATATTATTAATATTAGTTGTTATTGTTGCCGGATGCGAAGAGGAAATTGCAAAGCCAAGAATTTATCCCAGGCTTAAGACCCTGCCAGTTCAAAGTATCAGCGAAAATGGAGCTGTACTGGCAGCTGATATATATACATTGGGAAGTGAACCGGTAATTGAGCACGGATTTGTCTGGGCAACTGGTGGTTATGAACCAACATTAAGTCATGACAGGATTTATCTGGGTCCTGCCTCAGATACTGGTCAATTTTTTGCAACAATAACGAGCGGTCTGATAAAGGAAAAAGAATATATTGTTCGCCCGTTTGCAAAAACCAGGGATTACATTGTTTATGGAAGCACTTTAACCTTCAAAAGTCTGGGAAGTAAAGGCCCTGAAATTTCGGGTTTCGAGCCGGATTCTGCTGCCTGGGAGGATACATTAAAAATCTTTGGCAGAAATTTTTCATGGATTACTGCAAATAACATTATTAAACTAAATTCTATACAAGCTACTTCTGTATATAGTTGTGATACATTAATAAAAATTCTTATTAATCCTGAGGTAAATTCTTTAAAATCAGTTATTTCATTAACTATAGCTGACAAGGTTACGGTTTTTACAAGAGATACTTTCAGATTAAAAGCACCCGTTTTGTATGATTTTTATCCAAAGCAGGCCAGATGGGGAGATACGATTAGACTCAAAGGAAGATATATTACTTCTTTTGTAAAGCGAGCATCAGATTATTTAAAACTTGGAAATTTTAAATGCTCCTATTTAGACATTACCGGGGATAGTGTCTGTTCATTCATAATTTCTTATGACATTAATCAAGTTATGAATGAAGTACTTTTAAAGGAGAGCAGTTTTAACCTTACATCTTCTGAGTTATTTCAGCTTCAACCACCATTTTTTAACATATCGGGCAAGGAAGGTACCTGGGGAGATATTGTCACTGTTAAAGGATTATTTAATATTAATGCTGCAAGAAATAAGTTTTATTTTGACAATGCTCAGGCTACTGTAATTTCCACCTCACGATCCGAGGTAAAACTAAAAGTCCCTAATACTTTGTCAAAAACAAAGAGTCAGATAAGATATGAAGCTGATCCATTCAAGGTTTTATCAACCGATACATTTTCATTAAGGAAACCTGCTATTTATTCTATTCTTCCTGTATCAGGATCGGGAGGGACTCCTGTTACAATTAAAGGGAAATATTTCAAAATAAATTACAATGGTGTTTATGATACCAAAGTTTATTTCGGAACGGAACAAGCAACAATAAACAGCATGAACGATTCAATAATTTTAGTTGCTGTACCCAAAAACATTTCAGGATTGGTAAAAATAACTGTAAAGGTATTAGAGCAGAGCATTGAATCCACAACTGAGTTTGAGGTAAAAAATCCTGTAATTACACGAATCTATCCTTTAACCGGTACCTTTAATGATGAAGTCACTGTTGAAGGGAATGGTCTGATTTCTTCAAATGAAATAACAACAGTTTGTTTTGGGAATTATTGTGCTGACATAATTCAAAAAACTGCTACATCAATTGTATTTAAAGTACCAGTTTCTCTTGATAGTATTCCCCATGCAGTTACTGTATCTGTAGGCTCAAATTCTGTTGTTTCAGCGGGGAAATTCACTCTGGCTCATCCTGTAATACATTCATTATCATCAAGTACCGCAGTCCCCGGACAGGAAATTACAATAACAGGTGACAATTTCAATCCTGATCCTGAAAGGAATATTGTAACCTGGGATATTTATACTTTAACCTCAATAAGTGCTACAAAAACCGGGATTACTGCCAGATGGCCGGCTTCAATTCCAAGAGGAGCTCACCCAATCAGAGTTAAAGCAGGAGGGTATTTAAGAAGTTCATCCCTTGTAAGTTGTTCTGTTTCGCCATGGAAGAGAATTAATGCTCCTTCTCTTTCTACCAATTCTGTTGACAGAAATGTATATTCATATATGAGGATTATGGGAATATCAGTTAAAGGCAAAGGTTACTTATGTTCTCCTGCATCAGAAAAAATGTTTCAATATAATCCAACTAATGATGAATGGAGTCAAATCATTACAAATTATCCATTTAATATGGTTGATGGTATTACAATGGTTGTTTGTCATGATACACTCAGTTATTTATGTGGTTATGATTATACAGGTTCGGTTCGGGATGGTTTATATACTTTTAAAGATGATTCTAAACTTTGGACAAAAGTCTCCTCGTTTCCGAATTATAGATCCGGTGAAGGGATGGCATTTGTTTTAAAAAATATGATTTATTATGGAGCCAGAGATTTCAATAAATGTGATCCTGGTAATAGTTACAGTTGGACAAAAGTTGCAAATCTTCCATATTCTATTAATAGAAACTGTGCAACGTATTTCTCAATGAATGAAAAGGGATACATTTTATATAATAACAATGAGTTATGGATGTATGATCCGGATACTGATTTATGGACTAAAAAGGGTAATTTCCCTGGTCCCTCAAGAACGGCTGCATGTTCTTTTATAATTGGGGATAAAGCATTTGTTGGCATGGGTAGTGGTACAAATGACGAGTTATCAGATATTTGGCGTTACGATTTTCTGGCAGATTCCTGGACTAAAGTGGCGGATATTCCCGGGAAAAGAAGCGCAGCGGCTGGATTTACAATAAATGGTAAAGCCTATATCGGGTATGGTACTGAATATACACATGGTTATTCCCAGCTAGTTGACTTTTACGAATTTGATCCTGCTTTAATAAGCAAATAGTCCGAAAATATGAATAAGAAATTTATTGTATTGTTCTTTGTTATAACACTGAATCTATTCAATGTAAGTTATTCCCAACAGCCAGAATTTGGAGATATTCTTCTGAAGGACTTTTCAAACAAACCCTATTCGCCCGATCCCGGCGCTGATGCAATTGTGCTTTCTGATATTGCCATAGCTGGAATGGGCTATGACGGCAGTGATGTTTTTGTGGAGATGGAGCGGGACATAAGGATAAAAATAGTCAATAGTGATGGTTTTGGATATGCAGATATTATAATTCCCTTTCGCGATGATGAGAAAATTACCAAATACAGAGCATCAACATTCAATCTGAAAAACGGAGAAAAAACTGAGACACCTGTTACAAAAGAAGCCTTTATTATTGAAAAAACCGGAGAATCACGGCAATCTCTTAAATTCAGTTTCCCTGATGTTCATGAAGGTTCAATTATTGAATATACATACCGGATGAGACTTGGAAGCTATTCAAAGTTTATTCTTGTACCCTGGAGATTTCAAAGGGAGATTCCCGTTGCCTTAAGTTCTCTTACAATTGAGTATCCTGAATCATTTGTCTATAAATATGCACTTTCCGGGAATCTGACCAATGTCAGATCTGAATCTGCCAGGGGAAATAAGAGGTTTCTTAATGATTATGTTCAGACTAACATTCTCCGGTGGACTGCAGATGATGTCCCTGCATTCAAAGCTGAACCATATATTATCGGGAGAAATGACCTGGTTTCCAAGATCACATTTGAGTTAGCCAGAGTAGAATTTCCTGAGATATCAAAACAGGAAATCACTCCTTCTTACAATAATCTTACCGAAGAACTTATGAAAAGAAGTGATTTCGGAACACCTCTGGAAACAAACCTGAAATCACTGACAAAAACAATAGTAGGTAATGAAGAAGATAACCGAAAAAAACTCCTTTTAATACACAGGTATATTACTTCAAAAATAATGTGGGACGGAGAGCAGGATTTCCTTGCCAGCGCTCCTTTGCGAACGATCCTTCAGAAGGGGAAAGGGAATTCCGCAGACATTAACATTTTACTGATTGCAATGGCCCGAGCTGCTGGCCTTTCAGCTGAACCGGTAATATTAAGTACCAGGTCCAACGGAAGTCTTAATGTTCTTTCGGCGTTAATTACCCAGTTTAATTATGTTGTGGCACGAATAAACATTGAAGGTGAATATTATCTGGTTGATGCAACAAACCCCCTGAGTCCTTTTAATGAGCTTCCTTTTGACTGTCTGAACAAGACCGGATGGCTCTGCGGAAAAGTTAAATCGGATTTTGTTGAACTGACAAATAAAGAAACAAATTCTTTATATCAAAGTATTACTATGTTTCCTGAAAAGGACGGGACTATCGTTGGAGAGATTGAAAATATATATAAAGGTTATCTGGCTTCCGATTTAAGAAAGCAGATCAGGCTTGAAAGCGAGGACGGATATTATGACCTTGTAAAATCAAATAATCCCGAGGCACAAATTAGTGAATATGTACTTGGCGGTGTGAAGGATATCGGCTCCGAAGCAAAAGAATCCTACAATTTTAAAATTATCAAGGGATCACATTTGGCACAAAATGAATTAATTATAAAACCTTACCATCTTAATACATCAGTTTATAATCCCTTTTACATGTCGGAAAGAAAATTTCCCGTTGATTTTGGATGTCCCCAGCTTGAAAGCTTTACAATGTCATTGACAATCCCTGAAGGATATAGTCTTGATATGAAGCCTGAAAATGCCAGCTTCACACTTGGGAAAGATGGTGGTTCTTTTAAATTTACCTGTGAACTAACCGGGAACATTATTAATATTTCGAGTCTGTTTAAGATAGATAGGATCGCTTTCGCCGTTTCAGAATATAAGGATATTCAGAATTTTTACCAGAAGGTTCAGCAGAAGCAGTCAGAATATATAGTATTGAAAAAGAATTGAGCAGCCAGGGCCATGAGAAAATATATTATACTTTCAGTTGTACTCTTTTGGAGTACCATGTTATTCTCTCAGCAATATTGTTTCGACTCTATTCCCGATGAGCTTAAAAAACATGCTGATGCCATAATCAGATCAGAACAATGCGTTTATAGAATAACTGGCACAGGCACAGCTGTGGAAAAAGTAAAAATTGTTGTTACGATAGTAAACGAAAAGGCAGATAATTACAGGAAAGCTGAGGTATTTTATGATGACTTCTCAAAAGTAAACTACCTGAGAGGTGCAATTTATGACGATGCCGGGAATCTTATTAAAACACTGGGCATTCAGGATGTTACGGACAGAAGTGTAGTTTCTGCTGCTACATTTTACTCTGATGACAGAGTTAAACGGATATCTTCTGAGAAATACCGATACCCATATACTTTTGAATATGAGTATGAAAAAGAGTATAAAAGTCTCCTGCATTATCCTGCCTGGGCATTTCAGTCAGCTTATAACCTCTCGGTTCAGAAATCAGGCATTCAGTTTATTGTCCCCAGTGGCATAGAATTCAGATATTTTGAACAGAATCTGAATAATCCTGTTGATTCTGTTCTTCAGGATGGCAGAAGGATTTACACCTGGCAGGAGGAAAACCTGAAGGCAGTAGCCCAGAAAAATGCAAATATTTTATTCTATGAATCAGCCTGGCCGTTGTTGCTTACTGCTCCGACGAACTTTCAATATGGAGGAGTAAGTGGATCTATGAATTCATGGAGGGATTTTGGCAAATGGAATTATGAATTGATAAAGGGTCAGGATGTGTTGTCGTCAGATGAAGTTTCAAATATTAAGGAACTTGTAAAAGAGACTTCTGATAAAGCGGCTAAGGTTAAAATCCTCTACGAGTACATGCAATCAAGAACCAGATATGTTTCTATACGGATTGGAATCGGAGGATGGAAACCAGCTTCGGCTGAAGCTGTTTCGAAAAATGGTTTTGGCGACTGTAAAGGGTTAGCTAATTATATGAAGGCAATTTTAAGTGCTGCAGGTATCGAATCATTTTATACTCTTGTTTCAGCCGGAGAGAAAATGGATAAATATATGAATTTTGTATCTGCTTCATTTAACCATGTTATTCTTAGTGTACCACTTTTGAAAGATACCGTATGGCTTGAATGTACAAGCCAGGATCTGCCATTTAATTATCTTGGAAATTTCACTGATGACAGATTTGCATTGCTTGTTACTGATAAAGGAGGAGTGATTGTAAAAACTCCAAAATTCAGCAAGGATGAGAATCTGCTTAAAAGAGGAGGTGAAGTTACAATTTACGAAAACGGAGCGGCTTTGCTTAAAATGACAAATACCTATTCCGGATCATTCTATGATATTTCAAACCAGTCATTTTCAAAAAAGTCAGTTTCAGAAATGAGAAGAATACTGGATCGCAGAATAAGATTTTACAATTTCAGCCTAAACTCTGCATCTTATAATGAAAATAAAAATGACAAACCTTCTGCACAGTTTGTATACAGCCTGAGTGTCAATGATATGACAACGAAAATGCAGGATAGAATATTCTTTAATCCGGTAATGGATAAGTCAGATTATATTGGTGAGGTTAAGCCTGTCAGCATTTCTGTTGCACGATCCGAGATCCGGACAGATTCAGTGTGTTACTATTTGCCTGTGGGATACAAACCGGACTATGTTCCTGAAGATGTTATCCTGAAAACTGATTTTGGACTATTCATCTGTAAAATTGAGCTTGGAGAGGGCAAGATCCTGTTCAGGAGACATTTTGAACTGGATGAATGTAAACTGTCAGAAGATAAATTTCAGCAATTCAGGGATTTTATTAATGCTATCGCTAAAGCCGATGACAGATTATTGATCTTATCAAAATCAAAGAAATCATCATCTTCCTAGAGATTTAGCAAGACAGGAACTTAAAATCAGGGTATTTTTCTTGGTAGTTTCATAAATCATAACAATCTTGTATAAGCAAAACACAGGATTGTATGACAAATGATATTTCCGTTAATAACGGCCGGCGAAAACTTGTAACTGCGGGTTTTCTTATACCTTTTATACTTGTTACAAGTCTTTTCTTCCTCTGGGGCTTTGCCCATAGCCTTCTCGATGTGCTGAACAAACACTTTCAGGATATATTGGGCATAACAAAGGCAAGGTCAGGATGGGTGCAGGCAGCGCTCTATGGCGGCTATGCAGTAATGGGAATTCCTGCAGGACTTATTATGAGCCGTATAGGTTATAAAAAAGGTATTATCTTCGGATTACTGCTCTATGCTTTCGGCGCATTCCTGTTTTATCCTGCTGCCGAAATACAGACCTTTGAGTTCACACTTTTCTGCCTTTTTGTAATTGCCTGCGGACTTACCTGCCTTGAAACGGCTGCAAATCCATATTCAACAGTTCTTGGCCCTAAAGACACCTCGGAACAAAGACTTAATTTCTCCCAGTCATTCAACGGACTGGGATGGATAATAGGCCCGACTGTGGGTGGCTGGTTCATTTTCAGGGGTGGCGAAGCTGTTGCAGAAACAAACAAATTTGCCTCTATGATCATGCCTTACATGATAATAGGGATACTTGTAACTCTTGTTGCTGTTCTTTTCATTTTCACAAAAATGCCAGAGATACATGAGGGAGAACATGACAGTCACGGGGATAAGGGAAAATATTCGCACCTGTTGAAATACAGCCATTTTAAATTTGCAGTTGTTGCCCAGTTCCTGTACGTGGCGGCACAGACCGGGATAAACAGTTTCTTTATAAATTATGTCACTGAAACAATGCCCCAGTTCAGCAATGAAAAGGCAGCTTACCTGCTCTCACTTGGTTTTGTTTTCTTCATGATAGGCAGGTTCTCAGGCAGCGTGATGATGACCTGGTTCAAGCCAAACCAGATGCTGGCGCTCTATGCCGCTGTCAATATCCTTACAATGGTTTTCGTAATTCTCGGGCTCGGCTGGTTGTCACTCATTTCAATCTACATAACCTACTTCTGTATGTCGATAATGTTCCCCACAATATTTGCCCTTGGCATAAAGGATCTGGGAGGACTGACAAAGAAAGGGTCGTCGATACTTGTAATGATGGTGGCAGGAGGGGCTGTATGCCCTATGCTTATGGGCTGGATTGCCGATGTATCAAATATGGCAACAGGCTTCATTATTCCAATGCTCTGCTTTGCTGTTATCCTGGTATTCGGGCTGAAAGGATATAAGGTTAAGGCACAGGCCTGAAAACATTTCAACAGATAAATGATTCCTGAGCCCACCCCTTGCCCCTCCCGGGAGGGGATCAAAAAGCAGGGGAATTCAGGATAATGTTACTCTGATCTGAAAAGGACTATCTATTCTCCGAGTTTTCCGTTAATGAACTCTCCTAATTTTTTACCCATTTCAGCGCCGGTATCAACGCTGAACCTGTAATGGATTCCTCCGTAAACCCTGCTTATTGAAGCCTCCGCAGCTGCTTCATTGAAGGAGTCGAAATGCCTTTGCATTCCGATATACTTCAGATCGCTTGTATCCTGAAATGCAAAATTATCGCCGTATATTTTTGTCAGAACTGTAGCCGCTGCAGCAGTGATTGTGCTGTGCCCGCTTGTATATTCAGGGAAGGGTGGTGTCTGGAGATATGGCATCCAGCTGTCGTCAATTAGCTCGTTTATTGCCGTGACAGGCCGGATATAACTGCTTCTGTATTTTTCGTCCCAGCATGATATGAAGGCATCATATAGCGCTATTGCAGTAAGCGCATAAGCTTTTGCAGTAAGAACTTCATCTGCAGATGACTGCCGTGATGCAATCGCAGCAATTCCAATCCAGTGCCCGCCGGGAGTGATCTTTTTGTTCCCGTACATCATGTGACCGGAATGCTCAATTACAAAGGGATTGTCATCCCAGAATCTTGCAATTTCCATCTGCTCCTCAGTGAGATTCTGATTTATATAAAAAACCTCAGCAAGACTTTTATAGAAATAAGTACTTGTATCACTGCTGTATACAGGTGGCTTGCCGGGTTTGAACTGTGCGGCAGAATCCATTGTCATTGGTTTCATTGTATTCCAGCACCATTCAACACCATCAAGATAATCAGGCGGAGTAGGACGCCATTTGCCGGCGTCATTGCTGCCAAGATATTTTGCTTTGCCTCTTGAAATGAAATAGCCATCATTCTTTGCCCTTGCAAGAATTGCTTCAGATACTTTTTTGCCGAATGCAACTGACCTTTCATATATTTCAACATCGAGGCCTTTTCTGAAGTTTCCATATAATTCATTTTCATACCTGTCAAGTGAATCAACGGAGAAGACTTTTACATTTCTTACAACATCGAAGAATGCTTTGCTTGCAGCAAGAGTAAAATCATACTTCGCTTCAGGTTCTGGCGTTGGCATTGCTCCAAATCCATTCAGCTTTTCAGCAATTGAAGCACTCCCTGGCTTGCTGAACCTTACAGCCTCGTAGGAGGCAAGGGCGCCATAAACATACAATCTGCTTGCAACCGGGGGAGTAAATACATCATATATAATGACACCCGTAAGCTGATCCATGTTATTATGAAGGATCTCAGGCTTTGCAACTTCAGCTTCCGTACTTTTCCTGCATGACACAGCAGCCAGCATCATTACTGAAGCAATGATGACATTTTTCCTGATCAGAGATTCAATTTTCATTGTTTTGTATTTTAAAAAGTTTAAGCTTTCCCCTGTTTTGTGCTGCAGCAATCATTATGTTGCCTGCGGCATCGGCAAGTTTTACAAGTGACCTTCCGTTGCCGGGAATATAGAATCCGCTCTCTGTAACTGACATTGCCCTGAATTCACAATTGCCTTTTCCTTTTAAAATAAGTCCGTTCAGGGCATCATAACGGCCTGTTAAAACTTCTGTACCCCAGTCATTTCCGGAAATGGCTGCATCGGGAATGCCATCATTGTCGAAGTCACCGGTAAGTATGCTGTTAACCGGAGCAAGCTGGGCTTCCACTGGAAGAGGTATCAGCTTAAACCGTCCATGACCTTCATTTATACAGACAGATGATTCAAAGCAATTTGCCCTGAGGATAATGCTCCTAGCAAGTTGCTCTGTTGTGAACAGCTGGTCAATAGTTGACGTCGCAAATAATTTATAATTCTGGAATTTAGAGCGAAGGCTTATCATCTGTTTTACCGCATCATCACGGCCATTTACCGGATACTCTTTCATGGTTCTGTCTGCCTGACTTGCAGGAAGATAATGGCTCAGAAAGGCATCATAGCTGCCGTTGTTGTCAAAATCTGAGGCATATACCGACACAGGGTGTTCCTGTGAGGCTTTGTAATATGAATTTGTACCCAGATTACCGGCAATGTAATCCTGATCTCCGTCATTATCGAGATCAGCAGCTGCTATTGATTTCCACCAGCCGGTTTTGGATTCAGTTCCGGACTCAGGCGTAATGTCCTGAAAACTTCCATTATTGTTTTTGAGAAAAGTAACTGGCATCCATTCTCCGGCTATCACAAGGTCTGTCCATCCGTCATTGTCAAAATCAGAAAAGACTGCATCATTCACCATGCCGATGTTAATGAGGCCGGGGGCAATTTCTGCTGTCACATCAGTAAAATTTATTCTGCCCTTTCCGGAATCATTTCTCAGGATAACTGAAGATACAGCTTTCGGGTAATGCCAGGGATCAACTCTCCCTCCGACAAATAGATCAGCATCGCCATCATGATCAATGTCGGCTGAAATCACACAGCTCTTGCTTGTATGATTTGCTGGTATTGCATCCTCAGCTTCGGTATAGTTTCCCTTTCCGTTATTTATGTAGAAATGATCCTGGTAGGCGGGAGAAGAACTTTCATTTTCATATCCTCCTGATGCGATATACAGATCAGGATCATTATCCAGATCGGCATCAAACAGCAGAATACCTGCATCGTCATGAGTTTTATGTTCAATATTTTTCTGCAGCAGGCGCAAAGAATCAAATCTGCCATCTGCCTGCTGAAGGAACATAGCAGAACTGTATCCGGTAGAGCCTCCTGCAATAAAATCTGTAAGTCCGTTACAATCAATATCTCCGGCAGCAAGATATGGACCTGCCTCTGAAAATTTATGGGGAAGCAGTTTCTGGATATTGAAATCGATAAAATCTCTCTCGACTGCAATATAATCTATTCCTGATGAGCTGCTTATGTCTCTGAACAACGTGCCGGACTGATTTGAAACTATAACTCTAGCCGGGCTTATATCAGCGGAATCAATGCTCAGGCTGATAAGCTGATCAGCTTTGACTGAAAAGGCTTTTTGTGAAGAGCCGTCGGGCCATTCTACAATCAGCGAATCAACAAGCTTTATATTGCCAAGACCGAAATGTCCCGTGGTTTCAGTTGTTGAAAGATAGCCTCTGAACGGGTTATTTTCCCATACCTGCTGCTTATTCTTATCATAGTAGATCCTTATAAGAGCACCTGTTCCTTCCCTGTTCAAGGTATCACCTTCAAGCTTTAATCTGATAAATGATGTGTTTGAAGGATTCCTTTCCCTTGAGGTATTCCTGTAAACTGAAGCTTCATCGTTGATGTTGCTTATAACAATATCAAGATCCCCATCGCAGTCGAGGTCTGCCGGTACTGCACCGTTTGAGAAGGCAGGCTGTGAAAAGCCCCAGTTTTCAGAGACATCTGAAAAAGTGAGGTCACCGTTATTTCTGAAGGCATAGTTGTGAAGTTTTACTACAGGCACCTGGCTGAGTATCTCATTTTTGGCTGCAACCTTATAAGCCTTGCTCCGGAAGGTTGCAAAGTCATGGTCAGTAATGTCCTTTGGGTAGCCGTTGCAGATTATCAGGTCGCGGTAGCCGTCGTTGTCAAAATCAGCAAGGAGGGGAGTCCAGCTCCAGTCTGTTGATGAAATACCTGCCAGGTATGCAATATCACTGAACAGTGGATAATCAATAGAATCTTCACCCGGGATAAGACCATGATTCAGTTGTATAATATTCCTGACATACTGGTAGCTGTAATTAAATCTTTCGGTCATCTGGTACACCTGGTAACTTGCAGGAGGAAGCATCATTTTCTTCCTGAAGTTGTCTTCGGGATTCATATCAAGGGTAACTGCATCAATAAGACCGTCATTGTTTATATCGGCAAAATCATTTCCCATTGTATTGAAGGAAGTATGTTTGAAGCAATCCTTCAGGTGATCGGTGAAGGTGCCATCGTGATTGTTTATCCAGAGCAGATCATTTGTAAAAAAGTCATTTCCTACATAAATATCGGGCCAGCCGTCGTAGTTTATATCGGTTACTGTTGCAGAATGGCTGTAGCCTTCTGTCATTATCCCGGCTACTTCCGAGACATCTTTGAATACGGGGTGGGCAAGTGAATCGTTCCAGTCATTACGATACAGCTTTCCTGTGCTTGGATTTTTGCCGTTGCGCATCACCGGCCTGAACATATATGGGGAATATCTTTCATTTATCTCATTGACAGCCATATATACATCTGGATCACCGTCCTTGTCATAATCAAGGAAAACAGCCTGGGTTGTATGCGAATTATCATTGAGTCCGTATTCAGCAGCTTTTTCCATAAAAACCGGAATCCCTTCCGGGTCAGGGCCCTGGTTAATGTAAAGAAGGTTGATTCTTTCTTCCGGTTTCTTTCTGAGTGTAACACTCACATAAATGTCTTTCAACCCGTCGTAGTTAATATCAGTAACAGCAACACCCCTGCACCATCTTCCCTCTGTATTGATTCCCGACTGTTCTGTAACGTCGGCAAACCTGAAATCGCCATTATTCAGATAAAGCCTTGAAGCAGCAACGTTTCCTGTGAAAAAAATGTCTGGAAGGCCGTCATTATTGAAATCGCCAATGCCCACTCCACCTCCGTTATATACATTTTCAATGTCAAGCTGGTTCACAGTATCATTCTCGATAATGTCATTTCTGAAATGAATTCCGGAAAATGATGAACTGACCTGCTCGAAAAGCGGCTTGTTTTTATTGCATGAAGTCAACAAAAAAATCAGAAAAATCAGCTTCAGAAAGCGGGAAAGGTGATTGGTTTTATTCAAATTGGTGCAAGGCAACAGGGTTATTTTACAGTATATAACATAAAATGGAAGCCTGTTGTTTAAAATACCTGGCTGTTATAGAGTTAAATATTTCTTAAAACCAGGACCATAATTGTTAAATAAAAAGCCTGTAAGCAGGAAAGTTTTAATAATATTGAAAGGAAAACCGAATCTGTTATAAAAATTTACCTGCAATGAGAACACGATTAAATCTTACTGTACTTCTGTTTTGGATTGTTTTGGCAGCCAGCCCTTATGCTTCTGGTTTATATTCTGATAAGAGCGAAGGGAAAGCAGCCGATTGTATGAAGATTGAATACCTCGATTATAATGATCCTGGTTCAGGATTCAGGGACTTGCCTTTGATATCTGAATCAGAAACTGCGAATGCCTCTGAATATTTATATTCTGACGGCTCGTATCAGCTTGTTATACATCTTATTGACCGAAAATATTATAAAGAAATCAATGGTACTCTTGTAAGCCTTAAGAAGGACTCCGCCTGTATTACCCTGCGGCTTAATTCACCACTTGAAGGTTCAGTATGGACCTGGTTCAGCGGGCTGGATAAAGCGACTGGAATGGAAGCAGGCAGGATATACAGTGACACAGTCAGCATACGGACCACAATTCCTCCGGCAGGTGCATTCAATGGCAGGACATTGTCAGACGGTGGATATGGTGATCCTGTTGGCGCCGGGTCAATGTCATATTATCCGCTTTGTGCCCTGAGCGTTGACAACAAAGGTTATGCGGCAGGAGTGGACATAAATATTCCTGTTGTTTACCGTCTGGCAGCTGAAAAGGGGAAGGGTATAATTACAGAGCTCGACCTTGCCATTTCAGGAGATACAAGAAAATTTCCATCGCGAACCTTCTTCAGGCTTGTCAGTTATACGTTCAATCCGGGATGGGGAATGAGATCGGCGCTTAAAACCTATTATGATGTGTACCCTGAAGCCTTCAGGAAAAGAGTTGTGAATGAGGGAATCTGGCTGCCTTTTACGGCTATGAGATCAATACCCGGATGGGAGGATTTCGGTTTTGCCTTTCATGAAACATCGTGGGGAAGCAATGATTTCAGGGATGGCGTTAAGCTTTCACATATCCTTTCTGACAGGGGAACCGGAGTGCTGAGCTTCCAGTATACCGAACCCTGGGATGTGCAGATACCAATAAAATCAAAAACGATCCCTTACGACTCTGTTGTATCTGAGACACTGCTTCCGGAACGGCACAGGTCATATCTTAAGGTCAGCGCTACAAAGGATAAAAATGGAATGTGGCAGGCAAGAAGGCTTGAGACACCATGGTTCCGCACCGGCTGGGCTGTCAGCATAACAACAAATTGTGATCCGGAACTTCCAGGCTTTAACAGATATTATTTTGTACGCCAGGGTGAGATTGATCCGGCTATTAAATTAAATGCAGACGGAATATATTTTGATTCCATGGAATGGAACTGGCATCATGATCTGAATTACAATAATGATCATTTTGAGTTTACCGATTACCCGCTTACATTTTCTTCAGTTGTTGGCCGGCCTGCCATCTGGAACCTTGTATCGGAATTTGAATTCATGAAGAAGATTGCAGATGAAATGCACAGCCAGGGTAAACTTGCTATGGGAAACGGTCACGGATGGAATCCCTTTGTTGCCTCAAACCTTGATCTTTTTGGAGCTGAACTGAGCTGGTATTCAACAGGTGATCATAATGTTGCAGCGCTGGATTTCAAAAGGGCTATCTCGTACCGTAAACCTATTGTTTTTCTGCTGAATGAAGGGCTGAATGACAAGGCTTTCACTCAGGCACCATATAGCGGATATGAGATTTATTTTGAAAAAATGCTTGCTTATGGCTTTTTCCCCTCATTCTTCAGTGTTGATGCATCAAATGATCCCTACTGGCAGGACAAGGCAAAAATTGAAAACGGCAGGCCCTTTTTCAAAAAGTATATTCCTCTTATACGTGAGATAGCTGCTGCAGGCTGGGAGCCTGTTACTGCTGCCAGAACATCAGATCCGGAAATCAGGATTGAACGTTTCGGAGAAGGTAAGATCTTTTATCTCACTGTCAGAAATAATGGTTTAAAGGATAAAAAATGCAACATTCTGCTTGAAAATGATTTCCCGGGGATTCAAAAAGTAGTTAAGGCAGGTGAACTGATAAGCGGCAAGGCTGTAGCAGCAAAATCAAATTCAATAGAATTACCTGTGCCTGCCGGCAGGACAAGGGTGGTAAAAATTGAAACAGAATAATTCTGCCGCGATTTCTTAAATAAGGTTAAAACCCGGATGAAAGCAGGCCGGGATAAGGAATTTATAGTAAATTAGTAATGAACGGATTGAAACAGGAAATCAATTCCTGATATTTTTAATTTAACCCTATAATCCTGACTAATTATGAACAATGCTTCCGGTACCTCAGTCTCAGCCGGTCAATTGAAGGATACTGCTTTACTGCCATCGCAGAGGCTGGCCACAATTGATATTTTAAGAGCCCTGACAATGGTTCTTATGATTTTTGTAAACGACCTGTGGTCGCTTAAGGATATCCCCGGATGGCTCGGACATGTTGAAAGAGGAGCAGATGGCATCGGTCTGGCCGATGTTGTGTTCCCGGCTTTCCTTTTCATTGTCGGCCTTTCGCTTCCCTATGCAATAAATGCAAGGCGAAAAAAAGGCGATGATAACTGGAAACTTGTCCAGCACGTTTTACTGAGATCATTTGCGCTTCTTGTAATGGGAGTATTCCTGGTTAACGGGGAAACATACAATGCAGAAGCAACTGGAATGCCCAGGATGTTCTGGAATCCTTTGATCTGCGTGTCCTTTATCCTTATATGGAATACTTACCCCTCATCATGGAAAAAGTATATTCCCTGGATACTCAGAGGAATTGCAATTGCAGTACTGCTTGTGCTGGCTATTATTTACCGCGGTGGCCAGGCTGAAAATATTCATCGTTTTTCACCATCATGGTGGGGAATCCTCGGACTTATCGGCTGGGCTTACCTTATGAGCGGATTGATCACAATTTTTGCCAGGAATAATTTCCGGATTATCCTTGGCGGCTGGGCATTTTTCTGTGTTGTCAGCATGATGGCCAAAGCTCATCTAATGCCTGAAGTGATTATGAAGGTAATACCCAATGCAATAAGCGGAGGAACACTTACCGGCCTGACAATGGGAGGAGTACTTACAACATTGATATTCCGGTATTTTACTGATAAAGGGGAGAAGGTAAAGATGACATACACAATGCTTGCTTTCTCAGCACTGCTGATAGTTTTATCTGTTATTACAAGACCTTACTGGGGTCTTGCAAAAATTGGCGCAACACCTGCCTGGCTTTTCCTGTGCAGCGCTTTTACGATTTTGGCTTTCACAGCGTTATACTGGCTTGCAGATGTGGCAGGAAAAGCAAAGTGGTTTGACATAATAAAACCTGCCGGTACTGCCACAATTCTCTGTTACCTGGTCCCCTACCTTGTATATGGGATCAGAAACTTCCTGCATATTAGTCTGCCTGAAGTGCTTAGAACCGGAGGTGTGGGTCTTGTAAAAACCTTCCTGTTTGCAATGCTCTGCGTAGCTGTTACAGGTCTATTAATAAAAGTTGGCGTTAAAATGAAACTTTAAAAATATAATCATGAAAAGAAGCGTAGTTATAAGTATTTTAATCACAATATGTTGCTTCCTGCCTGCAAAAGCACAGAAAAAATCTGACTTCAGGATTGTGGGATATTATTCAATGCGGTCAGCAATGACAGATTTCAAGAACTTCCCTTTTAACAGGGTGACTCATGTAAACCTTTATTTTCTGAATCCCGATACCCTTGGAAATTATGCTCAGGATTATTCTGACCTTCTTCCTTTTATTCAGAAGGCACATAAAAAAGGGGTAAAAGTACTGTTCTCAATTGGCGGGGGCGGAGCGCATCCTTATTATCACAGGCTGCTCAGGGATGACATGCGGGGAAAGATTATCGAAAGGCTTGTCGGTATAGTGACAAAATATGATTTTGACGGGATTGATAATGACCTTGAGCATGGCGACATTGATGAAAATTATGAAGATTTCAATGTTGAGCTTAACAGGGCCCTTAAAGAACATAACAAACTATTTACTGCAGCAATAGTTGTTACAAATCCTGATCTCTTTTCTGACAGAACTCTGGAACAGTTTGATTTTGTGAATATAATGTCTTATGATCATACAGGGCCATGGAGGCCTGATAAGCCTGGTCCCCATGCTTCATACCAGCATTCAATTGAGGATCTTGACTATTTTGCAGTAAAAAGAGGCATTCCGGCAAGTGAGATAAACCTTGGAGTGCCCTTCTATGGTTATGCCTATGGTCCAGATCCTGAATCAAAGGCCAAATCGATGAATTACAGGCAGATAGTTGAAAAGTATAAAGCTTCGGAAAACAGTGATGAATTAAGCATTGAAGATGGTTATACAATGTATTATAATGGCATTCCGACGATAAGAAAGAAGACTGAGCTTGCGAAGCAGCGTGCTGCAGGCATCATGATCTGGCAGCTCGGAGGCGATGCAAAAGGCAGGCGTTCGCTGCTGAAAGCTATTAATCAGGCAGCTTACGGCAAGTAAAGAAAACTACTGTTAATAAATTAACAATATGAAAACAAGGTTCTCTGTTGTTGCAGTTTTATTATTGCTGATGCCGGGTTTCTTAAAAGCCCAGTTCTCATACCCCGGAACTGATCCGGGCAAGTCACTGGCAATATCCGATGGCAGCAAGGCATCACTCTCAAACAAGGTCCTCGGTATGCATATCTCTGTTGACAAGAACAGGTTGAAGATACGCAGCTTTGATGATCTTCAGTCGGGCAGGATATTTTCTCCGGAGTCTGCACCTCTTTTTGAGATCCTGCTGAAAGATGGAAGGAAGCTGACATCCGACAGTTGTGTTCTGAAAGGGAAGCTGACAGCAGGGAATGCAGAAGTGAAGCCCGGCTCTTCTGTTTTTGCAGAAAGGACCGGCGGCATGAAAATTGAAGCCCTCCTTACAGATAAAAAATCAGGTATTTCCCTGCAATGGGAAGCAGAGCTGAGGGACGGATCAAACTATGTCAGGCAGATTTTCAGATTCCGTACAAGGAATGAAGCGGAGATATCACAATTGACACTTGTCAGCCTGCCGGCTTCAGCAGGAGCTTTGAAACAAGGCCTTGTTGATGGCTCTCCTGTAGTTACCGGGTCTATGTTTTTCGCACTGGAGTATCCGCTTGCAAAGATTGAAAATAAAGACAGGGCAGTTAGTATTTCCATATCCAGGTACATGAACGAAATTTCAACTGTCTGGGGCATTGTACCGGAGGGGCAGCTAAGACGTGGATTCCTGTATTATGTTGAAAGGGAGAGGGCACATCCTTATCACCAGAACCTGCATTATAATTCATGGTTTGATATTTCATGGCATGACAGGATCTTTGATGAAAAAATTTCACTCGACAGGATAAAAGTATTTGGAGACAGCCTTGTTATTGCCAGAAAGGTGCCTGTGAATGGTTTCCTTTTCGACGATGGCTGGGATGACCCAAAGACACTTTGGAAATTTCATTCAGGTTTTCCCGAAGGTTTTACTAACCTGAGGTCTGCAGTGAAGAAGTATAATTCGGACATCGGAGTATGGATGTCCCCTTTCGGAGGATATGGCCCCGCAAAGGAATTGAGGCTTGAGTACGGTAAAAAGCAGAATCCTCCCTTTGAAACAAATAAGAACGGATTTTCACTTTCAGGCCCTGTTTACTACAGCAGGTTCAGAGAGGTTACAAATGACTTCATTAAAACTTATAACACCTTCATGTTCAAGTTCGACGGGGTGGGAGCCGGAATAGGAGCAGGAAGCAATGACCTTAGTGAATATCAGAAGGACGTAGAATCATTCCTTATGCTTCTTGACGATCTCCTCGAACTTAAACCGGAACTTTACCTCAGTCTGACTACCGGAACCTGGCCTTCCGTTTACTGGCTGAAATACGGAGACAATATCTGGCGGGGTGGAGACGATACAAACATGATGGGGGAGGGTTCGAAGCGCCAGCAATGGATCACTTACCGCGATGCCGATGTATATAAAAATATTGTCAACCGGGGACCTTTGTTCCCACTGAACTCCCTGATGACCTGTGGAATATGTATTGCCGATAATGGCAACCCTGCTGCCTTTGAGATGAATGACCGGGATATTTCAGATGAGATATGGTCGTTCTTTGCCACAGGAACCAACCTCCAGGAACTTTACATCAATCCTCATAAATTAAGTAAAGCGAACTGGGACTGCCTGGCTGCAGCTGCAGCATGGGCGAAGAAAAATGAGCCTGTTCTCAGGGATGTGCACTGGGCAGGCGGCGATCCT
>JAKLDT010000209.1 GCA_022703405.1 Bacteroidota bacterium | reverse complement strand
CTTTCAGCTGAGGCTTCGGTATTCTGTTCAACAGCTGTTGATTTATCACTTTTTGAAGAACATCCGGCGAGAATGAGTCCGCCTAAAAGTATAACCGGAATTGTTTTAAGGTATTTCATTATTTTAATTGTTAATTGTGTCTTTAATTAAATATTATTCAAAAGTTTATCCAGTGCTATTTTTGTTTGCAGAAGGTTCATAAGGGCTGCCACATAGTTGTTCTCAGCCTCAAGATAAAGTGAGTTTGCCTGAGTCAGTTCAAGGCTTGATGCCATACCCTGGCGGTACTTGTTTTCCATGCTTGAATAAACCCGCTTTGCAACATCGATATTATTTTTCTGGCTCTTGTACTGTTCATTTGCATTTGCCAGGTTATACCTAAGCTGTTTTTCCTGAATGAGCAACTGTTCCATAACAAGTCCCTTTGTAGTCCTGGCTTTGTCAAGCTCAATCTGGGCCTTGCGTATCTTGCTGTATCTCTGACCGCTTGCAAAGATCGGAATTGAAAGTGAAAGACCTGTCATCGAGTTGGGGAACCAGCTAAGATCAGAAACCTTGTCACCCATACCACTTGTGCCGTAGTTATAAAAACCTGCAAGGGTTGGAAGTACAGAAGCTTTTTCTCCCTTAAGTGCAAGGGAAGTTAGCTGTTCCTGTCCTTCAACTAGTCTGAAATTGACATTATTCCGGGGATCAAATCCCTGTGTAAGAAGTGCTTCAACATCAATTTCCTTTGTCATTACTTCAAGATTTTCGCTGAGAATGATCTTCGTATCGGGAGCAACGCCAAGCTGAAACCTCATTAAATTATAGTTCAGCTCAATTGTCCTGAGCATAGAGCTCCTTGTGTTTTCAACCATAGTAAGGTTCGAAACCATCTGGTCTACATCAGTCGATTCAGCCATACCGGCAGCAAACATTGAACGTGTTGATTTAAGTGTTTCTGTAAGGTTAGCAATGTTGCCTTCAAGAATTCTAAGCGATTCTTCCGAAACGAGTATAAGAAAATAGGCAGTGCTGACTGACTCTCTTGTATCCTGTTCTGATTTGACAAGGTTTTCCTCACTGAGCTTTTTGGCAAGCTTTGTTGTTTCAATACCAACATAAAGAGGTCCGTTGAAAAGAACAAGACTTGCCTCAACAGATCCGCTTGAGTTGAATTTTGATCCGAATGTTACAGGGATCTTTGTTCCCGGCTGTCCGAAAAATTCACCGGGGAGCAAGGTTGTCATAAGCTTAAGGTTGTCAACAAAAGTGCCGGTTGCGCTTACCTGTGGAAGAGCATTTGAAATTGTTTCCCAGAGTGCAACCTTCGAGGCTGCTACATCCTGACGAGCATTAAGCACCGATTTATTGTTCATTAGAGCATAATCCTGAGCCTCCTTCAGTGACAGTCTTAGTTCACTGCTGCCCTGTGCCAGAATAGTAGTGCCTGTTAAGGAGAATATCAGTAATAAATTAATTAATCTTCTGTTTTTCATATACTTATTTAATTATCTATTGTTGTTTGCTTTTCTTAATATTTAACATCATGTTTATTTATCTCTGAAAGACCCTCAGGAGTGGCAATCCCCCTCAGATAATTTATAAAAACATTCTTTATAACTTCTTTTCTTGTAAATTCCTCAAAAGGGAAAAGTTCATTGTCCATTACCATTTTGCCCAATGAATTAAGCGTCCTGTTTACAATTTCCACATTAATTTCTTTTCTGAACAGTTTTTCTTTCTTCCCTTTTTCAATTATGTCAATGCTTGCTGCAAAATCAGGCATAGGGCATTTATCTTTTTTCTTTATCAGAACCTCCATGTGGTATTTCTTCAGGTCTGCCTGAAAAGCAGGGCTCATAGCCTGAAAATGTTCCCTGCCCAGATCGAGCATCCTGAATATTGAATCAACAGCATTATCTGATTCAATCATAATCCTGTGTATCATCTTCTTCTGCTTGTCAGCCATGTGCATCAGCACACCTTCAAGCAATTCATCTTTATCTGAAAACACCTCATAAAGAGTGCGTTTTGATATTCCCGCAGTGCTGGCAAGTGTATCCATTGTAACGGATTTTATACCGTACAATTTAAAAAGCTGTGAAGCCCCTTCAATTATCCTGTCTCTTGCTTCCATAATTCAGAATTTTCAAAATCGTGACAAAAATCATAAAACTTTTTTAGTTTACAAAGTTTTTATAGTTTTTCTGCGGATTTTTTCCGTGAACGCATGTTTTTTACCGGTGAACGGGAGGGAGATATGAGATATGAGGTGTGAGGTGTGAGGTGTGAGGCGTGAGGCGTGAGGCGAGCACCGTGAGTCGTTAACCTTTTTGCGAATGAACCGGATTATTGCTAACTTCGTATATATTCAAAACTAATACCTAAGCCACATGAAATACGATCCCGAACTCAGACTGAAAGAACTGGGGATTATACTCCCTGCTGCTCCGAAACCGGTTGGTTTATATAAACCTGTACTTGTTATCGATAAGATGTTATACATATCAGGCACCGGACCATTCAAAGCTGACGGCACACTTATAACAGGCAGGGTGGGTGCAGAACTCGACCTTGAAGAGGGCAAAGCTGCCGCCAGACAGGTGGCGCTGGCAATGCTTTCGTCAATTAAGACTCATTTTGGTGAGCTTAACAAGATAAAAAGGATAGTCAAGACCCTGGGAATGGTAAATTCAACACCCGGATTTGAAAAGCACCCTGCAGTAATAAATGGCTTCAGTGAGCTAATTGCTGAGCTCTGGGGTGAAGAGTACGGCATCGGAGTAAGAAGCGCAGTTGGAATGATGCTCCCTTCTAACATTGCTGTTGAGATTGAAGCTGTTTTTGAACTAAAAAGCTGAATATCATGAAAGAAGAAGGTCTGTCCGCTGAGTGGTTCAGGATTTCAAATGCAGATGAAATCTCTTCGCCGGCATTGCTGGTATATCCTGAAAGGGTAAAGGAGAATATCAGAAAGATGATAGAGATTGCAGGTGATGTCGAAAGGTTAAGACCTCATGTCAAAACCCATAAAATGCCTGAGATTATCCGCCTGCAGGTTTCACACGGGATAACCAGGTTCAAGTGCTCAACAATTGCCGAGGCGGAAATGACTGCTGAGAATGGTGCGAAGGATATAATTCTTGCGATGCAGCCTGTAGGTCCTGCTATTGAAAGGTTCTTCTCACTTAAGAAAAAATTCCCTGATACAAAATTTTCATGCATCTGCGATACTGAAGCCATTATAAGGCAACTGGCTGAAAAAGCCCTGAAGTATGGAGCTCAGGCCGATATCTGGCTCGACATCAACAATGGGATGAACAGGACAGGAATAGCGCCCGATGATAAAGCAGCTGATCTGTATATTCTTATAAACAGTCTTCCCATGCTGAGGGCAGCAGGGCTTCATGTTTACGACGGCCACATAAGGGACAGGGAATTCAGCATAAGGAAACAAAAAAGTGACGATGCCTTCAAACCTGTGGAAGCACTTGCCCTGAAACTCAGAAATAAAACAAAGCACGAGGTTGGCATTGTTGCAGGAGGTTCGCCCACATTCAGGGTGCATACACTCCGGGAAGGTGTTGAATGCAGCCCCGGAACAGTACTTCTCTGGGATTATGGCTACAGTTCCGGCCTGCCGGATACCGGATTCAGCCATTCTGCAGTGCTAATTACAAGAGTTGTCAGCAAGCCTGCAGAAGGATTGCTTTGCCTTGACCTTGGACATAAGGCAATAGGTGCTGAAATGCCTCATCCGAGAATCAGTTTTTTTGATATTGGAGAATACACTGCCGTGAACCACTCTGAAGAACACCTCGTGATAAAAACTCACATGGCAGATAATTTTAAAACAGGAGATATATTATATGGTATACCCTGGCATATCTGTCCTACTGTTGACAGGCATGACCTTGTTTACATAGTTGAAAATAACAAGGTTGTTGCAGTATGGAGCGTGGATGCCCGGAAAAGATTCATTACAGTCTGAACAAATACGTTCCGTTTTCTGTTAATATCAGAAAATCAATCACTATGAACATGCAATCTGCTTTCGGGTCACTGAACTGGCTGGGAATAGTCCTTGCAGCGCTCAGTGCTTTTGCCCTTGGAGGGCTGTGGTATTCTCCCCTTATGTTCGTGAAGATCTGGGCTCGCGAGGCAGGGATCGACATGAATGCCGATAAAAGAGGAAACATGGCTGTGATCTTCGGCCTAGCCTTTGTCTTGTCATTTATTGCTGCATTTTTCCTTGCAATGTTTATAGGCCCTGAGCAGACAGCTTCATTCGGAGCCATGGCCGGCTTCCTCGCAGGTACCGGCTGGGTAGCCACATTACTTGGAATATTCTATCTTTTCGAAGGAAGATCACTGACTCTTTTCCTTATAAATGCCTGCTATGCTATTATAAGTCTGACTATTATGGGTCTGATTATCGGGGCAATGCAGTAGTAAGGCTATAGAGGCTATAGAGGCTTTAGAGGCTATAGAGGCTTTAGAGGCTATAGAGGCTATAGAGGCTATAGAGGCTTTAGAGGCTATGGAGGCTTTAGAGGCTATAGAGGCTTTAGAGGCTTTAGAGGCTTTAGAGGCTATGGAGGCTTTAGAGGCTATAGAGGCAATACAGCCTTTTACAGCCTTTACAGCCTTTACAGCTTTTATAGCCTTCTTCAACGGTACAGATATACGAATCCCCTCTGCTCCTTGCTGTTATAAACAACATCATCCCAGCCTGTTGCGCGTATTATATAGAAATACACGCCCGGGCTTGCATCGGCAGAAGTATTGTTGACTTTTCCATCCCAGCCTTCCCAGTTCCGCAGAGCCTCCCCTTCCCCGGTGAAATTGTAAACCATTTTCCCGCTCCTGCTGAACACCTCAACCGAGATGAATTTAAGTGATTTCTTCAGAACCATGAACCTGTCATTCAGTCCGT
>JAKLDT010000208.1 GCA_022703405.1 Bacteroidota bacterium | reverse complement strand
TAGCCATCGGAGAAAAGATAGAATGTAACATCCTTTTCCAGTGGCATCTCTACATAAACATAGTTCTGATCCATTTTGGAAGATATTCCGATTGGCATCTGGCTTGCCCGGATTGTTTCAAGAAGCCAGTCTCCCTGATTCATTGAACCTTCTGTTGAATTTACAAAATCTTCAATCTTATCTTTCTCCTCAGGTTTAAGCCTTCTTACCCTGATGCATGGATTATAAGCTCCTGAAAATTCAATATGCTGCTTTGCAAAATCAAAGACCAGCATCCCCAGATCCATTCCGTCTTTTGATTCATTTTCGATCCCTGTCTGCTTCAGAGACTCTGTAACATGAAGCCTCATCTGGCTTAGGATATTGTCAGCCCTCATTGAAGGATCGCGATCAAGTATTTCATCAAGGAATGACATTCCGAGAAGGCTCATGAATGCTCCCGGCACACCATGTCCGGTACAGTCAGCAGCAACAACATACAGACGGTCATTCTTCCTTGTCATCCAGTAAAAATCACCGCTCACAATATCCCTTGGCTTAAACAGGATGAAGTAAGAAGGCAGATTTTCCGCAAGTATATTTTCTGACGGAAGTAAAGCCATCTGGATCCTGCTGGCATAATGTATGCTTGATTCAAGTTCTTCCTTCTGCTTAACTACAACCGCTGTCCGTTCAGCCACTATGCCTTCAAGCCTGATATTCTCCATTTTAAGCTTTTTGGTATAAGCCTTTATAATTGCAGCAACAATCGCGAATGCCAGCAAGGCAAAGCCGAAAAAAGCTGCAATAGTCGCATACCAGGGTTTAAGTATAATAAATTCGTAATTCAGCTCTTCACCTTCAATTCCTGTTAATGAACGGGTTCGTACCCTGAATTTATAATGGCCGTAAGGCAGATTCGTATATTCCTTTCCGGAATACAGTGCCTGCATATTGAAATCAAATGATATACCTTCCCATTTTGACCAGTTCTTTTCAAAACCATCGAGCTTATAACTATACTGAGTCTGAAGCTCTTCGGTAAAATCAGGTGTTGTCCACCTGAAGGAGATCTCGTTGAGGTCGTATGAGAATTCCGGTACCTGCTCGGAAGTGGATCTCAGAACAGGTATCCGTTTTCCCTCTGAGGACTCGCGGAAAAAACTTCCCTGCATAAGTACGGAGTCTGTTCCTAGTGTAATATTTACAAAAGAAGGAGTCAGTATCCTGTCCTTTAGTTTAAGTGCAGCCTTATCGGCAACATATATCTGCTTTGATTTAAGAAAATAAATCCTGCCGTCCACATCATAAATGTCCATCATTGGCACATCAGGAAGTATATTCAGAACACCGCTGTACAAATCCCCGGGTTTCTTCCGGATAAGCACTTCACTGTTCACGTCTGAAAAGGAACTGTACCACACATCCCCTTCATTATCCTCGAAAAGATTAACAGATATCCTGCCGGCAGATAATCCTTTTGTAAGTATTGTATCCAGAGTGAAGCTGTCTGAATCATCTGAATATCTGAATATTCCTGCAGAAGAAGTCACATAAATACTATTACCTATATAGCAAACTGTATTCAGATCGCTTGCAGGAATGCCCTTATCCTTCCCATAAGAAACAAGCGTTGTGTCACCTGAATTGAATTTCAGTTGATACAAGGCATCAGGATCATCTGTCACAAACCAGAGTCCTCCTGATTTATCTTCAACCATGCTGTAGATTATGCCAGGCATGCTCCTGAGCCGATTCTGATAACACCATCTGCCTTTATCGTATTTAAGAACTATTATACCGCTGGTCTGAAGACCGAAAAAGAACAGAGAAGGATCTTTTTCCGATTGAATAATTTTCCGTGCATTATATGACTGCAGATCAGGCTTGCCGATGCAGTGTTTATCAACGCTTCTAACAGTTCCGTCGGGATTGATCTGCAGAATACCTTCAAGGGTACCGGCAAGAATGAAATTATCATCACCGGAAGAAACCATTCTAACAGGGAAAACCTGGGAATTAATTCCCGGTATCTTTCTGAATTTAAGGTTATTATTCTTATCTGTATAGCTTCTCAGTATTCCGGCATCAGAGGAGACAAAGAGATCACCTCTGGAAAATGTAATCTCATTCACACCCGACTCTATACCCTGTTCAGCAGAGAACACTGTAAGGGGAATGTTTACATATATCTTGCTCAGGACTCCATAAGTAGAAACCCACAACTCCGAGGACTTTTCATAGTCACAATACATCGCATAAGCTGTATTATCCTCTATTTCAGAGTTTTCTGCATTTATCTGCTGAACAAGTTCTCCGTTTCTGTTTATAATAAGTATTCCCTCTTCATTTGTAGTTCCTATTGCAAAGAGCTCCTCACTGATCCTTGCACCGGCATATACAAAGACTTTTTTGAATTTTTCATTGACCTTTGATGATACAAAATCAGATTTAATCTCACCGGTACTGAAATCGTAAAGGAAGATGCCATCATCGAAAGTTCCCACAAGCACCTTTGTATCGGAATATGGCAGAAATATTGTACAACTCATATTATGAAAGAAACTGCCACCAGGCAAAGGCGTGATAGTGGTATCCTTAACTTCATAAAGACCTTTCAGAATGTCTGACAGGATTAGCTTATTGCCTATACGTACAAGCCTGAAAGCATCCAGAATATCATGATCAACAAGATCATGGCTTGTTAGAAGGTCCCTGTCGCTGTCATAGATAAATATATTTTTCGGGCTGAGAAATAACACGTTAGAGCCCTCAATAACAATTGAATAGACAAATTTTACATCAGATATATTCTTCAATCGCTCCGCAAGTGACACATATTCAGGCAATCCCCTCCTTCCGGGCTGGATATAACCGAATTCAAATGCTGCACCAACATATATTATTCCGCTGCTGTCAGCTTCAAGAGAATATATTCTCGGATTCTGTCCGATTGTGATAGTATTCCACCTGGTACCGTCATATTTAAAAACTCCCCTGTCCTGGCTTCCATAGTACATATTCCCAAACCTGTCGCTTGTAATACACCATATCTGCTCCGAACCGCCTGTAAGCTTTGAAGGGTAATTCCGGATCAAAGGCATCCCGTATCTGTTTATCTGGCCGGCGAGATCTGATACACAGAGTATTAATATAATGACAAACAAGTTTTTTCTCATATCCTGAAAACAGTTTCCGGAATTTATTAAAGGTTAAATTTACTAATCTTATTTTTTTAATCAAATAGAAAGATCCAGTGTTACACTTATACTAATTTTTGGTAACTTGCGTTTTTAATTAGGGATTAATGTTAATTGCTTAACATTGATGTGTTTAGGGTTAAATAAACAGACTGTTGCCGCAACAGTTTTATTTCTTTTCACAACAGCTGCCTCTGGTCAGGAAGTGAAGAGTTACAAATACCGCTTCGATGGTAATTTGAATGAAAAAAGTATCCTGAATTCCGGTCATTCTCTTATAATTAACTATTCAATCAATGAGCTTGAGCTTGAAACTGTTGAAGCAGGAAACGCTGTTTATTACCGTATCAGCATACCGGGACATACTCCCATCTATGATCCGGGCAAACCTGAATTGCCGGTTCTTTCAAGAATTATAAATATTCCCCGGGAAATTGATTACAAAATAATTATTTCTGATGTCAGTTATTCAAGGCTTCATCCTTCATCAAAAAAAATTAAAGGAATACTATACCCGGCTCAGGAAACTGAATCAAAAAATTCATCACAGAGGAAGAAAGACTTTAAGCTTGACAGGGAGGCTTATTCTGCTAAGGGCATCTTACCTTACGATACTGTACGTATTGAACCGCTGGGAACATTAAGGGGGAAAGAACTCGCAAACCTGATAATTGCCCCTGTCCGTTATAATCCACGGACAAATTCGATTGAGGTTATCAGCTCAATGAAGATCGAAATTACAAACATTGTCCCTGCTGAAGGCAAATCGGCCAGCACCGCTGAAGAGTCAGCCATTTTCACTGAAGCCCTTGAGAAATCAGTACTTAATTACAGCGCAGGTGATGTTATTCCGGGTTTCTCTGATGAACCGGTAAAAATGATAATACTTACTGATACAACATATAAAAAGTTTCTGGCTCCCTATATAAAATGGAAAACCAGAAAAGGGTTTAAAGTACAGGTACTCTACAGGGGAAAGAAATATGCCGGTGACACATATACCGAAATAAAGTCAACACTCACAAGCATATATAATTCATCGACTCCCGCTCCCGAATACCTTTTAATAATAGGAGACACAAAGAAGGTTCCCTATTACGGTACAGGAAATATCACCGACATGTATTACGGGGAATTTACCGGTAATGGCGACTATATACCTGAGTTGTTAATAGGAAGACTGCCTGTTTCAGACACAACGCAGCTAAAAGCCGTACTGAACAAGCTTCTGCAGTATGAACAATATCAGTTTGCACCAGCAAACGACTTCACTTCAAGAGCTCTTATAAGTGCCGGAAATGACGATTCGAACAGCAAGATCATGAACGGACAGGTCTATTATGCAATAAACAACTACCTTAACAGTTCGAACAAACTGACAGAATATCATTTCTATTACCCTAAGGCAGCCGCAGCGGAAGATTCAATAAGGAAAATAATAAGGAAAGGTGTTGGTTTTATTAATTATACCGGACACGGAGATGTGACAGGATGGCTTGATCCCCTGCTTAAATCGGGTGACATTGATACTGTTACAAATACAAATATGCACCCGTTTATAATAAGCAATGCCTGCCAGACAAGCACCTTTACCTCTGCCTCAGCCCTTGGCAACAGGATGGTGCTTGCGGATAAAAAAGGAGCTGCAGGCTTTATAGGCGGAGCGGCAGATACCTACTGGGATGAGGATTTTTACTGGACTGTTGGAAATGGCACAATATCAAGCGAACCAACATATTCGGGAACAGGACTCGGA
>JAKLDT010000207.1 GCA_022703405.1 Bacteroidota bacterium | reverse complement strand
TGATTTAAGCGATTATTTTTACAATGAGAATGTAATTTATACGAAGCAGGTAAAATTCAGAAGAAGTGTAGAATATTTTCATTGAGTGCTCTATATTGTTTTTAACTGTCTTGATTTCTGTTAAGCCTGAATAGTAGTAAAATAGTTTAACGATTTAATTCAAAAAAGTAAATTGTTGAAATGAAAATCCAATCAACCACCCCGGCCGCAAATTAATTTTCAATTTATTAATAATCAATATGCTGCGGCCACCCCTCCTTCAAAAGGAGGGGAAAATGCAACATAATAGCATCTTTTCAATAAAAATTATTAAAGGCTTATTTATCATCCAAAAACAAAATTAAATTCCATTGCTAATAAAATATGCTAAAGAGATATGGAAGCTAGCCTATTTGCAAATTCCAAATTCCTTCCTATCTTTGTACCCGTAAATCAAATATTCCTTCCATTAAAAGGCTGTTTGATTTTTATTAAGAAGGGCGGAGAGATTAGGCTCTGAGAAACCCTGGCAACCAATCCGCAGAATGTCGGAGAACGGTGCCAAAACCTAATCCCGGAAAAGAACGGGAGATGATAAAAATTTAAAACGGAAAGCATGTACTCAATTCATCTGAACCACAACAACTTCATAATGCCTCTCATGCCTATGTGCATGTGCTGGTGAAGCTTTTGATTAGCATTCAATCCATTTCATTTCTTAAAAACTGGTTATCCGGGCTGAACTATCCGGGAGACCTGTGGTTAGTTAATAATTAAAACTTAAATATCATGGCAGAAAGAAAAAATCACTTTGAAACGCTTCAGGTACATGCAGGTCATAGTCCCGACAGCGACACATTATCAAGGGCTGTGCCTCTTTATCAGACCTCATCCTATGTTTTCAAAAATGCTAAACATGCGGCAGACCTTTTTGATCTGGCAGAGTTTGGCAATATATATACCCGGCTCATGAATCCCACAACCGATGTCTTTGAAAAGCGCGTTGCAGCTCTTGAGGGAGGTGTGGCATCACTTGCAGTTTCATCGGGGCATGCGGCACAGTTCATTGCAATAACTACAATTATGAGGCAGGGCGATAATTTTGTCACCTCACCTTTTCTGTATGGAGGAACACATAACCAGTTCAAGGTAACCTTTGCAGGTTTCGGCATTGAAGCACGGTTCTCAAAAGATCTGAATCCTGCATCATTTGAAAAGCTGATTGATAAGAAAACAAAAGCCATCTATGTTGAAACAATCGGGAATCCGGGTTTCAATATTCCTGATTTTGAAGCCTTTGCAAAGCTTGCTCAGAAGCATGGCGTACCACTTATTGTTGATAATACCTTCGGTGCCTGCGGTTACCTGTGCAGGCCGATAGAGCTGGGGGCTAACATAGTTGTTGAATCAGCAACAAAGTGGATTGGTGGTCATGGCACCAGCCTTGGCGGAGTAATTACAGATGGAGGAAACTTTAACTGGAACAATGGTAATTTCCCTGTATTCACCGAGCCGGCAGAGGGTTACCACGGGAAGGTGTTCGGTGATATCTTCAACCAGAACAGCCCCATGGGAAATATTGCCTTTATAATCAAGGCAAGGGTTGAGGGATTGCGCGACCTTGGACCTGCAATAAGTCCTTTCAACTCCTTCCTGCTTATCCAGGGACTAGAAACATTATCACTCAGGATGGACAGGATAGTTCAGAATACCCTTGAACTTGCAAAATGGCTGAAAGCAAATCCTGCTGTTGAAAAGGTGTATTATCCGGGTCTTGAAGGCGACCAGAACAATGCAATGGCAAAAAAATACCTTCAGAAAGGCGCCGGAGGTGTGCTCAGCTTTGTCTTAAGGGCCGATAAGGAGAAAGCTGTGAAACTTGTTGAACATCTTAAACTTGTCAGCCACCTGGCAAATGTGGGAGATGCAAAGACACTTATTATTCAGCCTTCTGCAACCACACATTCACAGCTTTCAGCTGAGGAGCAAATCTCTGCCGGTGTGGAACCTGGTTTATTCAGGGTTTCTCCCGGAATAGAGCATATTGATGATATCATTTATGATTTTGAACAGGCGTTTAAGAAGGTAATATAATTAAGAACACCTCTCCCCAACCCCCCCAAGGGGGGCTTAGACAAATTTTGCAAGTCTCCCTTGGGGGTTCCGATACCTATCGGAATAGGGGTAATATGAAAGGGATTTAAGTAATATGAAATACAATGACAAGGGAAAATGTTAAGATAGGTTTGTTTGGCTATGGTTGTGTTGGTCAGGGACTGCATGACGTGTTGAACAGCAGCAAAGGTTTCAAAGCCGATATAGTAAGGATCTGCGTGAAGGACAGGACAAAAAAGAGAAGGATCTCTATGGATCACTTCACCTTTGATAAAGATGAAATACTGAATGATCCTTCAATCAATCTTGTTGTGGAGCTCATCGACGATGCAGATGAGGCTTTCAATATTGTCACCGCGGCTATGAAAAATGGCAAGAATGTGGTTTCTGCAAACAAGATGATGATTGCAAAGCATTTCAAGGAGCTTGTTGATATGCAGGCAAAGTATAAGGTGTCAATGCTTTATGAAGCCTCTGCAGGTGCAAGTATCCCAATTATCAGGAACCTTGAAGAATACTATGACAATGAGCTGTTGTATTCCCTGAGGGGGATACTTAACGGTACGACAAATTATATCCTGACCAAAATGCACAATGAAGGCCTGCCTTATGATGAGGCTCTTCGTGAAGCACAGCACAAAGGATTTGCCGAATCTGATCCTACCCTCGATGTGGAAGGCTGGGATGCGAAGTACAAACTCTGCATTATAACAGGTCATGCTTACGGACTGTTCCTCAATCCTGATGAGGTGTTTCATTTCGGCATAAATAAAATATCGAAATTTGATATTCAGTATGCAAAGGAAAAGGGTTTCAAGATAAAGCTTGTCCCCTATGTTGGCAAGACGAGTGAAAAGACAATCACAAATTTTGTACTGCCCAGGTTCATTTCTTCTGACAAATATCTGTATAATGTTGATAATGAGTATAACGGCATCATAACTGAAGCCGCCTTTGCTGATAAGCAATTCTTCAGCGGAAAAGGTGCGGGAGGACATGCTACGGGAAGCGCGGTCCTGTCAGATATATCCGCCAATTCTTATGGGTACAGGTATGAGTACAAGAAATTCCAGCAGGGAACGATATCAAATTATACCCGCGACCATAAGCTTGAAGTATATCTCCGTTACAATGATGAAAAGGACAGGGAATTATTTGGATTTGAGGAAGTCTCGGAATACTTTAGCGGCAGATTTAACAAGTATGTAATCGGGGTTGTAAACCTTAAAAATCTCTATGCAATCAGGGAACAACTCCGGGATATGGATGTTTTTATTGTTAATACAGGAAGAAAAGTATAACCCCCGCTGTTCTTAAGATAATTGTCGAAAATAACATGCTTTTACCCCCCCGTGGGGGGGCAGGGGGGTAAAACTCAGGGAAGGAAACATTCATCTCCGAGGGAGGCTTAAAGGCAATGACGATAAAACTTAAATAAGTGAAGGCAGATATCAGAGAACTTTTAAAAAAACGCATCCTCATTCTTGACGGAGCAATGGGGACAATGATCCAGAAGCACAGGCTTCAGGAGGCAGATTTCAGAGGAGAGAGGTTTAAAGATCATACTAAGCTGCAGAAGGGAAACAACGACCTGCTGTCAGTAACAAAACCTGAACTTATTAAATCGATTCATAAGGCTTATCTGGAAGCAGGTGCGGATATTGTGACCACAAATACCTTCAATTCCAACAGCATATCAATGGCTGATTACGGAATGGAAAGCATGGTTTATGAAATGAACCTGAGGTCAGTGAAGCTGGCTGCAGAAGCAATAAGTGAATTTGAAAATGCACAGGAAGCATCTTCTCATTTTGTTGCAGGTACCCTCGGGCCAACTAACAAAACGGCATCAATGTCAGCTGATGTGAATGATCCCGGAGCACGGTCAGTATTATTTGATCAGCTTGTGGATGCTTATTCAGAACAGGCAAGAGGTCTTATTGACGGGGGGGCTGATTTGCTTATGGTTGAGACTATTTTTGATGTTCTTAACTGCAAGGCGGCTCTGTTTGCTCTCGATTCGGTATTTGAGGAAAAAGGAGTCAGGCTTCCTGTAATGGTGTCAGGTACTATTACCGATGCCAGCGGCAGGACACTTACAGGGCAGACACTTGAAGCCTTTCTTGTTTCTGTTTCTCATTTTCCACTGCTCAGCATAGGACTTAACTGTGCTCTTGGTGCTGAACAGTTGAGGCCCTTTATTGAAGAGCTTTCGGCAAAATCGAAATTCCATGTATCCGTTCATCCCAATGCAGGTCTGCCAAACCAGTTTGGTGAGTATGACCAGTCGGCTGATTTCATGGCCTCTGTTGTTGAGGATTTTATGAAAGAAGGCTGGGTAAACATAATTGGCGGTTGTTGCGGAACCACACCTCTGCATATCAAGAAGATTGCTGAACTGTCAGGCAGATACAGACCCCGTCAGATTCCTGAAATAAAAAAATATACAAGGCTAAGCGGTCTTGAAGCCCTTACAATAACACCTGAAACCAATTTTGTCAACATCGGGGAACGAACCAATGTATCAGGGTCCATTAAATTCGCCAGGCTGATAAAAGAGGAGAAATATGATGAAGCGCTTTCAATTGCACGAAACCAGGTTGAAGGAGGCGCCCAGGTGATTGATATATGCATGGATGAGGCTATGCTCGACTCGGAAAAGGCAATGGTGAAATTTGTGAACCTTATTATGTCAGAGCCGGATATCGCAAAACTTCCGCTTATGATAGACTCTTCACGCTGGGACACAATTGAAGCTGCACTGAAATGCATCCAGGGCAAGTCGGTTGTGAACTCCATCAGTCTGAAGGAAGGCGAAGAAGTTTTTCTTGACCATGCAAAAAAATTGAGGAAGTATGGCGCTGCAGTTGTTGTGATGTTGTTTGATGAAAC
>JAKLDT010000206.1 GCA_022703405.1 Bacteroidota bacterium | reverse complement strand
GTGGGTGATTTCAGAACCAGGTCAGAAGCTTTCAAATTGTATCAGGCCGTAAGCAGGGAGTTTCCGGGAGCCTATATCGTACCGGACGTGATTAATTTCCCCGATCTGAATATAAAATAATTATGAGCGACAACATCAAGCATGAATGCGGCATTGCAATGTTAAGATTGCGAAAGCCGATGGAGTACTATATTAAAAAGTACGGTACATGGAATTATGGTCTCCAGAAAATGTACCTCATGATGGAGAAGCAGCATAACAGGGGCCAGGACGGAGCGGGTATAGCCGGGATCAAGCTCAGCATGCCTCCGGGTAACAGATATATATTCAGACAAAGATCGAACCAGGCAAACCCCATAAAGGAGATCTTCAGTCTTATCTATGAAGACATCGACAATCTCAGGAAAAATCCTTCAAATGATTTCAGTGATGCTGATTTTGTTAAGGACAAGGTGCCATTTGCCTGCGATGTTTATCTCGGGCACCTTCGCTATGGAACTTATGGTAACTATAATATCGATTATGTTCACCCGGTGAGCCGCGAAAACAACTGGCGCTCAAGGAACCTTGTAATGGCCGGTAACTTCAACCTGACAAATGTCGGAGAGGTTTTCAGCAGCCTTGTACGACTCGGCCAGAATCCGGTCGATTTTTCCGATACGGTAACAATTCTCGAGAATGTCGGCCACCGCCTTGATGAGGAAAATGAAAGACTTTACTGGCAGTTTAAGGAGAAAGGTTACAGCAAGCAGGAGATCTCTCCGATGATAGAAGCAAACCTCGATCTCAGACTTGTTCTTCAGAAGGCAAGCCGCAACTGGGACGGTGGTTATGCCATGGCCGGCATGGTGGGACATGGCGATGCTTTCGTGATGCGCGATCCTTCAGGTATCAGGCCTGCATTTTATTATATTGATGATGAGGTTGTTGTGGTGGCGTCGGAACGTCCTGTAATTCAGACGGTATTCAATGTCAGGACTGATTTTGTGAAGGAGCTGCCGCCTGCTAGTGCAATAATTATTAAAGCGTCAACAGGTGAGGCATCTGTTGAAAAGCTGCATGAGGAAAAGCCTATAAAGAAATGCTCCTTTGAAAGGATCTATTTCTCAAGAGGTACAGACAAGACTATCTACAGGGAAAGGAAGAAGCTGGGCGAGCTGCTGACGCTGCCGGTGCTGAAGGCTGTGGATCATGATATTGACAATACTGTTTTTTCTTACATTCCAAATACTGCCGAGAGTGCATTCTATGGACTGATAAAGGGGGTTGAAGGCTACCTGAACCAGGAGAAAATTGAGATAATAGCAGAAAAAGGGAGCAGTCTTACACGCACTGAGCTTGAAAAGATAATAAACCAACGGCCCAGGGTAGAAAAGATTGCTGTAAAGGATGTCAAACTCAGAACCTTCATTACAGAAGACAAGGGCAGGGATGATCTTGTAGGTCATGTCTATGACATAACCTATGGCGTTATACGCAGGGGTATTGATAATCTTGTTGTTATCGATGATTCAATAGTGCGCGGAACTACGTTGAAGAAAAGTATAATCCGCATTCTTGACAGGCTCGATCCGAAAAAGATTGTTATTGTATCATCATCGCCACAGATACGCTACCCCGACTGTTATGGCATTGATATGGCTAAATTATCTGATTTCATTGCATTCAGGGCTGCAATTGAACTGCTGAATGATACCGGCAGGAAGAAAATGACGGAAACTGTTTATGCTGAAGCCATTGCAGAACTCAGAAAGCCGGTGGATGAGATGACAAATGTTGTTAAAAAGATCTATAAGCCCTTTACTCCTGAAGAAATATCAGCAAAAATATCTTCGATGCTTAAGACAGATGAGATCAAGGCTGGTGTTGAGATAGTGTTCCAGTCAATTGAAGGTCTGCATGAAGCCTGTCCTGATAATCTCGGCGACTGGTATTTCACAGGTGATTATCCCACACCAGGAGGAAATAAGGTAGTCAACCAGTCATATATAAATTTTGTTGAAGGGCGGAATGTAAGGGCTTACTGATTACCATGTGAAAACCATGTAATCATAAAATCTGGCCTGTAGGAAGCGAAGTGCCTGTTGATCTTTTCAACATACATATCCCTCATTGTGATCATTATGCCGGTTTCCTCCACATCTCCGAATTTGTGGTTTATGAAAGTGCCGAAGGTCCTCATTGTCGGCGACAGGCCCATATAGGCATTAATAAGAGGCGGAATGTTTTCGCCAAGGTTACGGACCTCCCTTGAGAGTATCTTGTAGTTCTCCTTGTATCGCCACCCCCTGAAAAGCTTTTTCATTTCGTCAACCGGGATTTCAATATTTGCCGGATCGCGCGGTATTACAAGCCTGTCAGGATCGTTGAAATGTTTTTTCAGAAAGTAGAGTATCATGTTACGCGCTTTCTGATTGAAATGAGGATACATTGTGACCTTTCCGAAGAGGTATTTAAGATGGTGATTATCAAGCATCAGCGCGCCAAGCCCGTCCCAGAGATTGTCGAGAGCGAAGAGGCTTTTCCTGCCCATGGCCCTTGACTGGTAGTCAGGATGAACAAAGGACCGTCCGAGTTCCATCAGATGAGGATAATACTTCTTAAGGAACTTATCGGAAAAATTAAAGTATGATGAGGAGGCTAACTTTGTAATGTCGCAGTTTGTACAGTTCTTAGGCGGAAAATAAAAGCGATAACCGCCGATCATTTCCTTGTTTTCCGGATCCCATACAATAAGCTGACGCTGAGGGTCTTCCTTTGCAGTGTCGAATTCATCAATGTCAAGATCCTTGCCTGTGCCGCCTCCTGCATGCCTGAAAGTTATTTCCCTTACACGGCCCACCTCATGCATCAGAACAGGAGAAGTATTATTGTCGAATATATAGACCTCGTTATTACCGTTATTCGTTTTTCGTAACAGCCTGTCCGGAGTTAGTTCAGCAATAATCTGGTCCTTCGGAAGCTGTTCGACAACTGGTTTCATATACAGGATGTTTTAAAAACAAGAATGCAATTTACTCAATTTTGTTCATTTTAACGGCTTTATTTCTGCCTGAAGATCATAGCATTTTGTTTTTACCCATTCAGCCCACTCAGGCGGAGTTTTAGATTTATCGAAGGTTTGCCAGGGGATCTTTTCGCCAAATACAAGATCAATTTTTTTGTCTTTCTGAAGAAACATTTCGTCAGCAAGGTACAGCATTTCTAAATTTGCCTTGATGCCAAGTCCTTTCCTTATGTTTGCCAGGTTATAGAAGAAGCTGGAGTTCCTGCCTGAAAAATATGCCGGAACTATATCCCTTTTGTGTTGTATGGCCTTGGATATAAAGCTCTTGTGCCAGACCAGGTCATTGATTACTCCGCGTTTCTTTCTCGAACATAATCCTGCCGGAAAGTACAATATCTGAGTATCTGATGAGTATGCTTCCTCAAGCATTCTGGCGCCTTCCCTTCCCTGGCTTCCATGCTTGTTGACCGGAAGAAAGATTCCTGACAGGTTTCCGATATAAGTGAGGATGTCATTCACAGGAAACTTTATATCCCTGAATCTTGCCGAAAGCTCGTTTATGAAAACTATTCCGTCAAGTCCTCCAAGCGGATGGTTTGAGACGAAAATATATCTGCCTTCAGCCGGTATGTTTTCCCTTCCCCAAACCTGGTAGTCAATCTTCAGGAATTTAAGCCAGGCTGATATCAGCTCCCTGTCTTTCAGATGTCCGTTTTGTTCAAGGAAGTCATTAATCTCGTCTTCATGAACTATTCTTTTCAGGTAGTTTATGAGAAAGCCCGGTATCACTTTGCCCAGTGCAGGATTCTTTGAAGTAAGAACCTTTCTGACGTCTATCCTGATTGGATTTTTGTTTTCCATTGAAGTATCCGGATGCTTGATGAATTGCAGGTTCGAAATTAGTAAAAAAATCTATCCCGACAGTATAGGAAACCACAGAGCGCACAGAGAAAAAGAACAGAGCACACAAAGAATTAATAATCAAAAACATAACTCTGTGTCCTCCGTGCAAACTCAGTGTACTCTGTGGTTAAAAATAAATACCTCAGAAAACAAAGAACAATTTGGCATCAGTTTCCCTCCGGCAACCTGATAGTGGCCTGTGGCGGGAATGTTATATTGCATTTTCCCCTCCTTTTGAAGGAGGGGTGGCCGGGCTTCCTGATTATTAATATTATAAATAGTTTCCTTCCCGGCCGGGGTGGTTGATTCATCTGTTACTTTTACCCAATTCTTCTGCTTAAGTGCTTTTCAATTTCACTTATCAAAAAGACAGGATGTTGAAATACAATTCTGTTTTCAAATCCTATCACAAATAATCCAAAACTCACCAGACATTTATCTCTGTTTTCATCCTTATGAATCTGATTATATTTTCTTTATGAATTAAAGAAGCATCCCAATCAACCACCCCGGCCGCAAAATATTCTTATAATACTCTAACAATCAGCCTGCTGCGGCCACCCCTCCTTCAAAAGGAGGGGAAACTTATTTATTGCATTTCTTCCTGATACACAATTTTTAGTTTGAAGGTTATACCCTCCTGGACCGGCTGTATCTGTGCAGTCTCTTTAATTCCCTCGAATACCTTCTTCCTTTCATCAAAAAGTTATCAACAAAAATGTAAAAAAGTGGGGCAAAGTGGGGGAAAGTGGATAAAAAATATTTATTTTAGCGGTTTAATGATAAGAAGCTGAAATGGCCACATTTATCGGTGATTATACGTGCAAAGCTGATGTCAAGGGAAGGATAATCCTTCCGATGGCATTCAAGAAGCAGATGCCTGCTGATGCACAGGATCATTTTGTGGTCAGGAAGGACATCTTCGAGAATTGCCTTGTTCTCTATTCAATTGAAGACTGGAACCGCCAGCTTGAAAAGATCAGGAAGCGGATGAACCCGTACAACAGGGAGCATAACATGTTCCTGAGAAATTTCTATAAAGGGACTGCCGAACTTACGCTTGACAACAGCAACAGGCT
>JAKLDT010000205.1 GCA_022703405.1 Bacteroidota bacterium | reverse complement strand
TATGGAAATGTCAGTCTGGATACTGTGGCAGACAACAGGCATGAATATCTGCTTATAAACAAATCATTATTTTCAGACACTCTCGTTAAGAGTTATGAAAAGATCGAACTTAATACAAGCGAATACGAGCTGTTCAGAAGGAAGAACAAAGATTAATTAATTCCGTTGCTTTCTGAATCCTTTATTATATTACAAGACCTGATTTTCTGAGGAAGTCAGATACTGTTGAAAACTCTCCCTCCTCTTCAAGCGCTGCAAGCAGTTTCTCAAACCTTTCAGCAAGTGCATTTCCTGAGAGTCTTTTTATATAACGCGGAATATCGAGCGAAGCCAAATCAGCAAACTCCCATGGATGAAAATACAGGTGCAGATAGGAATCCTTTCTCATAACCCTCCTGCACATATTCAGGTATATTGCAAAAGGCAGGTTCTTGAAACTCAGCCAGAAAAGAGGAAAACGCATTACAGGGCTGACAGAAACTGGTAGTTCTGCAAGTCGGCTTTCATTATCGGTGTAATACAACCTTGGTGACGACAGCTTATTGTAGCGGCCGGGTATAAAAGTGGGATTTAATGATGAATCGTAGCTGTATCCTGCTTCCTTAATATTCAGCAGACTGGCAGCACTGAAACGGGGCATGCGGAATCCCCTGATTTCCTGCCCGGTAATCTTCTGCAGTTCTATCCTTGATTCTGCCATATCACCTTCACTGAATGAGGAATGATACTTTGAATGTGAGGCAATTTCATGATTCGCACTCAGTTCCTTCATCAGCACCTGGTTCTTGCCGGCATAAAATGAAGTTGTGAAAAATGTTGCCGGGATATTCCGGGCAGTCAGTATTCCTGTAAGTCTCTTCAGACCTTCATTTGAGATCTCAATCTGGTCATCCACGGAAACAGGACAGGAAAATTCAAGCGGAAGATCAAATTCCTCAAGATCGAAAGTCAAAAGCACCTGCGGTTTCACCTGAAGAACAGTTTTAATAAGCAGATTGTTTCATTATAAAGTACCCGGAATCTGAAATCGGTAAACCTGATGCCTGGTCTGCAGCTGACATGTATAAACCTGTAGTTCAGCCCTCTCCTTATACTCATCTTGAGAAATTCCAGTTCGAAGAGGAAGGTATTGGTTTTAGTTGCTGCAAGGATCTTCTTTGCCTTATTATCAAGACCTTTAAGGCCAGCCTGAGTGTCCTTTATCTTAAAACCGGTAACAAAATAATTCAGTTCCTTAAGCAATAAAGAATAGATCCTTCTCTTTACCGGAAGCTTGCTGAAATACGACAAGTCCCTGGTGCCCACAACTATATTTGTATTATCAGATTTAAGGAGCTGATAAGTATCGGAAATGACATGATGACCAAAAGGAAAATCTATATCAGTATAGATGTAGTAATCTGCATCTGATACATTCAGCCCATACCTGATTGCATAACCTTTGCCACGGTTTACAGGATAGGAACAATACTTCAGAAAATCAAAACGGCCTGTAATTTCCTCAATGCCTGATATTTTTATTGTTGAGCCGTCATTTACAAGTATAACGGAAAGTTTTGTCCCGTTCAGCTGTTCCCTGACGGCAGTCACAGATTCAATGAAATTATTTTCCCATCCTTCATGAGGATTATATAAGGGAATAATAATATTCAGGTTGTTCCTGTCATCCATAGGCGTGTACTCTCAGAAGCAAAAAATATAATCACCTTTAGCCTGAAAACGGAATTACAAGGCAGGAAATCATAAATAAGCTCAGCTAAAAGTAAGTAATTTCAGGCAAAAAACATATCCGCACACTGAATCAGAAGTTATGCTGGGGTTGGTTAAAATAAAACCGGGAGCTTCATCAGCATTGACAAGCTCCCGGTTAAATCACTTAATGGATATGTTTATTTCATTCCGAAGAAGAGAGGGAAACCGAATGTAACTATAAGCACCCAGATCAGATAAACAGGCAGGTATCTTGCCACAGTTGTTTCAACCTTACTGAACTGACCCGACCTGAAGTTTATCCTGAACAGGTCTGTCATAATAAGTATCAGATTGCCAAGCACCAGTATATTTGAAACGAGCACAGCAAGTCTGTTTGGAGTCATTCCGTATTCTCCCAGCCTGTAAAATATTGCAGACAGGGCAATTAAGTCAATTACAATTGTGAATATTGACAGTGCAAAAAGAACAGCTGCATTGAATTTCTGCTTCCTTATAACAGAAGTTTCGGATACTGAAAAGATAATAATAGCCATAACACCCAAAAGCATAACATTGAATATTATCAGGAAATCCCTGTCATTATAAGGATCCTTACCGCTTATTACAAAGGTCAACAGGAAGATTATAAGGGTTAAGAGGACAAGAGGACTGAAAATTCCTGCTATAACAGGTGCGATTCTGCTTACCATATTCGGGTATTTTTCTAAAAGCCAGGAAGCAAAAACAGGTGCTGCAGCCGCTCCGGTTGCAACGATATATTCGGTATAAATGTTTTCGATATCAAGGCCTATTGAACTGAAAAGATTTATCGTTATTGCTGTGAGTATCCCGCCTGCAATTGCAATAAGGCCAAAAACAATCACAAGCTCAGCAGCATGCCGTATAAATTCTATCCGGATTTCAGTATTCCTGTAATCATAGTTCGCAAAAATAAACCCGAATAAATAGAGCATCAGAACCGGCAGGTGAATAAAGGCAAGGATAATCGAATCTCCGGGATCTCCGCCGGGAAGAAGATTTATATATACCGCAGGTATCAGGAAGGCCACACCTGTAAGTATTATTTTATTCAGATCAGTAACATTGTTCCTCCACATTGTATAAACAGCCAGTCCCAGGAAAACAATCAGTGAAATATTCCTCTGAAGGAAAATATCTTCTGAAACAAGTGAGGGAAATATCGCCGGGATCTTTATAAGAAATGCCGGGATAAGACAGACTGCAATTACAATTAGCAACTCGGAAAGGGGGAAGGTCTTAAGAATGTCAGTCCCGGATTCATACTCCAGCCTGGCTTTCCAGACTCTTGCAGTTTCAGTGTTGCCAATTTCAGGAAATACCTCATAAAAAGCTGCCCTGAATGCCTTTTTATTGCTATTGTAGAGCTTTTCAAGAGCTTCAGCATCTCCGGTATTTTTAAGAATCTCATTTCTCATACTATCGATTGTTAAGGTGTTACTTTGCATTTCAAAGTGAATTTATAAAAAAATTTATTTTGCATTAATCAGATCCTCAAGGGCTTTCAGATGCTGCCGGAATAAGAGGTTTCCATTTTCTGTTATAATGTAACTTGTATTCGGCTTCCGGCCGACAAAATGTTTTTCAACCCTTATCAATCCTTTCTCTTCAAGGGCTTTAAGGTGACTTGCCAGATTTCCGTCAGTTACATTCAGGGTTTCCTTCAGATTATTGAAATCATAGGAATCATTCACGATCAGTATCGACATTATGCCAAGCCTGATGCGGCTCTCGAAAACTTTATTTAATCCTGCGATTAGATCTTTCATGATTCGTACTTTCTGAACATGTATATCCCATATCCAATGTGCATCAGACCAAATCCGATACTCCAGAATATAAGTCCGAGAGGCGGGAAAAAGATGGCAACCAGACCAGTAACTATCTCGCAAAGTCCCAGATAGAACACTTCACTGTAAGTAAACTTGCCTGCATTTACAAGACCAAGACCATAAAAGATGAGTAACACCGGTACAATAAGCTGGTACAGATCCTGGAACATGAGAATAAAGGAAAAAATACCACCTGTTACAAGGGGTATCAGGAGGCTTATCAGAAGACGTTTTGCAACAGGTGTCATTATGCTTCTACCCGACTTTGCAGCATTCCGGCGAGAAAAATAAAATGCAACTGCAGCTGAAAACAAGAGCACTGCCAGGGCGATGGATATTATACCCCATGGAATTCTGTCAACCTCGCTTATGGCAAGATATGAGAAATATGCATCAAGCCTTAAACTGCCATTTTCCAAAACAATTATATGAACAAGCACTGCACCCAGTATCGCTGCAAGTCCCATGAATACGCCTGCAAGTCCGCTTAACGACAGGAATCTTGTCGACTCCTCCATAATTGACCTTATTGTTTTTAGTTCCTCTGCTGATGTAGAATTTTTCTCCATAATTAAAAGTACTTTGAGATACAAAGTTATAATATATTTTATTACTCTGCAAGCTTTTTTGCAAAAACTGATCAGTCTTTAAGCCAAAATATTGATTATTAGCTGCCTACTGACACTTAAGATTTGTGCGTTTTGCTTTTGAAGGTTCAGCAAACGGTCCGAAGAGAGCGCTTTTGAAGGAGGCACAAGCCTCTGCTTTCTGACCCTTTCCCTCCTGCGCCAGACCTATCTGGAAATAGAATTTTGCTTTTGCATCATCGGCACCGGTTTCAAGGGCAAGACCTTTCTGAGCTGATTCAAGGCCGCTGTCGAAGTTTTTCTGCTTGTTGTATACATCAGCAAAATAATAATACAGATCCTTGTCTTCACCATATTTAGCTGCCTTGTTCAGAAGAGCAAGAGCATCATCAAGTTTCTCTGCCTGTGAAGCCTTTGATCCTGAAGCGCGGAAATATTCGAGTGCAGAAGTTGAAGCCTGTTTTATTTTAGCATCATCAGCACCGGGTTTCAGCTTTCCAAGATAAGCATCCATTGCTTCTTCCGCAGCTGCTGAATTATTTTGCTTCATATAAATTGATGCTTTGTTGAACAGGGCATTTACAAAACCCGGGTTGACAGCAAGGAGGCTGTCATAGGTTAACAGTGCATTATCATAATCGCTTTTGGTGAAATATTCTCCTGCTTTAAGGTTATAACCCTGTGTAAGCACTTTGAGTGAATTACCTTTATTTGACTCGTTGCCATACTTTTCAGCAACTGCCAGAGCAGTCTTTGCGTTCTGAATAATCTCAGATGCAGGTTTTTTCTCATTCAATGAAGCATAGGCAACTTTGAAATAGAGCCCTGGCAATACCTGGCTTGCCTTCT
>JAKLDT010000204.1 GCA_022703405.1 Bacteroidota bacterium | reverse complement strand
AGCAGTCAGCAGTGCTTATAGGAATGCTCAAAAACTCTGCACGCTTCAATCCGGTAAGGAATTATGACCTGATGCTGGAACGACGTAATGTTGTCATTTCCCAGATGGCCAAGTATGGATATATCACTCCAGTACTTGCCGATTCTGTGATGAAGCTGCCTATTGAACTGAATTTCAAATTAGAAGATCACAACACCGGTCTTGCAACCTATCTCCGTGAATATATCAGGAATATAATGCGGAGACCTGAACCGGACCGCATGAAATATCAGAATCAGTCGTCATACGATGATGCTTACTGGGAGTGGCAGAATAATCCGCTATACGGCTGGTGCAATAAAAACCTTAAACCTGACGGGACGCCCTATAATCTATATAAGGACGGATTAAAGATCTATACAACAATCAATTCCAGGATGCAGGAGTATGCTGAACAGGCCCTCACCGAGCATCTTTCAAAGGAAATACAGCCCGATTTCTACAGAAGAGCTAAGGGCTTCAAAAATCCTCCGTATTCTGATGACGTTACAAAGAAGGAAATAGATGAGATAATGAAACAATCCATTATACGCACTGAGCGTTATGGATCAATGTGGAGGGCAGGAGTACCTGAGGATTCTATTATTATTGCATTCAATACGCCTGTCAAAATGAGGGTTTTCTCATGGAAGGGCGAGATTGATACAGTGATGACTCCTCTCGATTCAGTGAGGTATTACAAATATTTCATCAGGTCGTCATTCATGGTTGAAGATCCACATACAGGTTATGTAAAAGCTTATGTTGGTGGTCCTGATTTCAGGTATTTCAAATATGATGCTGTAACACAGCAGAGGAAACAGGTAGGTAGTACCATAAAGCCTTTCCTTTATACAATAGCCATGCAAAATGGATATTCTCCATGCTACGAGGTTGAAAACATACCCAGATCTTTCGATGTAGGTGATACAACATGGATTCCCAAAAGTTCAGGGCCAAAAGAATATCATAATAAGATGGTCACCTTAAAGTGGGGACTGGCCCAGTCGGAGAACTACATCTCGGCATGGCTTATGCAGCAGTTCAAGCCTACTGCGGTTACTGACCTGATGCATAAGATGGGAATCAGGAGTTTTATAGACCCTGTTCCTTCAATTTTCCTTGGAACTTCCGACATTAAGCTTGAGGAGATGGTTGGCGCTTATGGCACATTTGCAAACAAGGGAGTTTACACAAGGCCGATGTATGTTACTCGCATTGAGGATAAAAACGGAAATGTTATATCAAGGTTTGCTCCAAAGATTGAAGAGGTTTTGAGTGAGGAGCATGCATACCTGATGATAAACCTTCTTCAGAATGTGGTTCTCACAGGATCCGGAAGGAGAATGAGGGTTGATCCGTATAACCTTATGAACCAGATAGGTGGGAAAACCGGTACCACTCAGAACCATTCAAACGGATGGTTTATGGGAGTTACTCCGAATCTTGTGGGAGGGGTATGGAGCGGATGGGAAGACCAGGCAATACATTTTGAAACACTTGGTGAAGGTCAGGGCGCAAACATGGCCCTTCCTGTATTTGCATTGTTTCTTAAGAAAGTATATGCCGATCCACAGTTCGGGATAATGGAAACTGATGAATTTGAACGGCCGGCTGATTTCCACTGGGAGCTTGATTGTGATAAAATCAAAAGACAGAATTCACGGCGGGATAACGCACGTCGTTACAGGTATTGAAATGGCGCAGGGCTCACGACGCAAGGCTCAGGGTAAAACACCTTGTGTCCTGAGCCTTGAATCCTTTTCAGGCGAACAATGATCTTACAAGGTGTTCAATCTTACCGACAGGGGTTACCTTTATATCTAGACCTCCTGTATCAAGGTTCCTGTGAAACTTTGAAATATAAATAGATTTAAATCCCATTTTTGAGGCTTCCCTTATTCTCTGTTCAATGCGGGACACCGGACGTATTTCGCCTGACAGGCCTGCCTCTCCGGCGAAACAGACATCCCTGCCGATAGGGATGTCGAGGTTTGATGAAAGAACGGAAGCAAGTATTGCAAGATCTATTGCCGGATCGCTGACTTTAATTCCCCCTGCAATATTCAGAAAGACATCCTTCACTCCCAGCTTGAAGCCAGCCCTTTTCTCGAGTACTGCAAGAAGCATATTGAGTCGTCTTGTATCAAAACCTGTTGAGCTACGCTGGGGAGTGCCATAAACAGCAGTGCTCACAAGAGCCTGGGTCTCGATAAGGAAAGGCCGGAGCCCGTCGACAGTAGCTGCAATTGCGATGCCGCTGAGTATCTCATCATGCTGGTTTATAAATAATTCTGAAGGATTGGCAACCTCTCTCAGACCCTTGTCGATCATTTCGAATATTCCTATTTCAGCCGTTGAGCCGAAACGGTTTTTTACCGATCGCAATATCCTGTAGACAAAGTTATTGTCGCCTTCAAAATAAAGGACTACATCGACAATATGTTCAAGTACTTTCGGGCCTGCAAGGGTACCGTCCTTTGTTATATGGCCGATAAGGAATACAGGTATGCCTGATATCTTTGAATATTTCAGCAGCTGGGCTGCACATTCCCGCACCTGGGAAACAGTTCCGGCAGAAGACTCAAGCGCTGAGGTGCTTATGGTCTGTATGGAATCGACAATTATCAGTGAGGGTTTCAGGTTGTCTGTATGTACAAGGATTTTTTCGAGCTCTGTTTCACTGAGAATATAGCACTCAGGGTTTGATTTCTTCATCCTTCCTGCCCTTAGGCTGATCTGTTCCTCGCTTTCCTCGCCTGAGATATAAAGTATTTTTTTATCCTTCAGGGCAAGTGCAATCTGCAGTGCCAGGGTTGATTTTCCCACTCCCGGTTCTCCTCCCAGCAAAATAAGTGATCCTGAAACAATTCCTCCTCCAAGTATCCTGTCGAGCTCGGCAATGCCTGATTTTTGCCTTGAGAATTCATCAGACCTGATGTCATCAAGCTTCTCCGGTTTTCTTTTTTCCCTTGTAAGCAGTGCAGATGTTTCCCTGGCAGCAGAACCAGGAATTATTTCCTCATGATAGCTGTTCCATTCCCTGCATGAGGGGCATCTGCCGATCCATTTTGCCGATTCAGCGCCGCAGTTCTGACAGACAAAAACAGTCTTGTTCTTTGCCATGCTGATTATGAATTATTCTCAGTGGATTCCTCTCCCTTACCTTTTCTGAAAATCATGAAAAATGAAACTGCGCCTATCAGAACCACGAAAATAAGTTGTGATTCATGTGTGAGCAGGGCATAAACAAGCCCGTCTTCAAGAGGAATTCCTTCAACAATAAGCAGACCACGCGAAATTATATAATGAAAAGCTCCCAGTCCACTCTGTACAGGCGCTGACATTGCAAGGCCTCCAATTACAAGCAGGAAGATGCTGTCAGTAAAGGTAATATGAGAGGTGACCTCAAGAGAAAATACAACAACCCAGGTCATGAGTGCATAATTTACCCAGATGAATATTGTATGGAAAATAAATTCCCACTTATTCTGAAGGTTTGTAATTGTTTTCAGTCCGTTTACAATGCCTTTGGCAATATCGAACATCTTTGCAAAGAACCTTATTTTTCTCAGGCTGTGACGATAGCCGATCATAAGTCCGAGGGAAACAGAACCCAGAACGAAGAGGGCAATCCATAATACCCATGTTGTTCCGAATACCGAAACAACACTCTGTTCAATCGGTTCCAGTATGCTTTCCTTCATGAAGATGCCAATATCGTCGGTGCTTGTTATTATAAGTGCAATTGTAATTAAGAGAAGAGAGAGGAAGTCAACTGTCCTTTCAATTACAACAGTCCCTATTAGCTGGTCAACCGGAATTTTTTCCTTTTTGCCCAGTGCAACGCATCTTGTTATTTCACCTATTCTTGGAAGTGCCAGGTTTGCAAGATATCCGGTCATCAGGGCATAAAAGGAATTCATGAAAGAAGGCCTGTAACCCAGCGGATAAACGAGGATAGCCCAGCGGCGTGCCCTGCTCAGATAAGCAAGCAGACCGAAGAATACGGACAACAGCAACCATGATAAGTCAGCTTCCCTCAGTTCTGCAGCAAGTTTGCTGAAATCAACTGAACGGAATGCCAGCCACATCAGTCCGGCTCCCACGATAAGAAAAGCAATGAATTTAAGACTTTGGAGGATGCCCTTTTTCAAGTTCAGATAAGTTTATTTGTGTTAGTATCGGGGAAGATTATTCTTGGCTTGAAGACACGGGCTTCTTTCTGATCCATCATTGCAAAGGACATAATAATTATAATATCTCCGGCTATAACTTTACGGGCAGCTGCTCCATTTAGGCATATTTCCCCTGAACCTCTTTCCCCTTTTATTACGTAGGTCTCAAGCCTTTCACCATTATTCAGGTTCAGTACGTGCACCTTTTCATTTTCAATAAGATCTGCTGCATCCATCAGATCCTCGTCAATTGATATGCTGCCTACATAGTGCAGATTTGCTCCAGTAATGGTGGCTTTATGAATCTTTGATTTTAAAACTTCAATAAACATAGTGCTGTTGTTGCAACAAGAAATTACAAACTGCAAAGTTAATCAACCTTTTTATTGATAACAACCAAATTCGACATTATCGATCAGTCGTATATTTCCTGCTTTAACGGCAATACATCCGAAATATTTCTTTTCAGGCGACATTTCCTTTTTCAGGCTGACAGGAAAAAGCTGTACATCGTCGACAATTTCAAAGTAGATGACAGAGAATCCTTCAACCTCATTGATTGTGCTGTTCACGAAGTCTTTTATTTCTGGAATATCCCTTGTCTTCATCATTTCAGTAGCTTTTGTCAGCGTGCTGAATATTATGCCTGCATTCTTTCTTATCCCGGGCAGGAGAAGAGTATTCCTGCTGCTCATTGCCAGGCCGTCTTTTTCGCGGATAATTGGGCTCCCGATTATCATGACCTTATCCTTAGTTTGGCGTACAAGTTCTTTAATAACAGCAAGTTGCTGGAAGTCCTTCTGGCCAAATATTGCAATATCGGGTTTCACTGCAGCAAAGAGCCTGCTGACTACCTGTGCTACGCCGTTGAAATGTCCGGGG
>JAKLDT010000203.1 GCA_022703405.1 Bacteroidota bacterium | reverse complement strand
GTTCACTTAAAGCAGTTGAAAAAGTGTGGAAAGAGGTTCTTCCGGAATATCCCCTCGATTATTCTTTTATAGATCAGGATTACAGTTATCATTTCAGAACAGTAAACAGGGTAACGAAATTGCTCGGGTATTTTACTGTGCTTGCCGTATTCATTGCATGTATTGGCTTATTCGGACTTGCCTCATATTCTGCTGAAAAACGTACAAATGAGATCGGGATAAGAAAAGTGATGGGAGCAGGTTCATTGTCAGTGATTTATTCTATGTCGAAAGAATTTATCTTACTTGTAATGATTTCAATTGTAATTGCTTTTCCTGCCGGATGGTTTATACTTAAGAAGCTTCTGACTCAGTTCCCTTATCGTATTGATCTGGAAATCTGGGTCTTTGGTGTAATTGCACTCGCAACTATGGGTATAGCGCTGTTAACTGTTATCTGGCAGTCATACAGGGCCTCAGGAATAAATCCGGCTCAGGCTCTCAAACTTGAATAGAAAATCTGCAACTATCAGGATTTTTGTTCGTCTTTACTGCAGAAATATGTAAAATAATTTAACAGGATCGAATCGTAATAACCCTAAATGCAGTACCCAAAATGTTAAACAATCTGTTTAAGCACAGCATAAGATCTTTAAAAAGACAGCGTGCATACATTATAATAAATATACTCGGACTGTCGATCGGAATAGCATGCACCCTGCTCATAGCACTCTTTGTGATAAATGAAGCCAGCTATGACAGGTACAATGAGAAAAAAGACAGGATAGTCAGGATAGTCCTCAGCGGGAAAATAGGAGGTCAGGAAATCGTTGGAGCCTATACCTGCGCGCCGATTGGCCCCACAATGGGCAGGGAGTTTCCTGAGGTTGACAAATTCCTTAGGATGGACAACTGGGGACCGACTGTAATTGAATATGATAAGAAGACCTTTACCGAAGATCATTTCATTGAAGCAGACTCTTCATTTTTTGAGATTTTTTCAATACCGGTATTAAAGGGTGACAGGGAAAATCTTCTTAATTCACCAAGGAAAGTTGTTCTGTCAGAGTCAACTGCAAGAAAAATATTTGGGGATGAAGATCCAATTGATAAGTACATAAAGGTTGGAAGTGATACTGCACGATTTGCTGTCAGCGGAGTTTTCGGGGATATCCCTTCGAATACTCATTTTGAAGCTAATATTATCGGATCATTCATGACAAATCCAAGGTCAACGAATCCGGTATGGCTGAGCAACAGCTTCAGTACTTATTTATTACTGAAGCCCAATACACGCTGGGAAGATGTAGATGCAAAGATACCTGCAATGCTTGAAAAATATGTAGGGCCTGAGGTTCAGAGATTTATGGGAATATCTCTTGAGGATTTTCTTGCCCAGGGCAACAGGTACAGGTACTTTCTTCAACCGCTTACGAAAGTTCATCTCGATCCTTCAATACAACAGCAGTTCAAGGCAGCAAGCGATCCGAAATACCTGTGGATTTTCGGTAGTGTGGCTTTGCTGATTGTGCTGATAGCTGCAATTAACTTCATGAATCTCTCAACAGCTCAGTCAGCAAGGAGAGCAAAGGAAGTCGGCATAAAGAAGATTGGTGGTTCAACAAAGGGGATGCTTATTGTGCAGTTCCTTTCCGAATCATTCATCCTTTCTTTTATCTCCCTCATTGTTGCCGTGATAATTGTAAAAGTTGCATTGCCATATTTCGGTAACCTGCTGGGAATAACCCTTGAGTTTAGTCTTCTGAAAAGCATTTATACTATCCCGGCTCTGCTGCTTTTTGCAGTATTTGTTGGTTTTCTGGCAGGCAGTTACCCGGCATTCTTCCTGTCTTCCTTCAGTCCTTACGAGGTGCTCAAGGGTGAAGTGAAGAACAGCATGCAGAGCGGAAGATTGCGCAAGGTGCTTGTTGTGTTCCAGTTTGCAATATCAATTTTGCTGATTATAGGCACAATAATTATGTACAGGCAGATCAGCTTCATGGTGAACAAGGATGTCGGATTCAATAAGGAGAATCTTATTGTGATAAACAGGGCGGGAGCGCTGGGCAATAAGATCAAGTCATTCAAGGAATCAGTAAAGAAAATACCGGGAGTTGTCAATATCGCCAGTTCAACGGCTGTTCCTGGCAGAAATAATAACAATAACGGGTATGGAATTGAAGGCAGAAAGGATGAGAGTTTTCTTCTTCAGACAAACTGGGTTGATTATGATTATATAGATACCTATGGAATGACAATGGCTGATGGCAGAAATTTCCTGGAGTCTTACACAACTGATCAGGATGCATGTCTTGTGAATGAAACAACAGTTAAGGATTTCAATATAAGTGCAATAGATCAGATCAGGTTCCTTCAGCCCAGAGACTCGGGAAGGTTCGATTACAGGCAGATCATTGGAGTTGTGAAGAATTTCAACTTTGAATCGCTGCGTAATCCTATCGGTCCTTATATGATGCAATTCAAAAAGGATAATATACTCTGGGGCTATCTCAGTGTGAAGCTCGATGGTCGTAACATCTCAGGAACAATAAGTGAAATTGAAAAGGTATGGAAAGAGTATCTGACAGATGATCCTTTGCAGTATTATTTCCTAGATCAGGATTTTGAACAGATGTATTCCCAGGAAAAACAGAATGCACAGATGGCAGTGATCTTTTCATTCCTCGCGATCTTTATTGCAGGTCTGGGACTTTTCGGACTCACATCATTCACTGTAGAGCAGCGGACAAAGGAAATCGGAGTCCGGAAGGCTATGGGATCATCTGTTGCCGGAATATATTACGAGATATCAAAAGAAATTATGGTTCTTGTAACAATTTCAGCTGTAATATCCTGGCCTGTAATATATTATGTTGCAGGTAAATGGCTTGAGAATTTTTATTACAGGATAGATGTCGGCTTTATAAGTTTTATTGCCGGGCTTGGCATTGCCCTCACAATAGCGCTTATTACAATAAGTTACAAGGTGTTGCAGGCGGCAAGGATTAATCCCGCCCAGTCGTTAAAATATGAATAGGGAATCCCGCGTTAGTAGCATAGTAGTCAAGCTAAGGGTCTTTTTTATGATGAGATAGCAAGGTTTCAAGTTTCCCCTCCTTTTGAAGGAGGGGTGGCCGGGCTACCTTATTATCAATATTATATGTGGTTTTAATCCCGGCCGGGGTGGTTGATTCATATGTCACTTTTACTCAATCTTTCTCTTTAAGTACTTTTGTATATCACTTTTCAAGTATTCAGGATATTGAAATATAATTCGGTTTTCAAATCTAAGCAAAGTGAATCTTAAGCTCTGAAGATAATCATCCCTGATTTCAGTCTTAATAATCTAATGCCCATGCGGATCTCCTTCAGATTCAATGTATAACTTCACGATCTGATATATTTAAGTTCCTTCCGGTTGAAGATGTGATTATTAAACATAGAATTAAAGAAAGAACCAATTTAATCAACCACCCCGGCCGCAGAATGAACTTTTAATATATTAAGAATCAAATAACTGCGGCCACCCCTCCTTCAAAAGGAGGGGAAACTTTTTTAGCACATTCCTTTTAATGTACTATTCTTGGATTGACGGCAATGGTGTTAGCGGGAGAGGAATCATGTTGACTCTCCTGTGGATTATAAAAAAGGGTGCTCTTCTGAGCTACCCTTTTGTTTCAATTTGCGGATTATATGATGATATAAGATGTCTTAATACATCTTATTTATGAGCTGACCTATTTCGTCTCTTTTCTGCAGTGGGAACATAAGACTCCTTCCGTCGCGGGTTACTACATTAAGCCCCTTTGTCGCAAAGAAACCATTGCCGTAAAAAATCACTTCCATGATGTTTTCAAACAAGATCTCCAGGTTAGAATTCTCCATTTCCTCCTTCAGGGCCTTGAAGTAAATTCTCTGGTTTGTGACTATCAGCTTGCCGTCAACCTTTACATTATCCACCACCTGGTTTGTATCACCGGCCTTGAGAACTACCTCGTTTGCGTTTAATTTAACTGTCATGGCTGCCCGTATTAAATTGTTTTCTGATCTTTTCTTCACTCTAAAGACGATCAGAGGTGAAATATGTTGCATCATTTCTCATAAAATCCTGAGAAAAAATAAAATAATGTCTATTTTTTTGACACATTTATAAATTTCATCCGTCTTTATCAAAATACCCTTATTATGAAAGGAACGATATTGATTGCAAATGGAGACAGGGAGCTTTTAAAATCGCTGGAATCAATTGTAAAACAAGAGTTTGATAAAGTGATATCATTAACAAATCCTAATAGGATTCCTGAAGCAATTATACAGTACAGTCCAGATATTGCCCTTATCGACATGAATTTCCGGTCTGATGTTCATAATGGCAATGAAGGACTCTACTGGATGAGGGAGATCTTCAGGCAGGATAAGAATATCAGTGTTGTCATCCTGACTGATTCGTCGGATATGGAACTTGCTGTAAAGGCAATAAAAGAGGGTGCAGTCGATTACATAATGAAACCATGTAACGACACAAAGCTTCTTGCAACTCTCAATGTTGCAATGCAGCTTCGTAATTCAAGGCTTGAAGCTTCAAATCTCCGGCAGGATAATATACAGCTGAAGAAGGAGATCAATAAGGGAGGAGAAAGGATAGTCCTTGGTGCCTCTCCGACAATGATCAACGTAATGAACATTGTTAGGAAAGTCGCGGCAACAGATGCCAATGTACTTATTACAGGTGAAAATGGAACGGGTAAGGAGCTTGTAGCCAGGGAGATCCACAATCTGTCGATGCGGTCAGGAGAACTGATGGTGAGCGTTGATATGGGCTCTGTGACCGAAACATTGTTTGAGAGTGAACTCTTCGGACATGTAAAGGGCGCTTTTACCGATGCAGCAGATGACAGGAAAGGCAAGTTTGAATCAGCTGACAAGGGAACCCTATTCCTTGATGAGATAGGAAACCTGTCACTGCAATCGCAGGCAAAGCTGCTGAGAGTGCTTCAGGACAGACAGGTTGTGAAAGTAGGTTCAAATAAACCTGTCCCGGTGAACATCCGTCTGATATGTGCAACAAACAGGGATCTGTCCCGTATGGTCAGGGATGGAGAATTCAGGGAAGATCTTCTCTACCGGATCA
>JAKLDT010000202.1 GCA_022703405.1 Bacteroidota bacterium | reverse complement strand
TGTGAAGCTTGACAACTGCCTTGTAGCTTCCAACTTCCTTAATCTGGTCGAGGGGAAGAGTGATGTTCTTGCGGTCGATATCGAAGCCTTTTTCCTTAAGAGCTTCGGCAATCTGAATAGTATTTACTGATCCGAATATTTTTCCGGATGTACTTGTTTTTGCACCTACGGTAACTTTAACACCTGCAAGCTTTCCAGCCATTTCCTGAGCAAGAGCTTTGATTTTTTCTTCCTTGTGTGCTCTCTGTTTCAGGTTCTCTGCATGCATCTTCTTAGCTGAAGATGTTGCAGCAACTGCAAAGCCTCTGGGAATCAGAAAATTTCTTCCGTAGCCGGCCTTTACATTAACTATATCGTCTTTCTGACCGAGTTTATTGACGTCCTGTAAAAGTATAATTTCCATAATATTGCCTCCTTATTTTAATAGGTCAGTAACGTAAGGAAGAAGTGCAATATGTCTGGCCCTCTTTACAGCCTTTGCAACTTTCCTCTGATATTTAAGTGATGTTCCTGTGATCCTTCTGGGAAGTATTTTTCCCTGATCATTGAGAAATTTCTTGAGAAACTCAGGATCCTTATAATCAATATATCTGATCCTGTTCTTTTTAAAACGGCAGTATTTTTTCTTTTTTACCTCAACTGTTGGAGGTGTAAGATATCTGATCTCCGATTCGTTCTGTGCCATGTCTTATTCCTCCTTTGCTTTAGCTGATTCTTTCTGTCTTCTCTTTTTCTCTGCATATTCGATGGCAAATTTCTCCATCCTGAAGGTCAAAAACCTTATTATCCTTTCGTCACGGCGATACTGGACTTCAAGTTTTTCAACAAGGTCACCAGTGCCCCTGAATTCGAGGAGATAATAGAAGCCTGTAGACTTCTTCTGAATAGGATAGGCCAGTTTTTTCAGGCCCCAGTTCTCTTCATGAACGATCTCACCGCTGTTGTCGGTGATGACCTTCTTGAATTTCTGTACCGCTTCCTTCATCTGATTGTCAGACAAAACGGGAGTTGCAATGAAAACGGTTTCGTACTGATTCAACATAGTTTTAATTAGTTAATTATTAAGTATTAATTTGGCTCGCAAAGGTACAATTATTTTGATTTTTACGAAAATTTTATGTAAAAAAATATGGATTATGACTATTCTGAGTCACTTCCAAGATTTTGATGCGAATATTTGAAGCTGCATCTGCCTGATACCTTTTTAAACTATATTTGTATCAGTAAAAGTGTGAGAAAGCATTAGTATATGGAGAACTTTATTGTTTCAGCGCGCAAGTACCGTCCTGCCAGTTTTGACATGGTGGTTGGTCAGGATACAATTACAAATACGCTGAAAAGTGCCATCAGGAACAAGCATCTGGCTCATGCATACTTGTTTTGCGGCCCTCGCGGTGTTGGCAAAACAACCTGTGCAAGGATCTTTGCAAAGACTATTAACTGCATTAACCTCGGGCCTGATGGTGATGCCTGTGATAAATGTGAATCATGCATCTCTTTCAGTTCACAGCGGTCATTTAATATTCATGAGCTTGATGCAGCTTCAAATAACAAGGTTGAAGACATAAGGAGCCTGAATGACCAGGTAAGGATTCCTCCCCAGGTTGGAAAATACAGCATATATATAATAGATGAGGTACACATGCTGTCGTCATCTGCTTTTAATGCCTTTCTGAAAACACTGGAAGAGCCACCTCCACATGCAATTTTTATTCTTGCAACGACAGAAAAGCACAAGATTATTCCGACTATTCTGTCGCGCTGTCAGATCTTTGACTTTAACAGGATAAGAATAGAGGATATCGTAAACAGGCTGCAGTTCGTTGCTAAAAATGAAGGGATAGAAGCTGAAGAGGAAGCTTTACATGTAATCGGACAGAAGGCTGACGGGGCAATGCGTGATGCCCTTTCTATATTTGATCAGATAGTAAGCCTGTGCGGTAAAAGCATTACTTATAAAAATGTTATTGAAAACCTGAATGTACTTGATTATGAGTATTTTTTCAAGACAATTCAGGGTGCACTTGAAGGAAATGTTTCTTCGGTGCTTCTGACTTTCAACGAGATACTTGAGAAAGGCTTTGACGGACATAATTTTATTTCAGGTCTTAACAGCCATCTTCGTGATCTGCTTGTTTGTAAGGATGAATCAACAATAAAACTTCTCGAAGCAACACCGGCAATAAGGCAGCTGTATCTGAAGCAAACTGCTTCTGCTTCTTCCGACTTCCTTTTCAGGTCCCTTGAAACCGGCTCTGCCTGTGAATTATCATATAAGGCAAGCAAGAATCCGAGACTTCATGTTGAGCTGGCACTCATAAGGCTTTGCAGAATCAATGCTGAGTCCTACGGTGACCTTGAAAAAAAAAAATCTGAACAGGTAATAAATCAGGAAGAAGAGCTTCCTGTGCCTTCCAGATCAAATACAGCCAGGCAGATTGAGAAGACTTCTGAGGATGTCAGGGCGGTTGAACCAGCACAAAAGCCTGTGCATGAGCCAAAAATAGAAAAGCAGGTCAGATCAGTCTCAATAAAGGACCTTTTAAACAGTGGTAACCAGTCTCCTGATGCCGGGCATACTGATAAACCTGCTTCTGCTTCGGGTATTTCAGAGAGGCAGGCTGGTGACCTGCAGGTTCTGACTCCTGAATTGCTTGAAAAAAGCTGGGCTGATTTTACAGAACTGTTAAATGGTGAAGGCCCAAGAATTGTAAGCATGTTCAAAGCTATTTCACCTGTTCTGGAGAACAACAAGACAATCATTATCCACCTGAGCAACGCAACACAAAAGGACACTTTTGTGCAATACTATAAGCAACGTCTGATTAACCATCTTGAAAGAAAGTATATCATGAATGAAATTGATATTGAAACTGTTGTAGATGTTAATGAGACAAATAACACAATCTATTCTGATGAGCAGAAGTACAATTACCTGTTTAACAAATACCCTATACTGAAGGATGTTAAGAAAACCTTCAACCTCGATCTGAACTGATATAATATTTTGATATAACACTTATTTACCTTTGTCATGGAACCTGAAATGCAACCTGAGCTAAAAAAACGCAGCGATGAAGTGCTTTCTGAAGAGAACAGGATTTCAGAGAGTGTCTTTAATAATTCACGGTTAATGATAAGTGTGATAAACCGGGATTATGTTTACGAAAAGGTCAATTTCGCATTCTGTAATGCCCATAATATAATTGGCAGTGACATAGTTGGAAAAACACTTTCGGATCTGTGGGGAATACAGACTTTTTGTGAATTCATTAAGAACAATATAGACAGATGCTTTGAGAAAGGCGAGATAATCAGGTATGAAGCATCATTTGAGACACCTGGCAATGGTACAAGATACTTTGAGGTAACTTTCAAACCAATATCTGTGACAGGTAAGGAAATAACACACCTTATTGCTGAAACAATGGATATAAATGAATCAAAGCTCAAGGAGTTAAAGATTCAGGAAAAAGAAAATGAAATAAGGGAAAAGGAAGAAGTACTAAAAAAAATTGAGAAGAATATTCCAATCGGCATCGTAAGATGCAGGCCTGACGGAATGATAGTTCAGGCAAACAGGGCATTCTTTGAAATAATGAATTGTTATGATGAGACAACAATAAAACAGGTAAACCTGAAAAGCTTCTACCAGCAGGAGTATTTGTTTGATATTCATTGTGAGCAGATACTTGAGAGACACATTGAAAATTTCGGACGATTGTCTCTGATCGATTGCAAGGGAGAAGAAATATCATGCCGTATCAGCGGATTTCTTGCGCTTGACAGCCCGGATTCCGAATCCTTTCTTGACTTCGTAATCGAGGATGCAACAAGGGAACTTCTGCTCGAAAACAGACTGATTCAGGCTCAGAAGCTTGAAACTATAGGTGCACTTGCAGGTGGAATTGCTCATGATTTCAATAATATACTGACTACAATTACAGGCTATTCAGAACTTATACTTGAAGATGTTCCTGCCAATTCTGACCTGTCAGAGAAGGTAAACAAAATATTGAACGCCGTACTCAGGGCCAGATCAATCACAAATCAGATTCTGACTTTCAGCAGACAGGTTGAGCAGGAGAAAGTGGCTGTTAGTGTTACAGAGGTGCTCTCTGAAACTATTGGTTTCATAAAATCTTCTGTCCCTTCAAATATTGTAATTAATAGCGAGCTCATTGGTAAGGATGTTAAGGTTCTTGCGGATCCCACTCAGCTTTTCAGGGTCTTTATAAACCTTATGACTAATGCAATACAGGCTATGGATGAAAATGGAGGCACTTTGTCACTTGCCATGAAAGTTGTTGATGGGAAGCTTGTTACAAATCAGCTTAACAAGAATATTGTAGCCGATGAGTACGTAATCCTGTCATTCAAGGATACAGGTAAAGGTATGGAACCCGCTGTGCTGAGCAGGATATTTGAGCCTTTCTTTACTACAAGGGATGTCGGAAAAGGAACTGGCCTGGGCCTTTCGGTGACTTATGGAATAATTTCTGAAATGGACGGGGAAATTCTGGTCTCAAGCAAAAAGGGCGAGGGATCGGAATTTTTTGTTTACCTGCCTGTGAGGCATCAGTTCCATCAGCCGGTTCAGGTCGAAGAAAACAAAAGGAAAATATTGTTTATTACCGGTGACAAGCACGAATCGAGAATGCTTTCGATGGCCCTTGAAAATACCGGTTTTATATTGATGTATTTTTCTGACAGACAACAGCTTTTGCATGATTTTGCTGTTAAGACAAACAGCCCTGACCTGATAATTTACATGACTGATTCAGGCCTGATAAAACCTGAAAATTTTCTGCCTCTTTATCAGCAGTTAAGTTTTCCGGTTCCCTGTATAATTATTACAAACCAGAACTGTACATCAGTTGAGGATAAATTGCTCAATTCAGGAATTGTTAAGCAGCATCTTGTAAAGCCGGTATCTCTGAAGGAAATAAAAAGTGCTATTCAATTGTCAGTATAGAAGCGTTTGGATCTGGCTGATTTTGTATTTTTGTTATCTTGATTCAATAATATTGTGCTAATAAACAAGTAAGTTATGCCCAGGGTTCTTATTATAGAGGATGAAGCAGAATTGCGCGAAATGATTAAGACAACCTT
>JAKLDT010000201.1 GCA_022703405.1 Bacteroidota bacterium | reverse complement strand
GGTAAATGACCGTTAATGTTATGCTTTTACTTTCTCTTCCTGCTTCTCAATAAGCTCCTTGGCCAGATTGAGATAGTTCACAGTTCCCCTCGAATCAGCATCATAAAGGATTGCCGGTTGTCCGAAGCTGGGAGCTTCTGAAAGTTTAATATTACGCTGTATTATTGTTTTGAAAACCATCTGCTGGAAGTGCTTGTTCACCTCGTCAGCCACCTGGTTCGAAAGGCGCAGACGGGAATCATACATTGTAAGCAGGAAGCCTTCTATTTCCAGTTCGGGATTCAGGTTACTCTGGATGATCTTGATCGTATTCAGCAGTTTTCCAAGACCTTCAAGTGCAAAATACTCGCACTGCACAGGTATTATAACTGAATCGGCAGCTGTTAAAGCATTAACAGTAAGCAGACCGAGGGACGGGGAACAGTCGATAAGAATATAGTCATACTTGTCAACGATCTTCTTAAGGACATTCTTGAGTATTTTTTCACGTTCAGGCCTTTCAAGCATTTCTATCTCTGCACCTACAAGGTCAATATTTGAAGGCATGATCTCCATATTTTCAACACTTGTGGACATAATAGCTTCTGCTGAGTCCTTTCCGTCGATCAGACAATCATATATAGTGCATCTTATCTGCCTCGTATCAATACCTATTCCCGATGTTGCATTTGCCTGTGGATCACCATCGACTATCAGCACTTTTTTCTCAAGCGCCGCTAGGCTTGCTGCAAGGTTGATCGCCGTAGTGGTCTTTCCAACTCCGCCCTTCTGATTAGCTATTGCTATAATCCTTCCCATTTATATTCTGTGTTGTTTCAGTTTATTTTTGAGCTTCAAATTTACTACTTATGAACCTACTGCTACGGGAACTTAAAGATGTAATTGTAAACATTTTTTTTGGGGTTTTCAACATTTTATTAACAGCGATGCCGGGCATTAAATTTTATATCGGACTGATTAATAATAGCTTATTATTTCACATATTTACATCCTTAATTTTTCGAACCCTATGAGCAGTAATTCTTCACAGCCTGCATGGTTTGTCATAGTCAATCCAAACGCAGGAAACGGAAAAGGTAAAAAGGATTGGGATATTATCTCATCAACCCTGAAAAGTAAAGGGATTGATTTTGATTTCAGCTTTACATCGGGGAAAGATGATGCCACGCTTTTCTCTGCCGGGGTCATTAAAAAAGGTTACAGGAAAATAATCACTGTCGGTGGTGACGGTACATTGAATGAAGTTCTTAACGGGGTCTTCCAGTCAGGAATTGATGATCCCTCCCGTATAACCCTTGCAACAATACCTGTTGGTACCGGCAACGACTGGGGCAGGCTATTCGGCATACCGCTTGATCATGAAAAGGCTGCGGAAATAATTAAAGAGGGAAAAACTCTCAGACATGATGTGGGAATAATCGATTATTACCTGGGAGCGGAGAAAAAAAGACGATACTTCATAAACATTGCAGGTATCGGTTTTGAATCTGATGTAGTTAAACTGACAAATTATCACAAGGACAAGGGAAGAGGTGGTAAACTGATATATCTCTACTGCCTGCTGCTGAGCCTTATAAAGTATAAAAACAATATTGCAGACCTTGAAGTTGACGGGGTAAAACAGACTACACGCATATTCTCAGCAAATGTGGGTAATGGCAAATACTGCGGCGGCGGGATGCGCCAGACACCGGATGCTGATCCAACCGATGGACTACTCGACGTGACTGTAATAAAAGACATCAGTAAATTTGAGATTATCAGGAAGCTGAAAATACTTTACGACGGTACTATTTTAAGTCATCCTATGATCGACGGATACAGATGCAGAAGTTTTAAGGCTGTATCGGACTCAATTATATTCTGCGAAGCTGACGGAGAAACGCTGGGTCATACGCCTGCTGAATTCAGCATTCTTCCTTCTGCAATAAGGATTGTTTACGGAACAGGCCTCAGTCAGTAAGGGCAATTTCAAACAACTTCGACCATCGCTTGCCGGTGACATACAGTTTCTTATTGTCATTGTCCCACGCAATCCCGTTAAGTACCTCAGCTTCAGGATTTCTCTCATTCTGAGGAAACAAGCCTGACAAATCAATATAGGACTTCACTTTGCCTGATACGGGATCAATCCTTGCTATCCTGTCCTGCATCCATATATTGGCCCATATCTCGCCGTTTATATACTCCAGCTCATTGAGGCTGTCAACCTTTTTGTCATTATCATAGACCTCAATCTTTGATATCATTGTGAACATCTCAGGGTCATAATAGGCAATGGTATTTGTGCCATCACTCATTACTATTTTGTCGCCGATTGTCGTAAGTCCCCAGCCTTCAGTGGAATAGAAGATTTTATTGATCTGCCTGAATGTTGATTTCTCATAAACAAAGCCAACCTTGCTTCTCCAGGTAACCTGAAAGATCCTGTCTTTGTACAGAGTTATGCCCTCACCGAAAAGCGAAGGATCGAGGTTAAGCAGCCTGAGCACTTTGCCTGTTTTTATCTCCACCTCCCGAAGTGAAGATTCGGTCTCCTGTCCAGTGCTTTCATACATCAGTCCGTTATTCACAAACAGACCCTGGGTAAATGCATGAACATCATGCGGATAGGTATTTATTATCCTGGCTCTGTATACCGGAGGCACTATATCAGAGTATACAAGCAGGAAGCGGGTTACAGGTGCCTGAGCCCTGCCATCCCTGTAGGCAATAACTCTCAGTGGTTTTCTGCCAGTTGCATTAACTTTTTCCTTAGCGACTGACACTTTCCACGGCTCTGATTTTAATGTAGTTACAACCTTACTGTCAAAGACAATCACAACTGAATCTGGAGCCCTGTTTTTAAAAACAAGCTCTGCCTCAATTTCAAAGGGCTGGTTTAGTATCAGTTCGGCATTTTCACCGGGCTTCCTCAGTTTAATAAGATTTACCTGTTCCTCTGCAGGAGCCTTTGCCTCAGTTTCAGAATGTGTTACCGCATCTTTTCCCGGTTTCCCTGAACAGGATATAAACCAGTTTGTTAGAAGTATTATTGAGAATACTATTAAATAAGCTGAGAACCTTCTATTCATCTTTTTTATCCTTTTTTCTGAAAAGCTTCCGGAAAATATTCCGTGATGCTGATATTCTCTTTTCCGCTTCAAGCTGCTGAAGTTCAAATGGATTGATCAGCTGGTATACTTCACTCCAACCCGGAAATCCTCCAATATTTTTGTCATCGATATAGATGTCGGCATCTATCTTCCTGCTTACTGTTTCATCGTAAACCTCCTCGGGATAATTTCTGTTCACTGCATAGAATTCAATACCGTTTCTTCTGCAGAATTCGACTGCATCGTTAAGTTCTTTCCCGTTTCTGAAAGTCCAGAGTATAAGGCTGGCTCCCATTTTATCGAGCTCCCTTAGGGTCTGAAAAGCAAAAAGCTTCTCCTTCCCTATCTCAGGATAGGCATGCTCAACTATTGTTCCGTCAAAATCAACTGCTATCTTAATACCTCTAAGGTCTCTCATCTACTCTCGCTAATTAGTACAAAACTAATAATAAAGCCGAAATTTGTTTTAATTTTACCAATTCTACATCTAAACAAGCAGCATTTCAAATGAAAAAACATATTCCGAATTTTATTACATCCCTTAATCTCACATCAGGCTTCACTGCAGTAATTCTTGCTGCAGGAGGCAATATTGTTGCTGCCTCGTGGTTTATTGTGGCTGCGATGGTTTTCGATTTTTTGGATGGCTTTTCCGCACGGATGCTTAAGGCTTATTCTGCCATAGGAAAGGAACTTGACAGTCTTGCTGATGTGGTCAGTTTCGGTGTTGCCCCGGCAATAATAATTTACAATTTCCTTACAACTGGTTCATCGGAGTCGTCATTTAAAATAGCAGGTGCTGACATTATGATACTTGTAGCGGCACTTATGCCTGTTTGTGCCGCACTCAGGCTGGCAGTTTTCAATCTCGATGAGAGCCAGACAACAAGCTTTAAGGGTCTGGCAACCCCTGCAAATGCCATAGCAGTGATCTCACTTGTTATTGCAGGTCATTATTCAGAATCTGAATTCATCCTGAGCATTACAGGCAATAAACTTATAACAAGCCTTCTTACTATTGCACTTTCATTGCTCATGGTAAGCAGGCTTGAACTTTTTTCACTCAAAATTTCTGATCTCAGGCTGAAAGGCAATGAGGGGCGGTACCTTATGCTCGTGCTGATTGCAGTGTCATTCGCCATACTGGGAATGAGCGCCGCTGCACTTATAATACCGATTTATATTGTTTCTTCCCTGGTATCCGGTTTATTCTGAGACACTGCCGTTTTCAGGAAATTTCTTGTCATATACCGATAATGCGAATTTAACTGTAATCCAGCTCAGGAATATGAATGCCGGCCAGATAAGGTATTCGAGAAATTCTGTTATATACATGGTTCCAATTTGTTAGCTATTATTAATATAAACTGGGCGGAGGGCTGAAGGTAAATCCGTTGCTTTCCCCCTTCCGCCTTTAGCCTTTTGCCTTCCGCCTTTTTAATACTTATGTTCGTTCAGATTCATTTCATCAACTGTTATCTTATTGATATTCATCGATTTCCATGCATACCATATATAAGCTATCACTAATGGTACAATGAAGGAAACAAACATCATTGTTTTAAGTGTGAACAGGCTTGAGGATGCATTTCTTATTGTAAGTGAGCTCTGCAGATCGTGAGATGAAGGATAGAATGAAGTATTGTTAAAACCTGCAAGCATAAATATTGCGAATACGGCCAGTATTGTACCAATAGAAGTGCACCATATTGCACCATTTTTCTTCCTGAAAAGGGCTGCATACAGGCCATAAAGAACATTAACAACACCAGCAAGGAAGATTATAAGCACCAGCGGCATCTGTATAAGGTTATGCAGGTATTTGTACTTTTCCATTGATACTGAACCTGTTGACGGATCAGTGGCAAATCCTTCAGAAAAAAGTATTGCTATAACGAAGAACAGGAAGGGAACGAGGAACAGTATTGAATTCGGTAGCAGTTTTTTCAGAGAACGGGCCTTAAGATCTTCATCATCAACAGAATTTATTATATAAAGCAAACCGTTCACCCTGGCTAGGTAGAATACTG